>JAQSWP010000162.1 GCA_029266575.1 Alphaproteobacteria bacterium | reverse complement strand
GATCGTGCTGCGCCGGCAGGTCCTGGCCTTTGAGCCCGGTCTTCTCCAACAGCAGCGCATAGAATTGCGGTTCGATCGAACCGATCGACACGTACTTGCCGTCCCTGGTCTCGTAGGTGTCGTAGAAATGCGCGCCACCGTCGAGCATGTTGTGCTCGCGCTGGCTGTCGTCCCACAGCCCGGCCCCCGCCATGCCCCAGATGCCGCCCAGCAGCAGGCCGGTGCCGTCGACCATGGCGGCATCGACGACCTGGCCCTTGCCGGAGCGGATCGATTCGACCAGCCCGCACGCCATGCCGAAGGCCAGCAGCATGCCGCCGCCGCCGAAATCGCCGACCAGATTGAGCGGCGGCACCGGCTTCTCGCCCTTGCGCCCGATGGCGTGCAACGCGCCCGACAGGGCGATGTAGTTCTGGTCGTGCCCGGCGGCCTTGGCCAGCGGTCCTTCCTGGCCCCAGCCGGTCATGCGCCCGTACACCAGCTTGGGGTTGCGCTTGAGGCAGACATCGGGACCGATGCCCAGCCGCTCGGCCACACCGGGGCGGAACGGTTCCATGAGCCCGTGGGCCTTTTCCGCCAGGCGCAACACCACCTCCGCCCCGCCCGGCTTCTGCAGATCGACCGAAACCGAGCGGCGCGAGCGATTGTGCACTGCAAACTTGGGATCGGAGAGCCGGTCCATGACGTGTGAAACGGTGCGGTCGATGCGGATGATGTCGGCGCCCATGTCGCCCAGCATCATCGCCGCCATCGGTCCGGGCCCAATGCCGGCAATCTCGATCAGCCTCAGCCCGGAAAGCGGTCCCATAATCTTCTCCTGAATTCGATGCCGTGTTTGGAGGGCGATGTTAACGCCCGTTCACCGCCGCGACGACAGCGTTTTTGCTTCCGCGCAGCGAAAGCCCTTGACGCGGCACAGGGGCAGGCAAAGAATTTCGCCAAGGCCGCGGCAACGCAACCGACGCGCCCCCTGGGAGGAAGCAACTTGAAATCGATTTTTGCCTGTGCGGCTGCGGCTGCACTGTCCATCGCCGCGCTGACCACATCCGCGAGCGCGCAACAGAAGCTGGAATTCAAGTTCGTTTCGGCGGCGCCGCCCAAGACGCCATGGGAAGCCCAGATCAACCGCTTCCGCGACGAGATCGCGCGCGAGACCAAGGGTGAAATCACCATGGTGCCCTACATCAACTCGGTGCTGGGCAGCGAGCAGGACACCATCCTGCAGGTGCAGAACGGGCGGCTCGAGTCGGGCGGCTTCTCGGTCACCGCCGGCGTGCAGATCGTCAAGGAAATGTCGCTGCTGGCCGGACCCTATGTCTGGGAAAGCGAAAAGCAGGCCGATTGCGTGCTCGATAATTTCCTGTTCGCCGAATACCAGAAACTGTTCGACAAGAAGGGCCTGGTCCTGACGCAATGGTCGGAAGTGGGCTGGGTCAACGTCTACGGCAAGAAGCCGCTGCTAACCCCCGCCGACGCCAAAGGCTACAAGGTGCGCATCGCACCGGCCGCCTCGTCGAAAGTGTTCTGGGATGCGGTAGGCGCCAATGGCGTGCCATTGGGCGTGCCCGACGTCAATCCCAGCCTGCAGACCGGCCTGGTCGAAGGCGGCGATTTCCCCAACCTGACTTATGTCGCCATGGGCACCGGCAAGCTGGCGCCGCATCTCACCCTGACGCAGCACCAGCATCAGGCCGGCATCGTGGTGTTCAACAAGCGCTTCTACGACAAGCTGCCCAAGGAGCAGCGCGCCAAGATCGAACTGGTCTCCTCGCCGCCGCATCAGCTGCGCGTCGAAGTGCGCGGCGTGCAGGCGGCGATGCTGAAGGCGCACCAGGCGCAGGGCGGCACGGTGCACACCTTGACGGCCGAACAGCTTGCGACCTGGAAGAAGGCGGCCGAGCCCGCGCAGGCGGCGCTGGTCAAGGATATCGGCGGCGATGCGCCCAGGCTGTGGCAGCTGATCCAGAAAGCCAAGAAGGAATGCCCGGTCTAGCGGCTTCCTTCGTCCAGTAGCGTCTGGGGAAAAGGACTCGTGGAAACGGCTCGCACCGTTCTGCGGCTCCTTTTCTATTTCATGGGTGCGGTAGCGACGATCTTCTATGCCGCGCTCGCCATCCTGCTGCTGGCCGACGTGCTGGGCCGCGAATTCTTCAACCAGGGCATTTTCGGCGCCCAGCGGGTTGCGGTCTACTGCACCATCGTGGCCGGCAATTTCGGCCTGGCGCTGGCCGCTGCCGCCGGCGCCCATATCCGCCCGCGCGTCGCCGACAACTGGGTGCCCGCCGCCTGGAGCGCCCCGCTCGACCGCATCGCCGACCTCATCACCGGCACGGTTTTCATCGTCGTGTCCTTCTTCGCCACCAAACTGGTGCAGGAATCCTTCGATTTCGAAACCGTGTCTCCGGTGATCGACTGGAAGATCTGGCCGGTGCAGGCGATGATCCCGCTGGGCTACGTCATGGCGGCGCTGCACTATTTTGTTTTCGCCGCCTACCCCGCGTTGCGGCCGCGCCAGGAGCAGGTCGGCGAATGAGCGTCGCGGCCCTGATCGGCATCGTCATCCTGCTGCTGGTGCTGCGGCAGAACCTGATCGTCATTCTGTTCGTCGTCGGCGGCTACGTGCATCTGGTGTTCGGCAGCGGCCAGCTCGAATACATGATCCAGGACATGTGGACCGGCGCCGACAAGGAAGTGCTGCTTTCCATTCCGCTCTTCATCCTGGCCGGCAACGTCATGACGCGTGGTTCGATCGCCGAACGGCTGATCGCCATCGTGCGCGCCGCCACCGCCTGGCTGCCCGGCGGCATGGCCGCCGCCACCATCCTGTCCTGCGCCGTGTTCGCCGCCATTTCAGGCTCCTCGACCGTGACGCTGCTGGCGGTGGGCGCCGTCATGTACCCGGCCTTGCTGAAAGGCGGCTATTCCAAGCTCTATGCCATGGGCGCGATCTGCGCCGGCGGCACGCTCGGCATCATCATCCCGCCCTCGATTCCGATGATCCTCTACGGCATCTCGACCGAGGCCTCGATCACCGACCTGTTCATCGCCGGCGTCGGACCGGGGCTGCTGCTGACGGCGATGTTCACCCTCCATGCGCTGATCGTGAACCGGCACATGCCGCGCTCCCCCGTCAGCGGCAACGGCGTCTACTACCTGCTCACCGCACCGTTCGTGGTGCTGGCGCTGCAGCCGCATTACTGGGCCTTCGTGGTGCAGGTGACGCGTCCGCGTGCAGCGGCGGCGGGCGCTGGCGGCTCGCCAGATGTCAGCCTGATCGACGACTACAAGCCGCCGGCCGTCTTCGCCGACTATTTCGCCAACATGCCGGCGGGCATAAGAGAGCTGGGCCGCGCCCTGGCTTTCGGCGGGCCGGCGGCGTTGTTGCCGGTGATCATCCTGGGCGGCATCTATACCGGCTGGTTCACCGCCACCGAATCGGCCGCCATCGGGCTGGCTTATGCGCTGCTGGTGGAAATTTTCATCCATCGCGAATTGCGCCTGCGCGATTTCTACACCGTGGCGCTGGAAACCACCAAGCTGCTCGGCTCGCTGTTTCCCATCCTGGCCATCGCGCTGAGCCTGAATTTGCTGCTGACCGAGCAGCGCGTGCCCCAGGCGCTGGTCGAGTTCATGACCGGCGCGGTCGAGAGCAAGCATGCCTATCTGCTGATCGTGAACATCCTGCTGCTGATCGTCGGCTGTTTCATGGATGTGGGATCGGCCATCCTGATCGTGGCGCCCTTGATCTGGCCGATCGCCGAAGCCTATGGCATCGACAAGACGCATTTCGGCATCATCATGACGGTCAATCTGGAGATCGGCTTCCTCACCCCGCCGGTGGGCCTGAACCTGATCGTGGCCATGTCCGCCTTCAAGGAGGATTTCGGCTTCATCTGCCGCTCCGTCCTGCCCTTCATCGCCATGATGCTGGCGGCGCTAGCGGTAATTTCCTGGTTCCCCGAGATCTCGCTTTACCTGGTGCGCTAGACCTGCCCGGTTCCGCGCCGTAACATCTGGCAAAATCGATCTCGAGGTAGTTGCCTATGGGCCTGAATCCCATCCTGCGGCCGGCCGGCCTGACACTCGCCGCCCTGCTCGCGTTCGCACCCGCCCAAGCCCAGCAGCAACAGCAGCCACGGGCTCCCGCGGCGGCGCCAGCACCCGCCCCGGCGCCGAAATCCTATTTGACGCAGTTCCTGGTGCCAGGCTCGCACTTCCACGGCGTGCACGGGCTGGCCTTCGATCGCGACGACCAGCTTTTCGCCGGCAGCGTCGTCGGTCAGTCGGTCTACAAGGTCCAGGTCGAGACCGGCGAGGTCGAAACCCGCATTCCCGGTCCAGAAGGCATGGCCGACGACATCGCCTTCAGCGTCGACGGCGCCATGGCCTGGACCTCCTTTCTCACCGGCATCGTCCATGCCCGCGCCAAGCCCGATCAGCCGATCAAGCAGCTTGCCACCGGCCTGCCCGGCATCAATTCGCTGGCCTTCACCAAGGAAGGCCGCCTCTTTGCCACCCAGGTGTTCCTGGGCGACGCGCTGTGGGAGATCGACACCGGCCCGCTGAAAGCCGACGCCAAGCCCGACACGCCGCTGAAAGCGCCGCGCAAGGTGATGGAGGGCATGGGCGGGTTGAACGGTTTCGAGTTCGGTCCCGACGGGCTGCTTTATGGACCGCTGTGGTTCAAGGGCCAGGTGGTCAAGGTCGACGTCGACAAGGCCACCATCACCGTCGTGGCCGACGGCTTCAAGGTGCCGGCCGCCGTCAATTTCGACTCCAACGGCAGTCTCTACGTGGTCGATACGGCTCTGGGCCAGGTGGTGCGGGTGGAAACCAGTTCCGGCCAGAAGACGCTGGTCGCCACGGTCAAGCCGTCGATCGACAATCTCGCCATCGATTCGCGCAACCGGCTGTTCGTCACCAACATGGCCGATAACGGCGTCTACCATGTCGACACCGCCACCGGCCAGGTGCGCACCGTGGTCGAGGGCAAGCTCGCGGTGCCGGCCGACATCGCCGTTTTCGCCGATGGCGACAAGGAAACCCTTTATCTGCCGGACATTTTCACCTATCGCACGGTCGATGGCGCCAGCGGCGCGGTCAACACCGTGCTGCGCATGCAAAGCGACATGCTGGAATATCCGTTCGGGGTTTCGGTCAACGCCAAGCATGTCGTGCTGACCAGCTGGTTCACCAATTCGGTGCAGAAGATCGAACGCACCACCGGCAAGCCGCTCGCAATGCTGCACGACTTCAAGGCGCCGGTTGACGCCATCGAAGCCGAAGACGGTTCGCTGCTGGTGCTGGAGCTGGGCACCGGTTCGCTGCTGCGGGTGAAGGGCGCCGACGGCACGGACCGCACCGCCATCGCCAAGGAGCTGAACGCGCCGGTGGCCATGGCCAGCGCCGGCGCGGGCGCGGTCTATGTCACCGAACTGGCCACTGGCGCGGTGGTGCGCATCAATCTCGCCACGGGCGCCAAGAACGTCATCGTCAGCGGGCTGAAAGCGCCGGAAGGCATCGACGTGGCGCCGGACGGGCGGCTGATCGTGGCCGAAGTGGGCTTGCGCCGCCTCATAGCGATCGACCCCAAGGACGGCACCATCACGCCGTTGGCCAACAATCTCGCCATCGGCCTGCCGGGCTTCCAAGGCGGGCCGCCGGCTTACGTGCCGACCGGGGTAGCGGTCGGCAAATCGGGCGCGATCTACGTCACCTCCGACGTGCGCAACGCCATCTACAAGCTCACGCCGCAGTTCTGACATGGCCATTCCCTTCATCAAGGAACTTAGCTTCAGCTACGGCGAGCCGCGCAACGTCACGCCGCTGATCCGCAGGATCGTGGCCAAGAACCCGGGCCCGTTCACCTTCCACGGCACCGGCACCTACATTCTTGGCAAAGGCAAGGTGGCGATCGTCGATCCCGGTCCGCCCGATATCGACCACATCAACGCCCTGCTCGACGCGGTGCGCAACGAGACCGTCACCCATATCCTGATCACCCACACCCATATCGACCATTCGCCGGCCACCGCGACCATCAAAGCGGCGACCGGCGCCACCACCTATGGCTTCGGCCCGCATCCAACCCGCCCCGATGGTGACGCCGAGGAAAGCGGCGATCACGATTTCCGCCCCGACGTCGTGACCAAGGATGGCGACGTGATCGCAGGCCATGGCTGGACCGTCGATGCCCTGCACACGCCCGGCCACATCTCCAACCACCTGTGCTTTGGCGTGCGCGAGGAGAAGGCGCTGTTCTCGGGCGATCACGTGATGGGCTGGTCGACATCGGTGATCTCGCCGCCCGACGGCGACATGCAGGATTACATGACGTCGCTACGCAAACTGTTGCCGCGCGACGACCAAATGCTGATCCCGACCCATGGCGCGGAGATCCGCGATCCGCAGAATTTCGTCAAAGCCTATATGGCGCACCGCGAGGAGCGCGAGCGGCAAATCCTTTCCTGCCTGCGCGAGGGCATCGATACCATCCCGGTGATGGTGAAGAAACTCTACGCCGCGGTCGATCCGCGCCTGCATCCGGCTGCCGCCCGCTCCGTGCTGGCGCACATGATCCACATGATCGAGACCGGCCGGGTCATCGGCGACGGCCCGCCCAGTGTCGCCACCCGTTATAAGATGGCCAATTAAGAGCGTGCGTAAAGCGCGTGGAAGTGGTTGAGCAGCTCCTCGCGAAAGCGCTGCCAGCCATAGCCCTGCCGCACCAAAGCCAGCGCATTTTCCGACAGGCGTGCATGGTTCACCGGCTGCAGCATGGTGAGGACCGCCGCCGCCAGTTCAGCCGCGTCGAAACCCGCGAGATAGCCGGTCTGATCGGGCAGCACATATTCCTCCGGCCCGCCGCAGCGCGTCGAGACCACCGGCACGCCCTGCGCCATGGCCTCCAGCCCGACCAGCGCCAGGCCTTCCTGATGCGAGGAGATCACGAAACCGTCGATGCCCTGGTAGAAGCTGCGCATGCCCTCGGGCATTTGCGGCGGCAGGAATTCGATGCGGTCGAGCAGATCGGCAGCGCCCATGCCGGCCGCCAGCTCCGGCGTCAGATCGCCCACCACGCGCAGGCGCAAGGCAGGTAGCTGCGCCAAGGCGCGACGGAAGACGTCGAGCAGCAGCGGCACGTTTTTGCGTGGATCGCTGAGCCTGCCGGCAAAGCCGATCACCGGCGCTGCACCGATGAAGCCAGTGCGCGGCGCTGCCGCCAGGCCTTCGACCGCCCGCAGCGCCCGTGCCGTGTGTTCGCTCAGCGCCAGCACATTCGTGCGCTCCAGAACGTAACGTTCGGCCATCGCGCAGAATGGCCGGTTCAGGACCAGATCGAACATCCGCCGCGGCAATTTTTTCTGCCGGAAGCGGTCGATGCGGTCGCCGATAAAATCGGTTGCCACCCAGTTCAGCGCCGGCAATCGCATTTGCGCCAGCGCCAGTCCGGGCAGCGCACTGCCGGTGACCACGATATGGCGCGGATAGCGTTGGATCAGCGAACGCCACGGCTCCCAGGCCTGGTAATGCGCCCACTCGAATTCCGGCAGCCAGGTGCCGACGCCGAAGCGGGCGATGTTCAGGCGCGGATCGGGCCAGGCTTCCAGGCGCGGCCGGGCAAAGGCCAGCCGCCACGACGGCACCGAAAGGTCGGGACGGTCGGCCAGGGCTACGCGATGGGCAGCCGTGACGGTGAAACCGTCGCTCGCCAGCGCCCGCGCGGCGGCCGACGCCATGGTGACCACGCCGCCCACCACGGGCGGCAAGGTGATCATCAGCACGGACTTGTCAGCGCCCACGGCGGGAAACTCGCGCAACGATTTCAAGGAATTGCGTTGTCCAACGAACGCCTTGCGTTGTAAACCGCAATGATCCGCCAGGGCGATCAGGATATAATGGGATATCCGTCAGACGGCAGAAAATGCCGCGCCATTCTCTAACTATTTGAATTTCCAAGGAAATCAGCAAAGTCCATGAGCCGCGAAATGCTGATTATCGGCGGAGCCGGCTTCATCGGCGTCAATGCCGCGCATAGCTTTGCAGCCCAGGGCTGGCGCGTCAGCCTGTTCGACAATCTCAGCCGCCACGGCGCGCAGAGCAATCTCGACTGGCTGCGCCAGCGCCACAACGTCGGTTTCGCCAAAGGCGATATCCGCGACCGCGAGGCGTTGGATAAAATCTTTGCCGAACGTCCTTACGATGCGGTGCTGCATCTGGCGGCGCAGGTCGCCGTCACCACTTCCGTGGTCAATCCGCGCGAGGATTTCGAGATCAACGCCATGGGCACGCTCAACGTGCTGGAAGCGGCCCGTCAGCATTGCCCTCAGGCGTCGCTGCTGTTTGCCTCCACCAACAAGGTCTATGGCAAGCTCGAGGAATTGCAGGTGGTCGAACGCTCTGGCCGCTACGCCTATGCCGAGCAGGAAAACGGCGTCAGCGAAACCCAGTCGCTCGATTTCCATTCGCCGTATGGCTGCTCCAAGGGCGCCGCCGACCAGTATGTCGTCGACTATTCGCGCATCTACGGCATGAACGGCACCGCCTTCCGCCAATCCTGCATCTACGGGCCGCGCCAATTTGGCGTCGAGGATCAGGGCTGGCTGGCCTGGTTCGCCATCGCAGCCCTCCTCGACAAGAAGCTCACCATCTACGGCGACGGCAAGCAGGTGCGCGACGTGCTGCATGTCGGGGATCTCATCCGGGCCTATGCGCTAGTCATCGAGCAGCCCGACAAGGCGCGCGGCCAGGCCTTCAACATCGGCGGCGGGCCGCGGCACACGCTGTCGCTGCTGGACCTGATCGCGCTGCTGGAACAGCGCCTAGGCAGAAAGATCGCGCCGGGCTTCGGGGACTGGCGCGCCGGCGACCAGAAGGTCTATGTCAGCGACATATCAAAGCTGGAGCAAATGCTGGGCTGGACGCCGCAGATCGACGTCGCGCAGGGCGTCGGGCGGCTGATCGAGTGGGTGAAAGAGAACCGCGCGCTTTTTGCCTGATCACTCTTCCATCAACAGGTGCTTGCCGTGCACCGTCTTGAACAGCGGGATACGGCGGTCTTTGGCGCTCGCCGGCGGCTCCTTGAGCAGCCGCGCCACCTCGCCCAGCACCAGCTGGGTGATGGTGGGGATCGGCAATTGCTGCGCCTCGTCCAGCCGCACCCAGCGAATGTCGCCCAGCTCGCCGTTGCTCTTGATCTCGCCGCCGGAGATCACCGAATCGTCGGCCATGAAGAAACGCGCATTGAAGCGCCGCGGCCGTCCCGGCGGCGTGATGGCGCGGGCGATGTAGTCGAGCGAGTCGAGTGACGGCGCGAAACCTGAATCCATGAAGCCGCGCCAGTGCTCGGCAACCGCACCGGATGTTCTGGGCTGCCACGGCTTGCCGATGATCAGCCCGGTCTCTTCGAAAGTCTCGCGGATGGCGGCGATCGCCAGAGCGCGGCCACGCGCGATGGAACATGCACGCTGCAGCCGCTCGGCGACGTCATCGCGCAGGTCGGCCGCGAACGGCACGCGCGTGTCGGCGGCATCGACGCGACCGCCGGGGAAGACGTAGCGATTGGGCATGAAGGCGGTCTTGCCATGCCGGCAGCCGAGCAGGATCTCCGGCACCTTGCCCTGGCGCCGCACCAGGATCAGCGTCGCGGCATCGAGCGGCTTGCGGTAGGGGTGATGCTCGCCCTCGTGCAGCTGATCGACCCGGCGTTCCACGCCCAGGACTGTTCCCGACGGTTTCTTGTCCGACATGCTCGTTTGGTCCGCTTTAAATGGCTGAACAGGCGTTTATACAAACCAGTTTAGCATGGTGAAACAGGCATAAAGCGAGGGCAAACCGCAGCCGGAGCTGGCACCGGACAGGCCTTCCGCCAAAGCCGGATTTGGCGCTATAACCCCTTGGCCTGGCAGCACAAGTCCCCGTAGCTCAGCAGGATAGAGCAGCGGTTTCCTAAACCGGAGGTCGGAGGTTCGAATCCTCTCGGGGACGCCAGGGGCCCACGAAAAAGGCCGGCGCGCTGTCGCGGCCGGCCTGTTTTCGATTAAACGCCCGGTAATCAGGCGAGCTCGTAACGCTGATCGACGTCGTCCCAGACGTATTGGGTGATGACCGGCGTGCCGCCGGCGGCATCGTTGTTCCACAGCGCGATGACGCTGATGTCCTGCTGGTCGAAGGTCATGCTGCTGCCCGCACCCGCACCGGTGAGAATATCGATGCGGTACATCGTGCCGGCGCCGCCGTCGATATCGACGATCTGCACCATGTCGTCGCCGCCGACGTTGTCGTAAAGATCCCCGTCGGTTTCGAACACGCCGGTGCCGGTGCGCAACTGATCCGATCCGGCGCTGAGTTCGGTGGTGTCGAAATCGGGGAACACGATGATGGCGTTGACATGCGCGCCAGTGCCCGGCAACGGGCCCGGATCGTTATCGTCGATCAGATCGTCGCCATCGGTGCGCGACCAGTAGTAGTAGTCGATGCCGGCGCCGCCGACCAACACGTCGCCGTCGCCTGCACCGCCATAGAGGTAGTCGTCGCCAGGACCGCCGTAGATCGTGTCGCTGCCGGCGCCGCCCCACAGCACGTCGTGGCCGCCATCAACGAGCGCCTCGTCTGGCGTATCGCCATAGAGCAAATCGTCGCCGAACCACGCCGACACCAGATCGTCGCCGGTGCCGCCGCGGACCACGTCGGTGCGCAGGCCGAGATCGCTGGGATCGTCGCTCGAGATGAACCTGTCGTTACCAGCGCCCAGATCGCTCTCGACGCTGTTGTAATTGCCGCCGACGAAGACCTGGTCGTTACCATCGAGACCGGCATTGATCTCGACGGCGCCGCCGTCCTCCCGCAACCCGCCATGGGCGACGTAGTCGGAAAGCTCGTCGCCGCCGCGCAACAGCACGATATCCCCGCCCAGGCCGCCAAAGAGCAGCCCGCCATCGTTGTCGACGATGACGTCATTGCCGCCGTCGCCGAGGACGGTATCGAAGCCGGTGCCGCCAAAGAGACGGTCGTCCGCGCCGGCGAGATTGTTCAGCTCCTGATTGTCGCCCCTGATGAAGTCGTTGCCCTGGCCGCCAAACAGCGTATCGGCGCCGTCGGTGGCAGTGCCAAGAAGGCCGCCGATGATCGTGTCGTTGCCCGAGCCCGACAGGATGATGTCGTCGTTCTCCCCGCCGAAGATGGTCACGTTCTCGGCATAGGCCGTGCGCGTCACCCCGTCGTTGAACGTCAGGTTGATGATGTCGGCCGAGGCGCCGGCGATGATCAACTCCATGCCGGCGATGAAGCCGGGGATGTTGGAATCGGTGCTGGGCGTGCCGTCCGGATTGAACCGCATGAAAAGGGTGCGGGTCTGGCCGCCGGTCAGCGCCGAGATATCCAGCACGTCGGTGCCGATGCCGCCGAAGGCGTAGTCGCCCAGCCGCGCGGTGTTGGCGGCGATGGTGATTTCGACCTCCTCGTTATTCTCGCCGTCCCAGCCGAACACCGTGGCCGGCAGCAGCGTGCTGCCGTTGTTGCCAAGCTGGATGGTGTCGTTGCCAAGCCCACCGAACAGCGTGTCGATGCCGCCCAAGCCGCTCAGCGTATCGCCGCCGAGGCCGCCGACGAGGCTGTTGTCCAGATCGTCGTCGCCTTCCAGGAAGTCGGCATGGTCCGAACCCAGGATATGCTGGAAGCCGCCGATAATGTCGGTGCCAGCGCCCCCCGTGGCGGTGCCTGCAAACAGACTGGCCGACACGCCTGCGCCGGCCAGGCGGTAGCTGACCCAGTCGCCCTCATTGGCGCCGCTGAGCGAAACGCGCCCGTCCAGCACGTCATTGCCCAAGCCGCCCTCGATCGTATCGATGCCAGCGCCGCCCAAGATCGTATTGTTGCCGGTGCTGCCCAGCAGGCTGTCGTTGTTCTCCGTGCC
>JAQSWP010000161.1 GCA_029266575.1 Alphaproteobacteria bacterium | reverse complement strand
GTCGGTGCCGGGGACGTTGAGCGCGGGCTGCATCCCGCCGCTTGCCATCATGAACACGAAGGCCAGCGCCGTCAGGCCCAGCGCCAGCATGGCGAAGTACTTGGCGAGGTCCTCGTCCTTGGGCGCCGTCTTGGGCACCGGCAGCTTCAGCTTGGTGAGATGCTTGGGCTGGGGCATGGTTTTACTCCTAGCGTGAGACCACCAGATTGGGACGGTGGCGCCTGATTTCCTCGAAGGCATCGCTCAGCGGGCGATCGAGGCCCTGGCCGGTGATGCCGATGGTGAAAGGCTTGGTGCGAATTCCGGCGAAATTGTCGTCAACGAACAGATTGGGCAGGCGCAACTCGGCAAACAGCTCCGGCGACACGGTGATCTCGAGCCGGCTGCGCAGGCGATGGCGGCCCATCGCCACCATGGTGACGTCCTGCCACAGGAAGCGGCGCGGCTGGCGGATACGCAATTGCACGCCTTCGGGCCGCACCTCGATCACCGGGCCGGGATCGCGCAGCCGGTTCAAGGCGCGCAGCATGTAATAACCCATGCACACCAGCACGTCGGTGCCGGGGACGTTGAGCGCGGGCTGCATCCCGCCGCTTGCCATCATGAACACGAAGGCCAGCGCCGTCAGGCCCAGCGCCAGCATGGCGAAGTAGAACGGCCGGCTGTAGTTGATCTGGACGGGCGGGCGCGGCGCCATCAGGAGCGGCCCAGCGCGCGATGGCGCAGCAGATGGTCGGCCAGCACGCAGGCCAGCATGGCTTCCGCCACCGGCACGGCGCGGATGCCGACGCAGGGGTCGTGCCGGCCCTTGGTCTGGATTTCGGTCTCGCGGCCGGCGGTATCGACGGTGCGCATCGGCTGGAGGATGGAGCTGGTCGGTTTCACCACCATGCGCGCCACCACGTCCTGCCCGGTCGAGATGCCGCCCAATATGCCGCCGGCATGGTTGGAGAGGAAATGCGGCTTGCCGTTCTCGATGCGGATCTCGTCGCCATTGCTCTCGCCGCTGAGTTCCGCCGCCGCGAAGCCATCGCCGATCTCCACGCCCTTCACCGCGTTGATGGTCATCAGCGCGCGCGCGATGTCGCTGTCGAGCTTGTCGTAGAGCGGCGCGCCCAGGCCCGCCGGCACGCCCGAAGCCACCACCTCGATGACAGCACCGGTCGAGGAGCCGGCCTTGCGGATGCCGTCGAGATAGTCTTCCCACTCCATTGCCGCTTTGGGATCGGGACACCAGAACGGATTCTGCCCGACGCTGTCCCAGTTCCACCTGGCGCGGTCGATGCGCTTTGAGCCGATCTGCACCAGCGCGCCGCGCACTTTCACGCCGTCGCCCAAAATCTTGCGCGCGATGGCGCCGGCGGCGACCCGCACCGCGGTCTCGCGCGCCGATTGCCTGCCGCCGCCGCGATAGTCGCGGATGCCGTATTTGGCCCAGTAGGTGAAATCGGCATGGCCGGGACGGAACTTGTCCTTGATGTCGGAATAGTCCTTCGAGCGCTGATCGACGTTCTCGATCATGAGGTTGATCGGGGTGCCGGTGGTCTGGCCCTCGAACGTGCCGGACAGGATCTTCACCGTGTCCGGCTCCTGGCGTTGCGTCGTGAAGCGGCTCTGGCCGGGCTTGCGCTTGTCGAGCCAGCCCTGGATCTCGGCTTCGGAAATCGGGATCAGCGGCGGGCAGCCATCGACGACGCAGCCGATCGCGGGCCCGTGGCTTTCGCCCCAGCTGGTGAAGCGGAAGAGTGTGCCGAAACTGTTGCCGGCCATTGCCGCCTGCCTATTTGTCCGGGTCGAAGTTCTTCAGCAACTCGACCAGCTTGGGCGCCGCATCGGTCGCCATCATGCCGACCGTGTGATAGCCGGCATCGACGTGATGCACTTCGCCCGACACGCCGGCGCCCAGATCGCTCAGCAGATAGAGCGCCGAGCCGCCGACATCCTCGATGGTGACGTTGCGCTTCAAGGGCGCGTTGTATTCGTTCCACTTCAGGATATAGCGGAAATCGCCGATGCCGGAGGCCGCCAGTGTGCGGATCGGGCCGGCGGAAATCGCGTTGACCCGGATGTTCTGGTTGCCGAGATCGGCCGCCAGATAGCGCACGCTGGCCTCGAGCGCGGCCTTGGCGACGCCCATGACGTTGTAATGCGGGATGACTTTCTCGGCGCCGTAATAGGTCAGGGTCACCATGCTGCCGCCGTTAGGCATCAGCCGCGCCGCGCGCTGCGCCAGGGCGGTGAACGAATAGCAGGAGATGTTCATGGTCATGGCGAAGTTTTCCGCCGTGGTATCGACGTAGCGGCCCTTGAGCTGGTCCTTGTCGGAGAAGGCGATGGCATGCACCAGGAAGTCGAGCCCGCCCCAGTCCTTCTGCACCCGGGCGAACAGCGCATCCATGCTGGCATTGTCGGTGACGTCGCAGGGCTCGACCAGCTTGACGCCGGTTTCCTGCGCCAGCGGCCGGATGCGTTTTTCCAGCGCCTCGCCCTGATAGGTGAAGCCCAAGGTCGCGCCATGCTGATGCAGGGACTTGGCGATGCCCCAGGCGATGGACCGGTCGTTGGCAATGCCCATGACCAGGCCCTTCTTGCCGGCCATCAAACCTTGGGGGGACGTCATGAAAACCTCGGAAACGGCGGGAACGGCGTGCTTTTGGGCATCCTACACCATCATCCCGCGCGGTCAATTGCGCTACTTGCCCTAACCAGCGGTTTTCATTCAAGAAATCGGCCCTGCGTCAGGAAATTTCGCTCAAGCCCAGTTGCCGCATGATCTCGTCGCGCGACTCGGGCGGCAGATTGCCGATGGCGGCCAGGATATCGTGCAGCTGCCGGCGCAAAGCGTGGTTCTGGTCGATCAGCGACAGCACCACCGGCACGGTCTCGCGCTCGATCGCCATCTCGTCGGTCAGGTCGCGGATCAGTTGCGCGCGGGCCAGATCGGCTTCGGCGAACACCCAGCCGTCGTCATCGCGGATCGGCTTGATCCATTGCTCGGCGATCCACGCTTCGAGATCGGGCGTGCGGCAGCCCACCAAAGTGACGATCTGTTCGATGCGCCAGGTCATGGTGCGCCTCCTCTAGCCCAGACCGGCTTTGCCGCGCACATCGTAGGGATGGCTGGCCGCCCAGTCCTTCAGCGCCTCCTTCAACGTGCCGTCGGCGTCGTCGGGCAGGATGACCTGCAGATGCACGTACTGATCGCCGCGCTGTTTGGAGCGCTGGTCGAGAATGCCCTTGCCCTTCAGCCGCAGGCTGGCGCCGGTGTTGGAGCCGGCAGGAATGTTCACGCTCACCTTGCCATCGACGGTCGGCACCTCGACCTTGCCGCCCAGCACCGCCTCCTGAAGTGTGATCGGCAGGTCGAGATGGATGTCGTTGTCCTTGCGCCGAAAATACGCGTGCGGCAGGACGTGGATCTCGATATAGGCGTCGCCTGCAGGCGCGCCGCCATGGCCGGGATGGCCCTGGCCCTTCAGCCGCAGCATCTGCCGGTCCTCGGTGCCGGCGGGGATGTTGACGTCGAGCGTCTTGCCGTCGGGCAGGGTCAGCCGCTTGCGCGCGCCGATCGCGGCATCGGCGAACGGCACGTCGAGCGAATAGGTGACGTCGCTGCCCGGCATGCGGAAATTTCCTCCAGCACCGCCACCGCCGCGCCCACCGCGGGCGCGGGCGAACATCTCGGCGAACAGATCTTCGCCAAAGCCCGCATCGCCGCCGGCGAAATCGCCGCTGTAGCGCCGGCCGTCGTCGGACTGCGCGTATTGCCGGTAATACTGGCGCTGCGGCCGTTCCTGGCCCGCGGCATCGATCTCGCCGGCATCGAAGCGGCGGCGCTTGTCGGGATCGGACAGCAGATCGTTGGCGCCGCTGACCTCCTTGAACTGCGCCTCGATCTCCTTCTTGCCGGGATTGAGATCGGGATGCAGTTTCTTGGCCAGCTTGCGATAGGCCTTCTTGATTTGGTCCGGGGTGGCGTTCTTGGCCACGCCCAGGATTTCATAGGGGTCGCGCATTTGCCTCACTCATGGGGAACCGCCAGACCTTGCGAACGATCCGCACCATCATGCCGGTCCATCGCCGGAAAAAGAAACCTGCCGTTAGATGGCGATGGATTGCCGCTATGCAATCCGGCCATGGCCCGCGAGTTCCCGAGAGGGCATAGTCTTGAAACCATGAGCGACAGCGAAACCGATCCCATAGCCCGTTTCAACGCCTGGTTCGCGGCAGCGGAAAAGGCCGAACCGAACGATCCCAACGCCATGACCCTGGCGACGGTGGGGCCGGACGGCATGCCGTCGGTCCGCATGGTGCTGCTGAAGGGCGTCGATGAGCAGGGCTTCGTGTTCTACACCAATTTCGAAAGCCGCAAGGGCCAGCATCTGATCGACCATCCCAAGGCGGCTCTGTGCTTCCACTGGAAATCGCTGCGCCGCTCGGTGCGCATCGAAGGGCCGGTCGAGCAGGTGAGCGACGCCGAAGCCGATGCCTATTTCGCCTCGCGCCCGCGCGGCAGCCAGATCGGCGCCTGGGCGTCGAAGCAGAGCCGGCCGCTCGCCAGCCGCATGGAGCTGGAGAAGGCGGTGGCGTCCTACGCCGCCAAATTCCACATCGCCGCCGTGCCAAGGCCGCCCTACTGGTCGGGCTTCCGCGTGCTGCCGCAGCGCATCGAGTTCTGGCAGGACAAGCCGTTCCGCCTGCACGAGCGGCTGGTGTTCAGCCGAGGGCCCGGCGCCAATGCCTGGGCCACCGAACGGCTGTTCCCCTGAGCATGGCGACGGTGCAGACCGCCTCACCGTTCAGCCTGTCGCCGCAACAGGCGCGGCTGATGCGGCTGGCCTCGATCGCCTCCACCGCCGTGGCGCTGATCCTGATCGCCAGCAAGGCGGTGGCGTGGTGGTACTCGGATTCGGTCAGCATGCTGTCCACCCTGCTCGATTCCACCCTCGATCTGCTGGCCTCGCTGGTGACCTTGCTGAGCGTGCGCCATGCGCTGATGCCGGCCGACCGCGAGCATCGTTTCGGCCACGGCAAGGCCGAGGCCCTGGCCGGGCTGATCCAGTCCGGCTTCATCGGCGCTTCGGCGGTGTGGCTGCTGATCTCGGCCGGGCAGCGGCTGGTGGCGCCGGTTCCGGTGCGGCACGAGGCGCTGGGCATAGCGGTGATGCTGGGCTCGATCGCGCTGACGGCGCTGCTGGTGATCTTCCAGCGCCGGGTGATCAGGCGCACCGGCTCGATGGCGATCGGCGCCGACCGCATGCACTACCAGTCCGACCTGGTCACCAATGTCGGGGTGATCGCCGCCATCGTCCTGTCGGGCCGCTTCGACGCGCCATTGGCCGATCCCGTCATCGCCGGGCTGATCGGCCTCTATATATTGAAGAGCGCCGCCGATATCGGCCGCGACGCCTATAACGTGCTGATGGACCGCGAGCTGTCGCTCGAGGAGCGCGAGCGCATCAAGGAAATCGTGCGCGCCCACCCGCAGGTGCGCGACCTGCACGATCTGCGCACCCGCTCCTCGGGCATCACCACCTTCATCCAGCTCCACATGGAGCTCGATCCCGAGATGAAGCTGAGCCAGGCGCACGATATCGCCGAGGCGGTCGAGGCCGATATCAGGCTGGCCTTCCCCAACGCCGAGATCATCGTGCACCAGGACCCCGAAGGCGTCGCCGAGCCGCGCGCCAGTTTCGGCTAGCCAGGTGGAAAATTCCTGCGACGACCAGAGCGAGGTGCTGGCCTTCCTCGCCACGCCGCAGGCCTATGGGCTGGCGCCCGCCACCAGGGTCGAGCGCATCGACACCCATGCCGCCGCCGTGTTCCTGGTCGGCGACACCGTCTACAAGCTCAAGCGCGCGGTGCAGTTCCCCTTCCTCGATTTCTCCACCTGCGCGCGCCGCCGGCGTTTCTGTGCCGACGAGGTCAGCCTGAACCGGCGCACCGCACCCGATCTCTATCTCGGCGTGGCGCCGGTGCTGCGCGAGGGCAAGAGCCTGCGGCTGGGCGACATCGTGCCGCCGCAACAGGCGACGGGTGAGGCCGAGGACTGGGTGGTGGTGATGCGCCGCTTCGAGGAGGACAGGCTGCTGGCGCGAGTGGCCGATCGCGGCGAGCTGACGGGCGAGATCGTGGCGCAGCTGGCGCGCAACATCGCAGCCTTCCATGCCACGGCGAAGATCGAGCCGGACAATGGCGGCGGCGCCGTGCTGCGCCACACCGTCGATATGGACGTGCAGCAGATGGGCGCGCGCGCCGAGCTGCTCGATGCGCGGCTGAGCCAGGAGCTGGCGCAGCTGATGCCGGCAGAAGCGGCGCGGCAATCGTCACTGGCCGACCAGCGCCGCGCCATCGGCGCGGTCAGGCGCTGCCACGGCGATCTGCATCTGAAGAACATCTATCTCGGCGGGCACGGCCCGCAACCGTTCGACGGCATCGAGTTCAACGACCGGCTGTCCTGCATCGACGTGCTGTACGATCTCTCCTTCCTGCTGATGGACCTGGATTTCCGCGACCGGCGCGATCTGGCCAATCTGGCGCTGAACACCTGGCTGTGGCACTCGCCGGAACGGGACGAGGCGGTGCTGGAGGCGTTGGCGTTGCTGCCGATCTATCTCGCCCGCCGCGGCGCCATCCGCGCCCATGTCGATGCCGCCTCGGTGCCGCATATCGAGGACGAGGCGGCAGCGAGGCGCGAGCGCGATCTGGCGCGCCGCTACCAGGCCTATGCGCGGGCGCTGTTTCCGCCGCCAACGCCGCGCCTGCTGGCGATCGGCGGCTTGTCGGGCAGCGGCAAGACCACGCTGGCGATGGCGCTGGCGCCGCAGATCGGCCCGACGCCGGGCGCGGTGGTGCTGCGCTCGGACGTGCTGCGCAAGCGGCTGGCCGGCGTGGCGCTGGACGAGCGCATGCCGGCAGGCCGGTACACGCCGGACAATGCCGCGGCCGTCTACGACGAGCTGCACCGGCTGGCCGGCATCGCGCTGGCCGCCGGGCGCAGCGTCATCCTCGATGGCGTCTATGCCAGGCCGGCGGAACGGGCGGCGGCGGAGGACGTTGCACGCGGGGCTGGCGTCGGCTTCGCCGGCCTGTGGCTGCAGGCGCCGGCCGCGACCTTGAAGCAGCGCGTCGCCGCGCGCACCGGCGATGCGTCCGACGCCACGGTTGCGGTGGTCGAGCGCCAGGCCGGGTACGAGCTGGGCGAGATCTCGTGGCGGCGTCTCGATGCGGGGCAGGAACTGGCGGTACTGCGCGCGCAGGCGCAGGCGGCCTGCCCTTGACCGGGATCGCCGCCGCACCCAACTGAATGGCTGAGGTCGGGGCCGCAACGGGAGCGACGCATGCTGAAGAAGATCCGCCTGGAAATGGCGCGCAATCCGAAATTTCCCGAAGGCAGCCGCAACCACGGCTACGAAATCGTCGCACCCTTGACGGCGGACGGGCATATCGACGTCGCCGCCTGGCCGCAGGAGAAGGCCAGGTGCACCGTGCGCCGCTTCTGGCAGGGCCAGGACGACGAGAGCGGCGCCATCGAGCGCAAGGGCAACCGCTGGGTGTTCTCCTACGAGCCGGGCGAGGAGGACGACGAGCCGGTGTTCCGCCTCGGCGACCACGTCTTCAAGCCCGGCGAATACATCTCCATCACCGAGCACAGCGGCGAGCAGTTCACCTTTCTGGTGGCGGCGGTGCATTGAGGCGGCCGCTCCTGTCACCTCTCCCCGTTTTTTAACGGGGAGAGGAAGGGGCCCGCCGCGTAAGCGGTGGGAAGGTGAGGGGCATCCTTCACCGGCATCCGCCCCTCACCCTCCCGTTGCTGTCGCAACGGGCCCCTCCCTCTCCCCGCTAAAGCGGGGCGAGGTGTAAGGGCCCAAATCCCAAACTCCAACTTCCAATGAAGGTTGATTCCCGCACCGTATAAGAGGTAGTCCTTCTTGC
>JAQSWP010000160.1 GCA_029266575.1 Alphaproteobacteria bacterium | reverse complement strand
ATGTTGTCGATGTCCTGACGGAACAGGCGCGGCAGAGCCATCACCGGCACCTTGAAATGGTGCGCCGGAATGGCGGCGTCGCTGGTGACCACAAGATCGACGCCGGCGACGGTTTCCATCACCTTGCCGATCGGCGGCGCGCAGGCGACCGCGACCGTGCCGCCGCGCGCCTTGACCATCGGCAGGTAGCGCGCCGTCTGCACCACGTCGCCAAAGCCCTGCTCGTGATAGACCAGCAGCGTCTGGCCTTCGAAGCTGCGCCCGTCCCACAGCGGCGATTTCAGGCTGTGCTTGGCGAGCTGGCTCTTCATCTGCATGCGCCACTCGTACTGATCCCAGCCGCGGGCGAAATCGCCTTTCATCAGCATGCAGAGTGCGCGATGGGTGTGGATTTCGGGATCGCCCGGCTTCAGCTCCACCGCGCGGCGGAAATATTCCAGCGCCTCGTCGAGCTTGCCAGCGTCCTGCAGCAGATTGGCGAGATTGTGGAACGCGGTGACGTAGTTGGGGTCGTTGGCAAGCGAACGGCGATGCGCGGCTTCGGCGCGATCGTAGTCGCCCTCCAGCGCCAGGATCAGGCCGATATTGGTGTAAACCGGCGCGAATTTGCCGTCGAGCTCGACGGCGCGCTGGAAGCAGCCCATGGCTTCGGCGAAGCGCCGGCGCTTTTTCAAGATGACGCCAAGCGTGTTGACAAACGAAGCGCTTTGCGGCGTCAGCTCGACGGCGCGACGGGCAAGATCCTCCGCCTTTTCGAGATTGCCGGCATCCATTTGCAGCACGGCGCCGAGATGCACGGCGTCGGCGTAGTTGGGGGCGCCCGCCAGCACCTTGTCGCAGATGTCGCTGGCATCCTTGTGCCGGCCGGCCCGGTAATGCGTCGCGGCGAGGTTGAAGGCTTGCGGAAAAGTCAGGAACTGGCCGGTCTGCGTCATATCACCTGGGATCCCAAAACGAGCGCCGCACTCTATCGGCTGCGACGGACCCGTTCAACCGGTCGTATAGTGAGGCTTTGCTAATTATAACAACGGCTTGGCGAAAGGGCCGGGCTTGGCTTACAGTCCGGCGATGGACAGCTTACCAACCCCGCCGGATTTGTCGGCGCCGCTCGATCGCCACCGCGGCCGGGTTTTGCCGGAATGGATCGACTACAACGGCCACATGAATGTGGCCTTCTACCTCTATGCCTTCGACCAGGCGACCGAGACGTTCAGCCGCGAAATCGGCTGCGATGCGGCCTATGTGCGCGGCAAGCGCGGCATGGTGTTCACTTTGGAAACCCACCTGACATACGATCGCGAGCTGAAATTGGGCGACCCCTTTCGGATCGCGACCCAAATTCTCGATTGGGACGCCAAACGCGTGCATTTTTTTCACAGCATGTATCACGCCGACGCGGGATTTCTTGCCTCGACTAACGATCAAATCATGCTAAATGTCGGCTTCGAAAGCCGCCGCTCGGAAGCATGGCCGGACGATATCCGCGCCCGCCTCGAAGCAATGGCCACTGTCCATGGCAAGCTGCCGTGGCCTGAAAAGGCCGGCCGGCGCGTCACGTTGAAACGGCAAAGCGCGGCCTAAAGATCTCGGGGAGTTTTTTGTTCCGATGCTGGGGTTTTGGTTTGCAAGACGCGGTCTTGCGTCGCTGATATTTGCGGCCTTGCTGGCATTGCCCGTTCTCGCGCCGACCGCTGCGTCGGCCCAGGGCGTTGCTCCGGCCAAGCCTGTCGGCTCGCCGATCGGCATTCAAACCGCCTATGGCGGGCTGAACGCACGCCCTTGGTTTGCCGATCAGCCCGATTATTTCAGTCCGTTCGATTTCCAGTGGGGCGATGGCAAGTCCTGGTTCAACGCCTGGGCGGGCGCCATGGCCGACGCCGAACTGTCCGACATCGTTTTTGGCGGCGACGGCAGTTTGGGCAATGTCGGGCTGGCCGGCGTATCGATCAGCCGCGAATTCGGCTCGCTTGGCAACGCGATACGTTTCGAATGGGAGGTTGGCGCCACCTTGTTTTTCGGCGCCGAGACTTTCGCGTCGGCGCAAGCCTATCTGATCACCCGCTGGATCTGGTTCCCCTGGAACAAATGGCTGATGACCACGTTCGCGGTCGGTACCGGACCGTCGATCGCGACCAAGAAGTCGAAATACGAAAAAGAGGACGGCGAAGCCAGCTACTACAAGAACGGCTTCATGGTGGAACTGACCTTCAACCTGCCGGAGCATCCCAACTGGGTGCTGCAATATCGCAACCAGCACCGCTCCAGCATCTTCGGCGTGCTGCCCAATGCCGGCTCGCCGTCCGACTCGCACAATATCGGCATCAAGTATCGGTTCTAACCGCCATCGAGCGCCGCGAGCTTCTCGAGCGCTTCCCCGCGCACGCGATAGGGCACCCAGTCTTCGATATGGGCGATGCCCAGCCGCTCGTAGAATTTGCGCGCCGGATTCCACGTCAGCACGTTGAGGTCGAGCCGGCCCAGGCCGCGATCCCTGGCCATGCGCGCCATGCGGGCTATCAGCGCCTGACCGACGCCGAACTTGCGCGCCTCGTCGTAGACGAAAATATCCTCAAGGAAGAACCCGGCACGGCCTTCCCAGGTCGAGTAATTGGACGTCCACAACGCAAATCCCACGGGCTTGCCGTCGCGTTCGGCGATGATCGCCTCGTAGCGCGGCGTCGGTCCGAAACCGTCGCGGCGCAACGCATCGGGCGTCACCTTCACCGCATCGGGCGCCCGCTCGTAGACCGCCAGCGCCACCAGCATGGCGTGGATGGCTTCGCAATCCTCGGCCCGCGCCGGCCGGATCATCGTGCCGCTCATTGTCATATCCCCTCGCGTGCGCGCTGCAGCGCTTCGCCCAACAGCGCCTGATCGCCGATCTGGTTGGCCAGCAGCAGGATCAGTCGCGCATTCAACAGGCCGACCTGCCGCTCGTCTAGATCGCGATAGCAATCGACCAGCGCATTGTAAAAACCATCGGGATCGGCAATGCCGGGATCGAGACGCAGGGTTTTCTCGGTCATGTTTCTCACGCTGCCATGGCGCGGCGCAAAGCTGTCCGCACCGCCTGCGCATCATAGCGCCGCCAGCGCGCCGCGACATGGCGATCCGGCCGCAACAGATAGACCGTGCCCGGCTGCGCATCGTAGCGCTGCCACAGCACACCGGTATGGTCGTCGTCTTTGCCGATCGCGATCGTTTCCAGCCCCGGCTCGCCGGCGACCTTCGCCTCGAACGCCAGCAGTCGAAACCGCTCGCCGGCGCCATCGAACAGCCAGCGATTGCCCAGCGGCCCATCCGGCGCCGGCGCGCCTGGTGCCGCGCCGCCGCTCCACGCCCGCTCGTCCGCCGTCGCCAGAGGAGTGGCCTCATAGCGGCTGGCCTGCGACAGGCGGCCGGAATTGATCAGCGCACGGGCGAAGGGATAGTCGGCCGCCAGCGACAGCACGGCATCGCGCAGGACGCGGCTGGCGTCGTTCCTGGGGGTGATGAAATCGGTCGAGCGCGTCGAGTGGTGGATATGCTCGCGCGCCGCCGGCACGCGCTCCTGCGAATAGGTCTCCAGCAATGCGGAAGGGGCCTGGTTGCGCAGCACCAAGTCCAGCTTCCACACCAGATTGTCGGCATCCTGTACGCCGGAATTGCCGCCGCGGGCGCCAAAGGGCGAGACGACATGCGCGGCATCGCCGGCGAAAAACACCCGGCCATGATTGAAGCTCTCCATGCAGCGGCAGGAGAAGCTGTAGACGCTGACCCATTCGTAGTCGAACTGGCGCTCGCCCAGCATCGCTTTCAGCCGCGGCGTGACGCGATCGAGCTGCTTCTCGACATCGGGATCGGCGTTGGGCCCGAGCTGGAAATCGATGCGGAACACCTCGTCGGCCTGACGATGCAGCAGCACCGATTGGCCGCGATGGAACGGCGGATCGAACCAGAACCAGCGCTCTGAGGGAAACTCCGCCGTCATGCGCACGTCGGCGATCAGGAAACGGTCGTTGAACACCTGCCCGTCGAAGCTCAATCCCATCATCGATCTGACTGGGCTGCGCACGCCGTCGGCGGCGATGACGTATTGCGCGGCCAGCCCATAGACGCCATCTGGCGTCTCGATCTTCAACCGCACCTCATCGCCATCCTGCTCGATGCCGACGAGCTTGTTCTTCCAGCGCAGATCGATGGCGGGGAAATCGGCGCAGCGTTCGACCAGGTATTGCTCGACGTAATATTGCTGCAGGTTGATGAAGGCGGGAAAACGCTGATGCGCCTGGCTCTGCATCTGGAACTGGTAGATCAGCCGCTCGCCGACATAGAGCTTGCCGGTGTCCCACAGCACGCCCTTGTCCAGCATGCGCTGCGCCACGCCCAGCCGGTCCCAGATTTCAAGCGTGCGCTGCGCCCAGCAGATGGCGCGGCTGCCGACTGACACGGTGTTGTCCTCGTCGAGCACGATCACCTGTTGGCCGCGCAACGCCAGATCGAGCGCCGCCGTCAGCCCGACCGGGCCGGCGCCCACGATCACGACCGGGTGACGCATCGTGCTTGCACGATCCAGTTCCGGCGGCCGGCGGTAGGGATAGACAGGGTTGATGTAGCTGCCCATGACGGAAGGCTCAGCTTTCCAGCGCCTTCCACATCTCGATGTCGCGCTCGGCCGTCCAGATGCGCGGATGGTCGATGCCCTTGGCCTCGTCATAGGCGCGCGAAACGTCGAACGGCATGCAGTGCTCGAAGATCACCCAGTTGCCGTAGCGCGGCTGCAGCGCCCGCATGGTGCCCTCATAGGCCTGCTTCAGGCTCTCATTGGCCTGCGCCCGCTTCTTCACTTCTTCATAGAGCTCGGAAATGAAGGCTTGCGTGCCGGCCAGCCCCTCTTCGACCGCATGTTCGTTGGTCAGCGCATCGCCACGACCCGGCACCAGCGCCAGCGGCTTCAGGTCGCGCAGCTTCTGCAAGGTCTGCGGCCAGTCCTGCAGATGGGCGTCGCCGCAATAGGGCGTGGCGCCGTACTCGACCAGGTCGCCCGAGAACAGCACGCGCTCCTTGGGCAGCCAGACGATGGTGTCGCCTTTGGTGTGGCCACGGCCGGCATGGATGATCTGCACCTCGGTCCTGCCCAGCCACAACGTCATGCGATCGTTGAAGGTGATGGTGGGCCAGGTCAGGCCGGGCACCGTCTCGACCGAGCGGAACAGGCGCGGGAAGCGCTGCACTTCGGAAAGATAATCCTGCTGGCCACGCTCGACGATCATCTCGCGCGTAGCTTCGCTGGCGATGATGTGGTCGGCGCCATAGGCCGAAGCGCCCAGCACGCGCACCGCATGGTAATGGCTCAGCACCACGTATTTGATCGGCTTGTCGGTGACCTCGCGGATGCGGCGGATGACGTCCTGGGCCATCACCGGCGTCGCCTGGGTGTCGATCACCATCACCGCATCGTCGCCGACGACGATGCCGGTGTTGGGATCGCCCTCGGCCGTGTAGGCATAGGCGTTGTCGGCCAGTTGGCTGAAGGTGATCTTCTTGTCGGCCAGATCGTTCTGCGAGGCGAAGCTGCGGGCGCTGCTCATCGGCGTCCTCTCCCGAATTCCTGATTGGTTACAGTCGAAACTAGAAGCGCTACAGGCTGTTGTCCAGTTTCAGGAACCGGGTGCGATCGACGGACGGCACGGAGATTTTCTTCTCCTCAGTGCCGCGGCGCAGCTCGAGCTCGACGGTGACGCCGGCATCGCCTGCCTTCCAGATGCCGCGATAGAAGCTCACCAGATCGTCCACTTCGACGCCGCCGACGCCGGTCACCAGATCGCCCGGCCTGATGCCGGCTTTGGCCGCCGGCCCGTCCGGTGCGACATACGTCACCAATAAGCCACTGGGCGCTTCCTGGGTATAGAGGCCGAGCCAGGGCTTGGCCGGCGCGCTGACTTTGCCGCTGGCCAGCATGTCGGCCAGGATCGGCTTGATGCGGTTGATGGGGATGAACATGTTGCCGGGCATCTCCTGCCCGCGCGCCATGGCATCCTTCACCAGCAGCGAGCCGATGCCGACCAGTTTCTCGTCCTTGTCGAGCAGCGCCGCGCCGCCCCAGCCGGGAAACGGCGGCGCGGTGAAGATGGCCTGCTCCAGCAGATATTCCCAGTAGCCGGCGAAATCGCGCCGATCGGCGACGAAGACGGGAAACGGAAACCCGTCATATTGGCCGCCGGCCAGAATGCGCAGCTGCTGATCGGCGCTCACCGCATCGCTGTCGCCCAGCCGCGCCGCTTTCAGCTTCATCGGTACCGCCGCGCGCAGCAGGCCGAAGCCGCTGTCGTAGTCGTAGGCGACGATGCTGGCGGGAATCGATTTGCCGTCGGGCAGATCGAGCGTGACTTCGCGCGCTTCCATGATCAAATAGCCGACCGTCACCACCAGCCCGTCGCCATCGATCACCACGCCCGAGCCGCTGCGCTCGGTGCCGAGCGTTTTGGCGCTGCGGGCGGCTTCGGGGACCTTGGTGCTGACCCCAAGCACGGGACCGGGCGGCGCGGTCTGCGCCTGCACCAGCGGCGCGGCAAAAAGCGCGATCAGGACGGCGAGAGAACGGGCAAGCTTCAGGGCCATCAAAGCCTCCAGCAAGGGCCCTACTCTAGCATGTCTCCGGCAAGGTACAGGCCCTACCAGGGCAGGAGCCGCAAAAGCCACAGCCACAGGCAGGCGATGCCCATGCTGAGCAGCGTAATGGGAATGCCCGACCGGGCGTGATCGAGGAAACGCAGCTTCACGCCGATGCTGGCGGCGCGCTCGGCAACGATGATGTTCGCCAGCGAGCCCACGATCAGCAGATTGCCGGCCAAAGTGGACAGCAGCGCCAGCCCGTACAGCGCCTGCGGCGAGGGGTTGGGCCAGGCGGTCAGCAGCAGGATGACGGCGGGCACGTTGCCGATGGTGTTTGAAGCGACCAAGGTCAGCGGCGCCAGGATCGACAGCCGGTCGGGCAGCAGGCCTTTGGCCGCCAGCCAGGCGAAGGCGGTTTCGGTATGGCCGGTGGAAGCGAAAGCCGAAGTGATGGTGAAGAGGCAGGCGAACAGCAGCAACAGATGCCAGTCCACGGCCCCGACCATGGCGCGGCTGGACAGGCGGCGACTCAACAACAGCATGGCGGCGATCACCAGCGCGCCGGTCTCGCGCGGCAGATCGGTGGTGAACAGCACCACCAGCATCAGCACCGCCAGCAGGCCCTTGTCGGTCTGGTAGATGTCGAGCTTGGGCACCACCGTCTGGCTGGGCGCCGCTTTGGCCGATCAGTATGTTCTGCGGATTGCCGATCACCGTCGCCGCCGAGCCGGCATTGGAGGCGCAGGCCAGCGCGATCAGGAACGGGCGTGGATCGAGATTGCGCGCCAGCAGGCCGCGGCACAGCAGCGGCGTCATGGCGAAGACCACGATGTCGTTGGCCAGCACCGCCGACAGCGCGCCCGACACCAGCACGGTGATGGCCAGCAGGATGCGCGGGCTGCCCTTGGTGGCGGTGATACGGGCTGCGCACCAGTCGTAGAAACCGGCGGCGCCGAACTGTGCCGAGATGATCATCAGGGCGAACAGCAGGAGGATGGTCGGCGCATCGACGGCACGGCCGATATCCTCGACCTTGATCGAGCCTGCCGCCAGCAGCACAACCAGGCCCAGGAGCGCAATGCCGGTGCGGTCGATCTTCAGCCCCGGCACGCGCCCCGCCGCCATGCCGAGATAGGTCAGGATGAAAACGGCGACGATCAGGGTTGTGACGGTAAACACGGGAGGGCGCTCGAAGGTGGGACAGTGATGGGTAGCACCTTCGCGACGTGTCGCGGAACTAGAATCCCATGCGATCGAGCAAACCGCCGAACCAGCGCGTGATCCGCCGCAGGCCGGGCCAACCCTCTTCCGCTACCACGTCCTCGACGCTGTCGTCGGGCCAACGCACCGGGTCGTAATCGGGGTTGACGATGAAGTCGCCGACGATGCGGCCCCTGCCATCGACCTGCCAAGCGCCGAGTATGGCCTCGCGCGGCACTTCGCCGGCCGGATCGAGGCTGCGGTGGAGGCGCAGGACGTAGCTGCCGGGCCGCTGGATCGCGGCCATGATTTCCTGCTCGGTGGGGCGGTCGGGGACGATCATCGGGCTGCCGCCAACATGGCAAGGCAGGGCTGCATGCGCCAGTGCGGGCGGGAAATTTCGCGTTCGCGTGCTATATAATCACCCATGTCCGATCCGTTCGATCTTGCCGAGGCGCCGCCGCCCGAACCGACCCGGGCGGTATCTGGGCCGCCGTCGGATTCCTATCTGCAGGGGCTGAACGAGACCCAGCGCCAGGCGGTCGAGCAGGTCGAAGGCCCGCTGCTGGTCCTGGCCGGCGCCGGCACCGGCAAGACGCGCGTGCTGACCACCCGCATCGCCCATATCCTGCTGACGCGAAGGGCCTTTCCCGGCCAGATTCTGGCGGTGACCTTCACCAACAAGGCCGCGCGCGAGATGCTGGAGCGGGTCGGCGCGCAGATCGGCCGCGCCGCCGACGGGCTGTGGCTGGGCACGTTTCATTCGATCGGCGTCAGGATGCTGCGCCGGCATGCCGAGCTGGTGGGGCTGAAATCCAATTTCACCATCCTCGACACCGACGATCAGATCCGCCTGCTGAAGCAACTGCTGCAGGCGGAGAATATCGACGACAAGAAATGGCCAGCCCGCATCCTCTCCGGCATCATCCAGCGCTGGAAGGATCGCGGCCTGCTGCCGGACAAGGTCTCTGCGGCGGAAGGCGGCGAGTTCGCCAATGGCCGCGCGGTGCAGATCTACGCGCTCTACCAGCAGCGTCTGCAGGAATTGAACGCGGCCGATTTCGGCGACCTGCTGCTGCACTGCCTGACATTGTTCCTGAACAATCCCGACGTGCTGGCCGATTACCATCGCCGCTTCCGCTACATCCTGGTCGACGAATACCAGGACACCAACGTTGCGCAGTATCTGTGGTTGCGTCTGCTGGCGCAGGGCCGTCCCGACGGCATCACCAATATCTGCTGCGTCGGCGACGACGATCAGTCGATCTATGGCTGGCGCGGCGCGGAGGTCGGCAACATCCTGCGCTTCGAAAGCGATTTCCCGGGCGCGAAAATCATCCGGCTGGAGCGCAACTACCGCTCGACGCCGCACATCCTGGCCGCCGCCTCGGCGCTGATCGCGCATAACGAGGGAAGGTTGGGCAAGACCTTGTGGACCTCGGTCAGCGAAGGCGAAAAGGTTTGCCTGCGCGGCGTGTGGGACGGCGACGAAGAAGCGCGCGCCGTCGGCGAGGAGATCGAGAACCTGCAGCGCAAGCAGCATCCTTTGCGCGAGATCGCCATCCTGGTGCGGGCCGGCTTCCAGACCCGCGAATTCGAGGAGCGGTTCATCACCTTGGGCCTGCCCTATCGCGTGGTCGGCGGACCGCGTTTCTACGAGCGCCAGGAAATCCGCGACGCCATGGCCTATTTCCGCCTGATCGTGCAGCAAGACGACGATCTGGCTTTCGAGCGCATCTTCAATACGCCGCGCCGCGGCCTGGGCGATTCGGCGCTGAAGGCGATGCGCGATACGGCGCGCGCGGGCCGCGTGTCGCTGTTCGAGGCCGCGCGGTGCAGATCTACGCGCTCTACCAGCAGCGTCTGCAGGAATTGAACGCGGC
>JAQSWP010000159.1 GCA_029266575.1 Alphaproteobacteria bacterium | reverse complement strand
GCAAAGCCTGGGACCGCGCGGAGCAGATCGGCGAACAGTTTGCCCGAGCCAGCCAGATTCTCCGACACCGGGAAGCCCTGGCCGGCATAGTGGATGGCGTCTTCCAGCAGCCGCGACAGCGGGATTTTGCCACCCCATTTGGCCGACAGCTCCAGCGCCAGTTGCCAGCCGGAGATGGTGCCGGCGACGGTGTTGGCGACCAACGGGCCGCGCTGGGGAATGGCATCGAGCTGGTGCTGGCGATAGAACTCGGGCGTTGCCAGTTGTGCGGCAGCGCCGGCGGCGTCGATGCTCACCGGATCCTTGCCCGCCTCGCCCACCAGCCAGAATGCGTCGCCGCCAATGCCATTGGCATAAGGGTAGACCACTCCCACGGTCGCGGCGGCGGCTACCATGGCCTCGATCGCATTGCCGCCCTCGCGCAGCACGGCAAGCCCGGTTTGCGCCGCCAGATGATGCGGCGCCACGAATGCGCCCCGCCGTGCGGATTTGGTTCGTATCACGCGTTGCTCTCCCCTTGCCCTCAGCGGGCGGCAGAATAGGATAGACGCCAGCAACGGCAAACACGTTTGCGGAGGGACTGCCATGCCGCACGATCATCACGAAGAGAGCCACTGGAAGTACCACGGCATCCGCATCGTCCATTCCGACGAGCTGGACATCAACACCGCGCAGACGCCCGGGATGAACCGCGCCGCCGCCATCACCCATGCCACGGCCGGCGCGGAAAAGCTGTGGGCCGGGACCGTCCATATCCATCCCGACGCCAAGACCGGCGCCCATCACCACGGCGATCTGGAAAGCATCATCTATGTCGTGAAGGGCCGCGCCCGCATGCGTTGGGGCGACCATCTGGAATTCGTTGCCGAGGCCGGGCCGGGCGATTTCATCTTCGTGCCGCCTTTCGTGCCGCACCAGGAAATCAATGCGCTGCCCAACGAGACGCTGGAATGCGTTCTGGTGCGCTCGGGCCAGGAGCCAGTGGTGGTCAATCTCGATATCGAGCCGGCGGAGAATCCGGGCGAAGTGCGCTGGATCGACAACATCCACCGCAAGTGACGGGAAAAATTATTCGCCCTGCTGCAGCAGCGAGCCGCGGCGGCGGGCCATGCGGAAATAGTGGAAGAACATGGCCACGCCCAGCGCCAGCCAGACGATGTTCAGCGCAAAACCTGCGGCCATCAGGTCGTAGCGCACCACGCCGTGCAGCAGGATCGAACGCATGCCCTCGAAGGAATAGGCAGGCGGCATGGCGTAGGCAACGTATTGCAGCCAGGTCGGCAGCACCGACACCGGATAATAGACGGCGCTGATCGGCAGCAGCGCAAACACCAGGCCCCAGGCGATGTTCTCCGCCCCCAGCCCGTGGCGCAGCACCAGGCCGGTAACGCCCAAGCCAATTGCCCAACCGAACATCAGCAGGCTGAAGAAGAAAGCGGCCAGCGAAAGGCCCAACGTATAGACCGAGAAGCCGAAGAACAGCACCGCCAGCAGCGACGCCGGCACGATGCCGAGCAGAGTGCGCAGCAGGCTGATCGACAGCAGCGAGGCGGCGAACTCGCCCGGCCGCAGCGGCGTGACGAAGAGATGGCCGAGATTGCGCGACCACATCTCTTCGAAGAAGGAGATCGACACGGCAAGCTGGCCGCGGAACAACACGTCCCACAGCAGCACCGCCGACAACAGCACGCCAAAGGCCTGCGCGATGTAGGACATCTGCCCCGACAGGAACTGACTCATAAAGCCCCACATGATCATCTGCACCGTCGGCCAATAGGCGAGATCGAGCAGGCGCGGCCACGAGCCGCGGAGAATGTAGAGATGGCGCAGGATCATGGCGTAGATGCGCCGCCACGTAGCCATCGCGTCGACGCCGCCCCTGTTGCTATCGGTCGCACTCATTTCTTGCGCGCCGCCTTCTTCGCCTTTGCCTTGCCGCCATTCAGCAGGCCATGGGCGCGATGCCAGCCCTCCAGCGACTGGTCGGGATATTCATCGACCTGCTGTTCGCCGCGCTCGGCGTCGATCCGCACCCAGTTGGCCTTGGAGCCCAGCATCATGTGCACTTGCGACGGCGGCTCGGGCAGATCGCTGTCGATCGCCGAAGCGAACGGATGCACCAGATCGGGCCATTGCTTGTCCCACACCCAAAGCGCTGAGCCGCATTTCTTGCAAAAGCGACGCTCGGCATGGCCTTTCTTGCCGTCGATACGGGCATGGAACTTGGCGATGTTCTTCTCGCCCGCGACCTTCATTGTGTCGACCTTAGCGCCGAGATTGATGGCGTAACCGCCGCCGCCCGCCGTCTTGCGGCAGATCGAGCAATAGCAGCGCAGGAACGGCACCGGCGCATAGGCCTCGACCGAGAATTTCACCGCGCCGCAATGGCAGGATCCTTTGATCAGCATGACTGCCTCCCTATTGCGCCGCCTGGCGGCGATTGCGGGCGATGTCGAGGAACACTTCTTCCATCGTGGTACGGCCGAAGCGTTCGATCAGTTCCTGCGGCGCGCCGCGCTCGACAATTTTGCCGGCGCGCATCACCAGCACGTCGTCGCACAGCCGTTCGACCTCGGTCATGTTGTGCGAGGCCAGCAGGATCGAAGCGCCGGTGCGGCCTTGATAGGCCTTCAGCAGGCTACGCACCCAGTCGGCGGTGTCGGGATCGAGCGAGGCGGTCGGCTCGTCCAGCAGCAGCACGTCGGGCTGGTTGACCAGCGCCTTGGCGATGGTGACGCGGGTTTTCTGTCCAGCGGACAATTGGCCGTACGGGCGGGGGAGGAAGCCGACGATGTCGAGTTCCTTCGCCAGTTCGTCGACCCGCGCGTCGATCGCCTTCACGCCATAAAGCCGGGCATAGATTTGCAGGTTCTGCTTCACCGTCAGCCGGTGCGGCAGGTCGACATAGGGCGAGGAGAAATTCATCCGTCCCAGCACGCGATAACGGTGCTTCAGCATGTCCTCGCCCAGCACCTTCAAACTACCGGAGGTCGGCAGCAGCAGGCCGAGCAGCATCGACAAGGTCGTAGTCTTGCCGGCGCCGTTGCCGCCCAGCAGCCCGACCACCTTGCCCTGCGGCACGGCGAAGTCGAGCCCGTCCACGGCGATCACCTCGCCGAAGACCTTGCGCAAACCGGAGACTTCGATCGCATTCACGCGCGAACCTTCAGAGTTTGTCGAGCTGGCCTTCGATGCGATCCATCGCCCGGCTCAGCCGTTCCGGCGCCGAAGCGAAGCACAGCCGCAGATAGCCCTCGCCGCCTTCGCCGAAGGCCACGCCGGGCGCCAGCCCGACCTTGCCATCCAGCACCAGCTTGCTGGCGAACGCCAGGCTGTCGCTCATGCCGTCGACCGAGAAGAAGGCGTAGAACGCCGCCTCGGGCCGCGCCACCTTCACCTTGCGATGGCCGGCGAGGCGTTGGATCACCTGCTCACGTCCGGCGCGGCAGCGCTCGACCATGTGTTTGATGAACGGCTCCCCGTCCTTGATCGCCGCTAGTGCCCCATGTTGCAGGAACGCCGGCGAGCCCGAGATATTGAATTGGATCACCTTGGCCAGCATTTCGCCGAATTCGCTAGGAGAGGTCAGCCAGCCCAGCCGCCAGCCCGTCATGGCCCATGGCTTGGAAAAGCTCTGCATCACCAGCAGCGGATCGTCAGGGCGCGCGTGATGGAGGAACGACGGGGCCACCTCACCCTCATAGACCAGCCGGGCATAGACTTCGTCTGCCATGAGCCAGATGCGCCGCTTGCGGCAGAATTCCAGCACCGCCGCCTGCTGCTCCGAATTCATCATCCAGCCGGTCGGATTGTTGGGCGAATTGATGAACAGCATCCTGGTGCGCTCGTCGCAGGCGGCGAAGAGCTTGTCCAGATCGAGCGTCCAGGCGTTGTTCCTGAACTGCAAGGTCACCTGGCGCACTTCCGCGCCCATCACTTCGACCGCCGAGACGATGTTGGGCCATACCGGGCTCACCACCACCGCATTGTCGCCCGGACCCACGATCGCCTGGCACGAGAGTGCGATCGCCTGCATGCCCGAGCTGGTGACGGTGATGCGATCGGCCTTGCAGGAATTACCGTAAAGCCGCGTGGTGTATTCGGCGATTGCTTGGCGTAGCTCGGGAATGCCGCGCTGCCAGGTATAGAAGGTGTGGCCCGCCTTTAGCGCCCTGGTCGCCGCCTCGGAAATGAATTCGGGCGTCGTGAGGTCGCCCTCGCCGAACCACAGCGGGATGACGTCGGGGTCGTCGCGACCGAGCGCCGCGACATCGCCGATCTTGGAGGTGGGAATGTTGGCGACGATGTCGCGAATGGGTGCGGGATGGCGCGAGAGCGCGATGTCGGGCGGGGTCATGGTCTTTCTGTTCTTTTAGGGTCGGCTCAGGAGCCACGATAGGTGGAATAGGAATAGGGCGAAACGAGGAGCGGAACATGGTAATGCGCGCCGCGATCGGCGATGCCGAAATCCACCGTCACGATGTCGAGGAACGGCGGATTGGCAAGCGCCACGCCATGAACGCGAAAATACTGCGCGACATGGAATTGCAGACGGTAGGCGCCGGCCTTGTAGGCGTCGCCGTCCAGCAGCGGCTTGTCGAGCCGGCCGTCGCCATTGGTCGTGGCGCGAACCAGCCGCTGGCCGGCGGCATCGATCAGGTCGATCACCATCCCGGCAGCCGGTTTGCCGCTGGCGGTATCCAATACGTGCGTTGTCAGCCGCCCCATGGTCCTTGCTCGATCCAAATCGCCACGCGCCAGAGTTATCAACAGATGTTGATAAATTAAGCAAGCTGCCTGCCGATTTGGCGATTAAGAAATGCCGCCGCGTAATAGCCTGCCGCTTGGCTTGGCAGATTTATTGCTTGTAGCATAACGAGCGCCGGTCGCGCCGCCCATCTCCGGGGCGGCGAACGATGGCGCGCAATCACAAGGCAGTTTTGCCGCGCCGGCATGGAAGGCGGCTGCCAAAACAGGGGATCGCAGACACATGGAAATCAAGCTTCGCTCGCTGCTCGGCGGTGTGGTCGTGGCGGCAGGCGTGACGCTGGGCTTTGCCTCGGCGGCAATGGCGCAGACCAAGATCAAGTTCACTCTCGACTGGGTATTCCAGGGCCCGACCTCGCCCTTCCTGGTGGCGCTGGAGAAGGGTTACTACAAAGCCGAAGGCCTGGATGTGACCATGGATTCCGGCCAAGGCTCAGCCGGCGCCGTGCAGCGCGTATCGACCGGCGCCTACGACATGGGCTTTGCCGACATCAACGCGCTGGTCGAATACAACGTCGCCAACCCGGATAAAGCCATCAAGGCCGTGTTCATGGCTTACGATTTCCCGCCGTTCGGCGTCTACGCGCTGAAGAAGAGCGGCATCGCCAAGCCCAAGGATTTGGAAGGCAAGAAGCTGGGTGCGCCGGTATTCGATGCCTCGTTCAAGCTGTTCCCCGCTTTCGCCAAGATCACAGGCGTCGACAACGAGAAGGTCACCAAGGTCAACCTGACCCCGCAACTGCGCGAGATCAGCCTGCTTAAGGGCGACGTCGATTTCATTTCCGGCCATTTCTTCTCCTCGGTGCTCGACCTCAAGGCCAAGGGCGCGGCCGAGAGCGATATCGTCGTCATGCGCTATTCCGATTTCGGCCTGGATTTCTACGGCAACGCGGTGATCGCCTCGCCGGAGATGCTGAAGAACCCGAACGCCATCAAGGGCTTCAACCGCGCCACGGCGAAAGCGTGGAAGGAAGTCATCGCCGATCCGAAGGTCGGCATCGCCGCCGCCAAGAAGCGCGATCCGCTGATCGACGAAAAAGCCGAGACGGAAAGGCTGCATATGTCGCTGGCCAACAACATCGTCACGCCCTACGTGAAGGCCAACGGCATGGGCAATGTAGACAAGGCGCGGCTGGACCGCTCGCTGGCCCAGTTGTCGCAGGCGCTCGGTCTGAAAACCACGCCGAAAGCCGACGACATCTTCACGTCGGAGTTCCTGCCGGCCAAAGCCGACCTGATGGTTGCCAAGTAGGTCCGGCGATTTCGATGAACCCAACGGGCGACTGGTTCAGTCGCCCGTTTTTTTGAGCGAGCATGATTTGAGCACGGACGCCAATTTCGTCGATCTGCGCAATTGCAGCCTGGCCTACATCACGCAGGACAACCCCGTCCTGGCGTTGGCCGAAGCCAACATCACCATCCGCAAGGGCGAGTTCATCGCCGTGGTCGGCCCCTCCGGCTGCGGCAAGTCCACGCTGATGAAGCTCGTGACCGGGTTGATGCCGCCCACCGAAGGCGAGGTCTGGGTGCGCGGCCAGAAAGTCGTGGCGCCGATCAAGGGCGTCGGCATGGCGTTCCAGAACTCGACCCTGATGCCATGGCGCACCACCTTGCAGAACGTCATGCTGCCGCTGGAGATCGTCGAGCCCTACAAGAGCCGCTTCCGCGCCGACAAGGCGAAATACGTCGCCAAGGCGGAAAAGCTTTTGGCCTCGGTCGGCCTGGGCGGTTTCGGCGATCGCTTCCCCTGGCAGCTTTCGGGCGGCATGCAGCAGCGCTCCAGCCTGTGCCGGGCGCTGATCCACGAGCCTGAGATCATGATGCTGGACGAGCCGTTCGGCGCGCTCGATGCGTTCACGCGCGAGGAGCTGTGGGGCATCATGCAACAGCTCTGGCTGGAGCGTCGCTTCACCGCCGTGCTGGTGACGCATGATCTGCGCGAAGCAGTGTATCTCGCCGACACCGTCTATGTCATGAGCAAGCGGCCCGGCCGCATTCTCTACCGGCACGACATCGACCTGCCCCGTCCGCGCAATTTGGAGACGACGTTCGAGCCGCATTTCGTCGATATCGTCCATAGCCTGCGCGAGCAGATCCAGAAGGAGCATGGGCAATGATGTCCCAGCGCACGCTCCAGCGCCTGATGCCCTGGCTGGTGACAGCGGCAATCCTGCTCATTTGGGAAGCCGGCACCTATTTCGGCAAGGTCGACCGTACTTTGCTGCCGCAGCCCAGCAGCGTCTTCGCCGTCATGTTCAAGAATATCGGCTTGCTGACCGAATACGCGCTCTTCACCTTGATGACCACCGTGATCGGCTTCGCCGTTGCCATCGCCACCGGATTGTTGATAGGCCTGGCGATCGGCGCCTCGGCGCTGATCTATTCCGGCCTTTACCCGTTGTTGGTCGGTTTCAACGCCGTGCCTAAAGTGGCGGTGGTGCCGATCCTGATCATCTGGTTCGGCATCGGCTTCTGGCCCGGGGTAATCACCGCCTGGGTGATCTCGTTCTTCCCCATCGCCGTCAACGTCGCCACCGGCATTGCCACGATCGAGCCCGAGATGCGCGACGTGTTGCGTTCGCTGGGCGCCTCGAAATTCCAGATTCTGTGGAAGATCGGC
>JAQSWP010000158.1 GCA_029266575.1 Alphaproteobacteria bacterium | reverse complement strand
GGCCAGGCGGATGCCGCGCACGCCGGTGGAAGAGCGGCTGGCGAAGACGCGCACATCGGCTACCGGGAAGCGGATCGCCTTGCCGTCGCGCGTCGCCAGTAGCACATCCTGCTCGTCGGCGCAGACCTGCACCGCGATCAACCGGTCGCCTTCGTCCTCGCCCTCGAACTTCATGGCGATCTTGCCGTTGACGTTGACGTTGACGAAGTCGGACAGCTGGTTGCGGCGCACATTGCCGCGCTGCGTCGCCAGCATTACCGAGAGCTTGGCCCAGGCGCTCTCGTCCTCCGGCAGCGGCATCAGGGTGGTGATGGTCTCGCCTTCCGACAGCGGCAGCAGGTTGACCAGCGCCTTGCCCCGGGCCTGCGGCGTGCCCAGGGGCAGGCGATAGACCTTCATCTTGTAAACCGTGCCGCGGCTGGAGAAGAACAGCACCGGCGTGTGCGTGTTGACCACGAACAGGTTCTCGACGAAATCCTCCTCATGCGTCGCCATGCCCGACCGACCCTTGCCGCCGCGCCGCTGGCTGCGATAGGCGGAAACCGGCACGCGCTTGATGTAGCCGGCATGGGTGACGGTAACGACCATGTCCTCGCGCTGAATCAGGTCTTCGATGTCCTGCTCGAACTCGTTGTCCTGGATCTCGGTGCGGCGGGGCGTGGCGAACTGGGTCTTGATCTCGACCAGTTCCGAGCGCATCAGCGCATAGAGCTTGTCGCGCGATTCCAGCAACGACAGGTATTCCTGAATCTGATCGGTGACTTCCTTCAACTCGTCGCTGATCTTGGTCCGCTCCAGCCCGGTAAGACGCTGCAGGGTCAGAGCCAGGATGGCGCGCGCCTGCGCTTCGGAAAGCCGGTAGCTGTTGTCGGCGCCGATGCGGTCGGGCTCGTCCACCAATTGCAGCAGCGGCAGCAAATCGCCGATCGGCCAGGACCGCGCCATCAATTCCTCGCGCGCCGTGCCCGGATCGGGCGCCTTGCGGATCAGCGCGATGACGGCGTCGATATTGGCCACGGCGATGGCGAGGCCGACCAAGATATGGGCGCGGTCGCGCGCCTTGGTTAGTTCGAACTTGGTGCGCTTGGTGATGACCTCTTCGCGGAAGCGGATGAACGCCTCCAACATTTCCTTCAAGGTCATCATCTGCGGCCGGCCGCCGTTCAGCGCCAGCGCGTTGACGCCAAAGGAAGTCTGCAGCGGGGTGAACTTGTAGAGCTGGTTGAGCACGATCTCGGCCATGGCGTCGCGCTTGAGCTCGATCACCACCCGCACGCCGTCGCGATCGCTCTCGTCGCGCAATTCGGAAATGCCCTCGACCCGCTTCTCGCGCACCACTTCGGCGATGCGCTCAAGCATGCGCGACTTGTTTTCCTGGAACGGGATTTCGGTGACGATGATCGCCTCGCGGCCCCTGATCTCCTCGAACTTGGTGCGGGCGCGGATGATTATCGAGCCGCGGCCCAATTCCTGCGCCGCGCGCACGCCGTTGCGCCCCAGGATGATGGCCCCGGTCGGGAAGTCCGGACCCGGCACGATGTCCTGCAGTTGCTGCGCGGTGGTGCCGGGGTTGTCGATCAACGCGCAGGTGGCGTCGATGATCTCGCCCAGATTATGCGGCGGGATGTTGGTCGCCATACCGACGGCAATGCCGCCGCCGCCATTGACCAGCAGATTGGGAAAGCGCGCCGGCAGCACGGTCGGCTCAGTGCCGCTGTCGTCGTAGCTGGGCTGGAAGTCGACGGTTTCCTTGTCGATGTCCTCCAGCAGCGTCTCCGCCACCTTGGCCAAGCGGGCCTCGGTGTAGCGCATCGCCGCCGGCGGGTCGCCGTCCATCGAGCCGAAATTGCCCTGCCCCGAAATAAGCGGCAGGCGCATGGAGAAATCCTGCGCCATGCGGACCATGGCGTCATAGATCGCGCTGTCGCCGTGCGGATGGTATTTGCCCATCACGTCGCCCACGATGCGGGCGGACTTGCGGAACGGGTGGGTGGAGTCGTAGCCCGACTCCTTCATCGAATAGAGGATGCGCCGATGCACCGGCTTCAGACCGTCGCGCACGTCGGGCAGGGCGCGCGCCACGATCACGCTCATGGCGTAATCGAGATACGAGCGCTTCATCTCCTCTTCGATGGTGACCGGCGTAATGTCTTGCGGCTGACTGGGCGGCTGGCCGGACGGCGGCAACTCGTCGGTGGGCGTCTCTGTGCTCAATGATTTCTGCTTTGCAAAAGGCCGCCGCTAAAGGCTTCGGCGAACTGGAAAATCGGCTGTTGCACAGTAGCAAAACAGCGCCCGCACGGCCATAAATTTCACGGCCTCCAGACTAGGAATAAATTGTTGATTTAACTGATAAATTTTGGCTTGAAAACCGCCAACAATCAAGGACCCGGCTGAAGCGGCAGTCTGGTCAGAATCCAAGGCAAAAGCCGTAACGCCTCGGCACAATCTTCGATTTAATTTCTTTCCGCGATTTCCCGCCGATCAGGCTTTGCCGGTGAGCCGGTGCACGGCGCGGTTCAGGGCTTCCAGCTCATATGGCTTTTCCAGGCACAGCACATCGGCGCCGATGACGCCCTCCTGCACCAGGACCTCCCGCGAGCGCCCCGTCAGTACGGCGACCGGCAGATCGGGCCGCAGCTTGCGCGCCATCTGGATCAGTTCCGCCCCATCCATTCCCGGCAGTCCCAAATCGGTCAGCATCACTTCGATATCGGGGTGCTGCTTCAACGCCTGCAGGGCGAGGTCGGCATTGGCTGCCTGGATCACGCGCATGCCGGCATATTCCAGATGATCGACCGCCGTCATGCGCACCAGCGCGTCGTCCTCGACGAACAGCACGATCGGCCCGCTTCGGGCGCCGACCTGCGCCTGCTGTTCGACCTGCGCCACCTGGGCGGGTTTCGCTTGCGCCGGCGCGGCCGATGACGGCGGGGCTGCAGGCGGCGCAGGCGCCGAAGCCTCGACGTTGCCGCGCCGGGCGTGGTCCAGCGCCGTGCGCAACTTGCGCGCCAGCTCGTCGCGCCGATAGGGCTTGGAAATCAGCAGGACATCGCTGTCCAGCCGGCCATCGTGAATGATGGCGTTTTCGGTGTAGCCCGAGGTGTACAGCACTGCCAGCCGCGGCAACCTCGTTTGCGCGTGGCGCACGAAATCGCGGGTCTTGACGGGCCCCGGCATCACCACGTCCGTGAAGAGAATATCGATCGCGGCGCCACTGCCGATGATCGCCAAAGCAGCCTCCGCATTGCCGGCCTGCAGCACGCGATAGCCAAGATCGTTCAGCATGTCGATCGCGCCCTCGCGCACGACCGTATCGTCCTCCACCACCAGCACGGTTTCGCGGCCCATCTCGATCGGCGCCAAGGCAGCGGGGGCAAGACCATCCTCCGGCTGGCGCGTTCGCGGCAGGTACATCTTCACCGTCGTGCCGTGTCCTGCTTCACTGTAGATCTTCACATGCCCGCCGAGCTGCTTGGCGTAGCCATAGACCTGGCTCAGGCCCAGCCCGGTGCCCTGCCCCTCAGGCTTGGTCGAGAAGAAGGGCTCGAAGGCGCGGGTGGCGACATCGGGAGGCATGCCCACGCCCGTGTCGGACACCGCCAGCATGACGTACTGGCCCGCGCTGACCTCGGTATGGGAAGCGGCATAGGCTTCGTCGAGAAACGTGTTGGCCAGTTCAATTGTGAGCTTGCCGCCCTCGGGCATGGCGTCGCGCCCGTTGATCGCCAGATTTAGAATGGCGTTTTCCATCTGGCCCTGGTCGGCCATGGCGTTCCACAACCCGCCGGCAACGATCGTTTCGATCTCGATCGTTTCGCCCAGCGAGCGACGCACCAGTTCAGTCAGATCGCCGACCAGCCGGGCCAGATTGGTTGGCCGCGGCTCCAGCGGCTGGCGCCGTGCAAACGCCAGAAGCTGGCGCGTCAGCCGCGCGCCGCGTTCAGCACCCGACAGCGCCAGGTCCAGCCGCTGCCTATTGCGCGGCTCCTGCGGCGAAGCGCGCACCAGATCGATGTTGCTGGCGATGATCTGCAGCAGATTGTTGAAATCATGCGCCACCCCGCCGGTGAGTTGCCCCAGCGATTCCATCTTCTGCGTATGCCGGAACATTTCCTCCGCCCTTGTGCGTGCGGTGACGTCGACGCAGGAAATCACGAAGCCGCCATCGGGTGTGGCGGTGCGAAAGATTTCATACTCATGCCCGCTCATGCGGAATACCAGCGGCGTAACGGCGGCGCTGCCTTCCTGCACGGCCGAAAGCACCTCCGTGCCCCGCTCCCGTTCGACGCGCTTGAATTCCTCGATCGAGGCGTTGACGCGGGCCAGCTCACTGGGAAATTCCAATTTGGTCAGAAAGCTGCGGTTGAATGCCGCCAAGCGGCCCCTGGCATCGAAATGGGCGATGCCATGCCGGATATTGTCGAGCGTGTTCTGCAGGATCTGGCTCTGCCGCAGAAGCTGGCCCTCGGTGCGCTGCAGATGCCAGTTGTTGCCCAGCAGCAAGATCGTGCCCACCACCAGAGCGATCAACGCCACTAGTGAACCGCCCACTGCGGTATAAAGGGTGAAACGATCGGATTCGCGGCTTTGCGCGTGGCCCTGCTCGAGCAGCCGCCGCTGCTGGGCGATGAAGTCGCCGACCTGGCGGCGGACTTCATCCATCAAGGCTTTGCCACGACCGGTAGCCATGCCCTGCACCACCGCCTCGCGGTCACCGCGCACCAGGCCTTCGACGGCGACATCCAGTACACGCAACCTGTCGGTCGCTACGGGCCGGAGTGCGATTACCCGTTGCATCTGCTCTGGATTGCTGATCTGGGACAGCCGCTCGATCCGCCCCGGCACGCGCGTCAAAGCCTGGTTGTAAGGCTCGAGATAGACCGGATTTTGCGTGATGACATAGCCGCGCACGCCGGTCTCGGCGTCCTGCAGATCGGACAGCAGGCTTTGGACGGTGTCGATCTCTTCATTGATGCGCAGCACGCGCTCATAGGCGACGCTGGAGGCATTGTTGAAATAGACGGTGAGGTAGGTGGCCAACGCCACCAGACCCAGCACGGGCACCAGCACCAAAAGCGACAACCGGCCGACAAAGCGCATGGTCCCGAACGTCCCCTACCCGGTTGCGGCACAGAATAAAGGGGAAGAACAGAGAGGTAAACACAAGGGCCGCGTCTACGTAAGCCGGCGCTTTTCCCCTGAACCGACCTGGCGCGTCAGAACGGGATATCGTCGTCCATGTCGCCGCGCATCGGCGGCTGTGCCGCTGGCCGATCATTCCCTCCGCCACCACCCTGCTCGGAGCCATAATCGCCCCCGCCACCGCCACCGTCACCGCGGCCATCCAGCATGGTCATGGTGCCGCCGAAGCGCGGCAACACCACTTCGGTGGTGTATTTTTCCACGCCGCTCTGGTCGGTCCATTTGCGCGTCTGGATCTGGCCTTCGAGATAGACCTTGGCGCCCTTGCGAAGATATTTCTGCGCCACTTCGGCCATCTTCTCGTTGAAGATCACCACGCGGTGCCACTCGGTGCGTTCCTTGCGTTCGCCCGACGCCTTGTCGCGCCAGTTCTCCGAAGTGGCGACCGAAAGCTGCACGATCAAGCCGCCGGCCTGGGTATGCCGCACCTCCGGGTCGCGCCCTAGATTGCCGACCAGAATGACCTTGTTGACGCTGCCCGCCATGACATTCCCCTGCTCAAAAATTTGCTCTGTTGGCCGCAACCTAGCGGCGGAACCGCGATTCGCCAACAGATCGACGGCTGCACCCTGGGGACAAACCGGCCGCCAGCGAAATGACAGCGGATTTCCGGCATTTTCCGGCCCAGTTGTTCACAGAAAGCCGGGCAGATTTGCGCGCCGGGACATGGCAAATTCGCCATCGCACCCCATAATAGCGCTGCCGCCGGCCGGTCCCAGGGACCGGCCGGTGTTTTTCGGCTGCAAGTGATTGGCCGCTCTTTCGCCACGGTAAAATCGGTCCATGGATTCCATCAGCATTCGCGGTGCGCGCGAACATAATCTGAAGAACGTCGATGTCGACATCCCGCGCGAGAAGCTGGTGGTGATCACCGGCCTTTCCGGCTCGGGCAAGTCGTCGCTAGCGTTCGACACCATCTATGCCGAAGGCCAGCGCCGCTACGTCGAAAGCCTGTCGGCCTATGCGCGCCAGTTCCTCGAGCTGATGCAAAAGCCGGACGTCGATTCGATCGAAGGCCTCTCGCCTGCGATTTCCATCGAGCAGAAGACGACTTCACGCAACCCGCGCTCGACGGTCGGCACGGTAACCGAAATCTACGACTACCTCCGCCTGCTCTACGCCCGTATCGGGATACCCTATTCGCCGGCCACCGGCTTGCCGATCGAAAGCCAGACCGTGTCGCAGATGGTCGACCGGCTGAACGACATGAAGGAAGGCACCCGCCTCTTTCTCATGGCGCCGATCGTGCGCGGGCGCAAAGGCGAATATCGCAAGGAACTTGCCGATCTGCAGAAGCGCGGTTTCCAGCGCGTCAAAGTCGATGGCAAGCTTTACGAAATCGACCAGTCGCCGACGCTGGACAAGAAATTCAAGCACGATATCGACGTCGTCGTCGACCGCATCGTGCTGAAACCGGATCTGGGCAACCGCCTCGCCGACTCGCTGGAAACCGCCCTGGGCCTGGCTGATGGCATCGCCATCGCCGAAAACGCCGACACTGGCGAGCGCACCATCTTCTCCGCCCGTTTCGCCTGCCCAGTTTCCGGCTTCACCATCGACGAGATCGAGCCCCGGCTATTTTCCTTCAACTCGCCGCAAGGCGCCTGCCCGACCTGCGACGGTCTGGGCAACAAGATGTTCTTCGATCCCGAGCTGGTGGTGCCGGATGCGCGCCTGTCGCTGACCGAGGGCGCCGTGGCGCCGTGGGCGGACTCCTCGTCGCAGTATTACGGCCAAACCCTGGAAAGCCTGGCGCGCCATTTCAAGGTCAAGATGACCGTGCCGTGGAAGGATCTGCCGGCAAAGGTGCGCAGCGCCATCCTGCACGGTACGGACGAAGACGTCGTGACCATGCGTTACGACGACGGCATCCGCCAATACCAGACCACCAAGCCGTTTGAAGGCGTCATCCCCAACATGGATCGCCGCTTCCGCGAAACCGATTCCTCATGGGTGCGCGAGGAGCTCGAGCGTTTCCAGAACGTCACCGAATGCGAGACCTGTCACGGCGCGCGGCTTAAGCCGGAGGCGCTGGCGGTCAAGATTGGCATGCGCAGCATCTCGGAAGTCACGGCGCTGTCGATTTCCGATGCGGTCGAATGGTTCGGCGGGCTGAACAAGAAGCTCACTGCCAAACAAAAGGAAATCGCCGCCCGCATCCTCAAGGAGATCAACGAGCGGCTGGGCTTCCTCAACAATGTCGGCCTCGACTATCTGACGCTCGACCGCGCATCGGGCACTTTGTCGGGCGGCGAGAGCCAGCGCATCCGGCTGGCCTCGCAGATCGGCTCCGG
>JAQSWP010000157.1 GCA_029266575.1 Alphaproteobacteria bacterium | reverse complement strand
CCCACCGCCTTCGATGGTGACGAAGGAGGGGCAGAAGCCGTTGAGGCAGGAATAATCCTTGTTGCAGGACGACTGGTCGATGGCGCGCTTGCGGCCGAATTCGGTTTCGGTCGGCACCACCGACAGGCAGTTCGATTTCACCGAGCAGTCGCCGCAGCCTTCGCACACCATCTCGTTGATGAAGACGCGCTTGGGCGGATCGGGGAACTGGTTGCGCTTGCGGCGGCGGCGCTTCTCGGCGGCGCAGGTCTGGTCGTAGATCAGTACCGAGACGCCTTCGTATTCGCGCAGCTCCTTCTGCACAGCGTCCAGTTCGGAGCGGTGATGGAAGGAGACATGCGGCGCCCATTCGGTGCCGACGGGATATTTGGTCGGATCGTCGCTGACCAGCGCGATACGGCGGACGCCTTCGGCATAGACCTGCTGGCTGATCTTGGACGGCGTCAGATTGCCGTCATGGCGCTGGCCGCCGGTCATGGCGACGGCGTCGTTGAAAAGGATCTTGTAGGTGATGTTGACCTTGGCGGCCAAGGCGGCGCGCAGGGCGAGATAGCCGGAATGGAAATAGGTGCCGTCGCCCAGATTCTGGAACACGTGCTTGACGTTGGTGAAGGGCTGCATGCCGATCCACGGCGCGCCCTCGCCACCCATCTGGGTGAAGGTCAAGGTCGAGCGGTCCATCCACACGGCCATGAAATGGCAGCCGATGCCGGCCATGCCCAACGAGCCCTCCGGCACCTTGGTCGAGGTGTTGTGCGGGCAGCCGGAGCAGAAATAGGGCACGCGGTTGAAGCCGGTGCCGTTGCGCTGCTGGGCGGCTTCCTTGCGCGCGATGGTTTCCAGCCGCTGGTTCAGCTTCTCGACCGGCGCGCCGCGGCCCAGCCGGGCGGCGATCAGGCGCGCGATCTGGTTGGGCAGCAACTCGCCATTGGTCTGCAGCAGTGGCCGGCCGGTCTCGTCGACCTTGCCGACGATGCGCGGCCTGCGGTCGGCCGCAATGTTGTAGAGCTGGTCCTTGATCTGCCATTCCATCAAGGAGCGCTTCTCCTCGATGACGAGGATCTCTTCCAGGCCATCGGCGAAGGCGCGGATGCCTTCCGGCTCCAGCGGCCAGGTCATGGTGACTTTGTAGATGGAAAGCCCCAGCGCCTCGGCCTCGCGCTCGTCGATGCCCAGCTCGTCCAGCGCCTGGCGCACGTCGAGATAGGATTTGCCGGTGGTGACGATGCCGATGCGGGCATTGCGGCCGCCCAGCACGACCTTGTCGAGCTTGTTGGCGCGCGCAAACGCCATGGCGGCCGGCAGCTTGTAGCGGTGCAGGCGCAGCTCCTGCTGCAGGATGTCGTCCGGCCAGCGCACCGACAGGCCACCCGGCGGCATCTCGACATCGGTCGGCAGGATGATGCTGACACGCTGCGGGTCGACCGACACCGAAGCCGAGGTGTCGACCGTCTCGCCGATCACCTTGAAGCCGACCCACAGGCTGGCGAAACGGGAGAGAGCGAAACCATAAAGGCCGGCATCGAGGAATTCCTGCACGCCGGCCGGGTTGAGCACCGGCATCATGGCATCGACGAAGGCGAATTCGCTCTGATGGGCGAGCGTGGACGACTTGGCCATGTGATCGTCGCCCGCCAACGCCAGCACGCCGCCCCACGGTGAGGTGCCGGCATTGTTGGCGTGCTTGAACACGTCGCCGGTGCGATCGACGCCGGGGCCTTTGCCGTACCACATGGCGTAGACGCCATCGTATTTTGGATTGGGGAACAAGCCGACCTGCTGCGTGCCCCAGATCGAGGTCGCGCCAAGGTCTTCGTTGACGCCGGGATTGAAGACGATGTGGTTCTTTTCGATGAAGCGGCGAGCCTGCCACAGCGTCTGATCGAGCCCGCCCAAAGGCGAGCCGCGATAGCCGGAAATAAAACAGGCGGTGTTCTTGCCCGCTGCCACGTCGCGCTGGCGCTGCATCATCGGCAACCGGACCAGCGCCTGCGTACCGGTAAGATAAACACGACCGGATTCGAGGGTGTATTTGTCGTCCAGGGTTACCTTGGCCAGCGCCATGCGAACCTCCCGACTCTTGATTTTGTTAAGAAAAGGTAATCTCGACTGACCTATTCCGCAATTGCTGGCGGTGGACAATTCGAATTCAACAGGAAATTGCCCCTTTAACGTACAGGCTATTCGGTCGTTGCGGGATCGAAGGCTTAGATGGCAACGTTATGTCACGGTCGTATCAGATGATTTTGCCGGCCGCCTCCGCTATATCGCTCCTCCCGCCCGTCCTCTGGATCCCAGCATGACCATTGTCGTCACCGGCGCCGCTGGCTTTGTCGGTTTCCACCTGTCCGCAGCCTTGCTCAAGCGCGGCGAAACCGTGCTCGGCGTCGATAATTTCGATCCGTATTACAGCGTCGAGCTGAAGCGGGCGCGGGCGGCCGAATTGGCCAGACAACCCGGTTTCCGCCTGATCGAAGCCGATATCGGCCAGGCCGACACGGTCAAGCTTATCCAGGACGCGGCCGGGGAGATCACCGGTATCGCCAATATGGCAGCCAATCCCGGGGTGCGCGCCAGCGACGACCGGCCGTTCGATTTCATTGCCTCCAATATCGGCGGCGAGCTTTGCGCGCTTGAACTGGCGCGCCATGCCGGCCGACCGGTGCCGCTGGTCTATGCCTCGACCTCGGCCGTCTATGGCGCATCGGAGGAGATGCCGTTTAGCCCCAACGATCGTGCCGACAGGCCCAAATCCCTCTACGGCGCCACCAAGCGGGCGGCGGAGCTGATCTCGCTGTCCTATGCCTCGCGCTTCGGCATCGGCAGCACCGCGCTGCGGTTCTTCACCGTCTACGGTCCCTGGGGCCGCCCCGACATGGCGACGTGGAAATTTACCAAGGCCTTGTTCGAGGGCGAGAAGATCGAGCTGTACAATTTCGGCCGCATGACGCGGGGCTTCACCTATGTCGAGGACACGGTGCAGGCCGTCCTGCTGGCGCTGGAAAAACCCGCTGCGCCGGGCGAGCACCGCACCCTCAATGTCGGCAGCGCCGGCGCTGAGACGCTGGAGCGCTATCTGGCGGTGCTGGAGCGCGCGGTGGGCCGGCAGGCGGAGGTCGAGAGAGTCGCGGCGCATCCAGCGGAGATGTTCGATACCGTGGCGGATATTTCCGAAACCGAACGGGTGCTGGGCTGGCGGCCCACCACCACCATCGACGTCGGATTGCCGAAATTCGTCGAATGGTATCGCGCCTTCCACAAACTCTGACGGTTGGCGCGAGCGCGGCGGCGTCCCATATTGGCGCAGGTACAGTGTTGTAAGCCGGAGGCTTTTCCCATGAACGCCCCTATCCCGCAGGACCAGCTGCCGAGCTGGGATCTTTCCGACCTTTATCCGGGACTGGACTCGCCCGAGCTCAAGCGCGATCTGGAACGGGCTGCCATTGAGGCCAAGGCTTTCGCCGCCAGGTACGAGACAAGGATGGCCTCCTTGAGCGGCGCGGAGATGGCGGAATCCCTCAAGCGCTTCGAAGTGCTGCAGGAGCTTCTGGGCCGCATCACCTCCTACGCCTCGCTGGTCTACTCCGGCGATCAAAGCGATTCCAAGATCGGCCAGTTCTTCCAGAACGTGCAGGAGAAGGTCACCGACATCACCTCCGCGCTGCTGTTCTTTTCGCTCGAGATCAACCGCATCGAGGATGCGGAGATGGAGCAAAGGCTGCAAGATCCGGCGCTGGCGCATTACCAACCATGGGTCCGCGATTGCCGCGCCTGGCGCCCGCACCAGCTCTCCGACGATCTGGAAAAGATCCTGCACGAGAAATACGTCGCCGGTCGCGCCGCCTGGACGCGGCTGTTCGACGAGACCATGGCGCGGCTGCGCTTCCCGATGGACGGCAAGGACATGACCTCGGCCGAAATCCTGCATCTGCTGTCGGAGAAGGACGGCGAGCAGCGCAAGCGGGCGGCGCAGAATTTCGGCAAGGTGATGGGCGATAACATCGGCGTCTTCGCGCTGATCACCAACACCTTGGCCAAGGACAAGGAGATCGAGGATCGCTGGCGCAAATACCAGACGCCGCCGTCCTCGCGCAATCTCGCCAACCAGGTCGAGGACGAGGTGGTCGAGGCGCTGGTCTCGGCGGTCAAGGCGTCCTATCCGAAGCTGGCGCATCGCTATTACAAACTGAAAGCCAAGTGGTTCGGCGAAGAGCAGCTCGACTATTGGGACCGCAACGCGCCGCTGCCCGAATCCGACGATCGCGTCATTCCCTGGCCGGAGGCGACCAGGACGGTGTTGGATGCTTATGGCGCGTTCTCGCCCGATCTGGCGTCGGTCGGCAAAAGATTCTTCGACAATGCCTGGATCGATGCGCCGGTGCGCCCGGGCAAGTCGCCGGGCGCCTTCGCCCATCCCACCGTGCCGTCGGCGCACCCGTATCTGCTGCTGAACTACCAGGGCAAGGTGCGCGACGTGATGACCTTGGCGCATGAGCTGGGCCATGGCGTGCATCAGGTGCTGTCGGCGGGGCAGGGCTATCTGATGGCGGACACGCCGCTGACCCTGGCCGAAACCGCCTCGGTGTTCGGCGAGATGCTGACCTTCCAGGCGCTGTTGAAGGCGCAAACCGATCCGGCCAAGCGCAAGGTGATGCTGGCCTCGAAGGTCGAGGACATGATCAACACCGTGGTGCGCCAGATCGCGTTCTACGATTTCGAATTGCGCGTGCATACCGAACGGCGGCAGGGCGAGTTGACCGCCGAGCGCGTCGGCGAGATCTGGATGGACGTGCAGAAAGAAAGCCTGGGTCCGGTGTTCAGGTTCCATCCCGAATACGCAAGCTTCTGGGCCTATATCCCGCATTTCGTGCACACGCCGTTCTACGTCTATGCCTACGCCTTCGGCGACTGCCTGGTGAATTCGCTCTACGCCGTCTATCAGGACGGCGCGCCGGGCTTCCAGCAGCGCTATCTCGACATGCTGAAAGCCGGCGGCACCAAGCGGCACAAGGAGCTGCTGGCGCCGTTCGGTCTCGATGCATCCGATCCGGCCTTCTGGCAGAAGGGCATCGGCGTCATCGCGGGCTTCATCGACGAGCTGGAGAAGATGTAGGCGGCCATGGCCGCCGACGATGACAGCCTGACCGGCCGGCTCGAACGCTACGTCAAGGTCGGCGCTTCGATGGGCGGGCTGGCGGCGCGGATCGCCGGCAACCGCTATCTCGGCCTGCCGATGGATCGCGGCCGCCACGCCGCCGATCTAAAAGCCGCCCTTGGCGGGCTGAAAGGGCCGCTGATGAAGGCGGCGCAGCTTCTCTCCACCATTCCCGACGCACTGCCGGAGGAATACGCCGCCGAGCTGGCGCAGCTGCAATCCAATGCGCCGTCGATGGGCTGGCCGTTCGTCAAGCGCCGCATGGCGGGCGAGCTCGGGCAGGATTGGCAAAGCCGTTTCGCCAGTTTCGAGCGTGGGGCCAGCGCCGCCGCGTCGCTGGGGCAGGTGCATCGCGCCGCCGCACTCGACGGCACGGCGCTGGCCTGCAAGCTGCAATATCCCGACATGCGCGCGGCGCTGGAGGCCGATCTGCGCCAGCTGCGCCTGGTGTTCGCCATCTACGAGCGCTACGACAGCGCCGTCCGCACCGCCGACATTTTCGACGAGATCGCCGCCCGCCTGCGCGAGGAACTCGATTATGCGCGCGAGGCCAAACACATCGCGCTTTATGCCGACATGCTGGGAGGCGAAAGCGACATCCACGTGCCGGGCGTGATTGGCGGGCTATCGACCGACCGGCTGCTGACGATGCACTGGCTGGAAGGCGCGCCGCTGCTGCGCTGGAGCGAGACGGCGAGCCAGGAACAGCGCAACGCGCTGGCGGCACGCATGTTCCGCGCCTGGTATCTGCCGCTCTATCGCTACGGCATCATCCATGGCGATCCGCATCTGGGCAATTACACCGTGCGCGACAACGGCGACGTCAACCTGCTGGATTTCGGCTGCGTCCGCATCTTCCCGCCGCGCTTCGTGCAGGGCTCGATCGATCTCTACTGGGCGCTGACAAGAGGCGACGAGGCGCTGGCGGTGCAGGCTTACGAGAACTGGGGCTTCCGCAATCTCTCGCGCGAGCTCATAGCCGCACTCAATCAATGGGCGCTGTTCCTCTACGGCCCGCTGATGGACGATCGCGTGCGTCGGCTGACCGAAGGCATGGCGGGAAACTACGGCCGCGACACGGCGCAGAAGGTGCACGAGGACATCAAACGCCTGGGCGGCGTCACCCCGCCGCGCGAATTCGTCTTCATGGACCGCGCCGCCATCGGCCTGGGCTCGGTCTTCATCCACCTGAAGGCGGAACTGAACTGGCACGATCTGTTTCGGTCGTTGATCGAGGATTTCGATGTCGATGCGCTGGCGCGGCGGCAAAGTGAGGCCATCGCGCGGGCAGACCTGGACTAGGTCACGCCTGCCACTTCACCGTTGCGCCATGCGGATGGGCGGCGCCCAGCACAAGGGTTTCGCCGGTCGGCCATAAGGTCAGGCGGAGATGGAAGGGCAGCATCGGCCCATCCTGTTCCAGCCGCAGCCACGCTACCGGGCGATCCTCCGTTGCATCAGCGCCGGCTTCGGCAATGGCGCTGTCGAAGGCACGGCCTTCATCGTCGGGAAAATACTGTCGCACGATGGAATGGTAGATCACGATGCATTCGCCGGCCGGCCGCGAGGCCAGTTCGCGCGCGGCGAATTTGGAAGCGGCCATCTTCTCCACGCGCACGTCGTTGTTCAGCGCGATCTTCATGGCGGCGCGTAGATTTTCCATACGCCGGCTCTGGTCGGGCCAGACATAGGCCTGCAGGCGCAGCCGCACCTTCTCGTCGCGCAGATCGAGCGGGTTGATGTCGCAGCCGGCGCACGAAGTTACCTTGGGCTTCACGGCAGTCGGCGGCGCAGTGCCGCTCCAGCGGCACTCCAGGGTGAGATCGCTTTGGTTCTTATTCCAGCCGTGCTCGCCGAGCCGATAGGAATAGAGATCCCAGAATTGATTGAGCCCGGCGCTGGAGCCGATCTCGCGCGGGCGCAAGGGCAATCCTGTCACGCGCGCGATCTGCAGCATGCCCGGCATCAACGCGCAGGAGCGGCCGACCTCGTTGGTCTGCGGCGCGCTGGCAAGGAAAGGGCGCAAGCGCTCCGCCTGTTGCGCCACGATCTCGCGCGCAATCGGCCACAGCCGGTCGGGATCGGCCGTGCCGCCGCAGGACGGCAGGATGGCCGCCAGCTCCGGCGCACTGCCCTCGAGCGCCAGATAGTGCAGCCCGCCCGCCACACGCAATCCGATGGCGCCCTGTTCGATCTCGCCGTCCCAGTCGCGCAGCAGATCCCACAGCGGCCCGTTTGCCTCGATATCGGCAGCTGCCTCATTCAGCAGCCGTGCCCAAAGCGGCGAGTCCAGCCGCGCGCAGCCCTCGGCCTGGCGGCGGACAACGCGGGCAAGATCGGCGGCAGAATGCGGCATCCCATCCTCAAACGAAAACGGCGGCCAAGAGCAAGGCCGCCGTCTAAACGCTGCCTTTCTCGCGCTAGCGCCGGGCGTCGACGCTGTAGCGTCCTGGCCCGGCCACCATCAGCATCAGCATGCCGCCGATGACCGCGACGTTCTTGAAGAAAATGACCCGGTTAAT
>JAQSWP010000156.1 GCA_029266575.1 Alphaproteobacteria bacterium | reverse complement strand
TCGCATGCTCGACACCGGAGCGAGCACGAAGATCGCGGCTGGCGACTTCTTCGAGATCCCGCCGGGCCACGACGGCTATGTCGAAGGAAACGATCGCGTGGAACTGATCCTCTTCGCGCCGCCCGAACACCAGCACTGACCTGTGGGCCCCGCGTTTCGCAATGAGTGATTCAACCAAGGAACGCATGCTCAATGCGGGGCTGAGCATGCTTCTGCGCCACGGCTACAACGACCTCGGCATCCAGGCGGTGCTCAAGGAGACGGGTACGCCGAAGGGGTCCTTCTATCATCACTTCGCCAGCAAGGAAGACTTCGCCCTTCAGGTGATCGAGCGATACATGGATGAGGTCCACCGCGGCCTCGATGCGACGCTCGGCGACCATTCGCTGCCACCGCTCGAGCGTGTTCGCAGGTTCTTCGAGGCGACACGCGACAAGTATCGCGGGGACGGCTATCTCGGATGCATGCTCGGCGGCCTTGGGCAGGAGCTTTCCGGAGTGAGTCCGGTGTTCCAGGAAAAGATCGAGGCCTGCATGAGCGCCATCGCCAGCCGCATTGCCGACTGCATGGAGCAGGCGCAAGCCAGTGGCGATCTGCCGCGAGGTTCCGATCCGCGCCACATGGCGAATCTCATCGTCAATTGTTGGGAGGGCGCCGCCCTGCGCAGCCGCTTGTGCCGCGACCCGGCGCCCCTCGACTCGATGCTCGACTTCTACTTCTCGGCCATCAAGGACAAAGCGCGTGGCGAGCGGACTCCTGTATCTCGCTGAACGAAATAAGACTACCTTCGAGGAGAGAGGAGGGCGCTTGCTCGCGTCCTGCCCTGTCAGCCTTTCGATCCTGACGCCACCGCCGCCTCAAGCGCGGCAATATCGATCTTCCCCATCGTCATCATCGAATCGAACGCGCGCTTGGCCACGGCCGGATCGGAACTGGTCGTCAGCTCGATCAGCCGCCGCGGCGTGATCTGCCAGGAGAAGCCCCAGCGGTCCTTGCACCAGCCGCAGGCGCTCTCGGCGCCGCCGTTCGAGACGATCGCGTTCCAGTAGCGGTCGGTCTCTTCCTGGTTTTCGGTGAGGATCACCAGGCTGACCGCCTCGTTCGGCTTGAAGGTCGGGCCGCCATTGAGGCCGAGGAACTTCCGGCCCAGCACGGTGAATTCGACGGTCAGCTCGCTGCCCGCACTGCCGCCGGGAAAATCGCCGGGCGCTTTGTTCACCCGCTCGACACGGCTGTCCGGAAAGGTCGCGGCGTAGAATTTCGCCGCCTTGCTGGCTTCGCCGTGGTCGAACCACAGGCAGGTCACGAAGTCGGTCATGTCAAATCTCCCAAACTGTCGGTGCTGTCGGTCTCGCCGGCCAGATCGTGCGATCCGGACTGTGGCCAATCTGTGGGGCGTTACTGGTTGATCTCGGGCTCGACCAGGCGGCGGAACTTGTCGAGCGAATCTTGCCAGCCGAGATAGCAGGCTTCGGGCGGGATCATGTCCGGCACGCCTTCCTGCACGATGCTCATCTCCGTGCCCGTCGAAACCGCTTTCAAGGTCACGGTGACTTTCATCTCGCCCGGCATGCTGGCATCGTCGAACCTGTCGGTGTAGACGAGCTTCTCGCCCGGCACGAGCTCCAGATATTCGCCGCCGAAGGAATGGCTGCCGCCGGCGGTGAAATTGCGGAACGACATTCTGTGCTTGCCGCCCACTTTGGCGTCGAGCTCGTGCACGGTGCAGAGATAGCCGTAAGGCGGCAGCCAGCTCGCGACCGCGTCCGGCTCGACGAAGGCGCGATAGACCTTCTCCGGCTTGGCGGCGATGACTCGATGCAGGCGGATGGTGCTGGGCATGTCACTTTCCTTTCGTTTTCGTACGGGGTTTGCTGCCGCCCGGGCGAAACAGCAAGGTCAGGTAGCGGCGGAGATGGTCGATGCTGTCGGCGGCGACCGCGGCGCCGCCTTGGGCCTTGGCGAGAACGAACGCGCCCTGGAGGACGGCCTGCATGTGCAACGCCAGGCTCTCGGCGCTCCAGGCCTCGGCAATGCCGCAGGTCTCTATCGCTGTCTCTATATCGGCTTGGAGCGTGCTCGCGTGGCGGCTGATGCTGGCGGCGCAGGCAGCGGCGAGTTCCGGGTGCGTCTCATAGGCCTCCTGCACGATCATGCCGGCGAAGCAGGTGAAATCGGGTAGCTCGCCAGCCAGCAGCTCCTTGCGCAGATCGAGATAGGCCAGCAGCCGGTCGAGCGGGTCGGGCAGCGCGTGGTACGGCGCTTGCGCAAACACGCCGCCGGTCGTTGCGTCCCAATGCGCGACGGCGGCCAGCGCCAGATCGTCCTTGCTCTTGAAGTGATGGAAGAAGCTGCCCTTCGTCACGCCGGCCTCGGCGCAGATATCCTCGATCCGCGCCGCGGTGTAGCCCTTGCTGCGCACGACTTTCAGCGCCGCATCGAGAAGCCTGGCCTTCGAAAACTGTTGTATTTCCGCCATTGCAATCACCATACCGACTGGTTGGTTTGGGAAATACCAACCGGTCGGTATGGTGTCAAGCGCGAATATGACTTTCACCTGCCGGCGATGCCCGGAGGAACCTGCATCGTGCGTGCCATAACACCTAAGGCGTCGAATTCGACGGCGTTTCGAGCTAGGTCGTTTGGATAAGCACGCGCGCCATTTCTTCCGCCATCGCTGCGATGATAGATTTCTCATCCAGGAGAACGTCGGCTCGTTCGCCCGTTGAGAACGGCCTGTTTTCTCTCTCAAAACGATAGTCATTGAATGATGAAGCTCCGCCAGAGCATACGGTTCTGCAACTCCGCCGACGGCACGCGCATTGCTGTCGCCTCGTGCGGAGAAGGGCAGGTGATCCTGCGGGCGGCGCACTGGCTCAGCCATGTCGACTATGATCTCGAGAGCCCGGTGTGGCGCCCGTGGCTTCAGGCGCTGTCGGCGCGCAACCGCTTCGTGCGCTACGATTCGCGCGGCTGCGGATTGTCGGACCGCCATGTCGCCGAGCTGTCGCTCGAGGCCTCGCACGCCGATCTGGACTGCGTGGCGGCGTCGATCGAAGCGCCGCGTTTCGTCCTGCTCGGCCTCTCGCAGGGTGGCGCGCTCAGCATCGCCTATGCCCTGCGGCATCCCGAACGCGTCTCCCACCTGGTGCTCTTGAATGCCTACGGGCAGGGCGCGCGGGTCCGGGCGCAGACGGAGGCCGAGCGGCTGGAAGCCGAGACTCTCATCAACTTCATCCGCATCGGCTGGGGCCGCGACAATCCGGCCTTCTGTCAGTTCTTCACCAACCTCTTCATTCCCGACGGGACGCCCGAACAGCATCGCTGGTGGGGAGATCTCGAGCGCGTCACCGCCGCCCCCGATGTCGCTGCGCAACTGCTCTGGCACATGCAGGGTATCGACGTGCTGGAGCTGGCGGCGAAGCTGCGCGTGCCGACGCTGATCGCGCACAGCCGCGGCGACATGCGCGTGCCGTTCGACGAAGGCTGCAAGCTTGCCGCCGCCATCCCCGGCGCGCGCTTCGTGCCGCTGGAGAGCAAGAACCATGTGCTGCTGCCCGACGAGCCGGCCTGGGCCGTATTCCAGGCCGAACTTGCCGCTTTCCTCGGCCAGGATCGGCCCCGGCAGTCGCGCGCAGTCCGCGACGCCGGCCTGACATCCGCCGAGACGGCGCTTCTGGATCTCGTTGCTGAAGGCCTGGACAACCGCGCCATCGCCGAACGACTTGGCAAGAGCGTCAAGACCGTTCGCAACCAGCTATCGGCGATCTTCGGCAAGCTTGGCGTCAGCAGCCGCTCGCAGGCGATCGTCATGGCGCTGTCCGAGTAGGACCAGCCCGGATCCGGGACATCTGTCCCACGAATGCCCGATTTATTTCGCCGGCGCGGGACTGCGGCCTCATGCTCACCGCCATTGCGACGCGCATCCTTGGCGCAACGGAGCGGCAGGTCGCCCTCCGAACACCAGGAGGAGCAGCGATATGGCACAGTTCAACGAAACCACGCTCAACGAGCTCGTGGGCCGCATTCTTGGCGATCTCGGCGGGGCCGTCAGCGTGCCGCTGGTGCGCATCGGCGACGCGCTCGGCCTCTACAAAACCCTGAGAGAAATCGGGCCAGTGAGCGCCGATGGACTCGCCGATGCGGCCGGATGCGCGCACCGCTATGTGCGCGAGTGGCTGTCGGCGCAGGTGGCCTCGGGCTATGTCCATCACGAGCGTGGACAGTTCTCCCTGACGCCGGAGCAGGCCTTGATATTTGCCGAGCCCGACAGCCCGGCCAATCTGGTTGGCGCCTTCGATACCGCCGCTGCGATGGTCGAGAACCAGCCGAAAGTGCAGGCGGCCTTCAAGACCGGGCGCGGCGTTGCCTGGGGCGAACAGGCCAACTGCATGTTCTGCGCCGTGGCGCGGCTGTTTCGGCCGGGTTACGTGAACGCGCTGGTGCAGGAGTGGCTGCCGGCGCTCGACGGCGTCGTCGACAAACTGAAAGCGGGTGCGACGGTAGCCGACGTCGGCTGCGGACACGGCACGTCCACGATCCTGATGGCGCAGGCGTTTCCCAAGTCGCGTTTCACCGGCTACGACTTCCATCCGGCTTCGATCGCCGCCGCGACCGCGCATGCACGGGCGCACGGATTGACCAACCTGCAGTTCGAGGTCGGCCGGGCGCAGGACTTCGCCGGCGGCGATTTCGATCTGATCACCTGTTTCGACTGCCTGCACGATATGGGCGATCCCGCCGCCGCGGCGGCACATATCAGAAAGGCGCTGAAGAACGACGGCACCTGGATGGTGGTCGAGCCGATGGCCGGGGATACGCTGGAAGACAACATCAATCCGGTCGGCCGACTCTACTACTCGGCATCGACGATGATCTGCGTTCCGACCTCGCTGGCGCAGGAGACAGGGCTGGCGCTGGGCGCGCAGGCGGGGGAGAAGCGGCTGGCCGAGGTGATCCGCTCAGGCGGCTTCACGCGCGTGCGCCGCGCGGCGCAAAGCCCGCTCAACATGGTGCTCGAAGCGGCCTGACAGCCCATCATTCATCACACGCTTAAGCGGACGGAGCCTCACTCCGTCCGCCCGTTGCGCGAACAACTCTCGCGCGGCGTGCCAAGCTGGTGCATCTTCGACAACACCGCATCGGGCGGGGCGCTGGGCAGCGCCTTGTCGTTGCAGGCAGTGCTGGAAATGGAACAGGCGATGAGCAGCGGACCGGTCAAGCTCCACGGCATCAAGAATTGCGACACCATGAAGAAGGCCCGCGCCTGGCTCGATTCGCGTGCCATCGCCTACGACTTCCACGACTACAAAACCGCCGGCATCGATCGCGCCACGCTTGAGCGCTGGAGCAGGGAGGTCGGCTGGGAGACGCTGCTCAATCGTGCCGGCACCACGTTTCGCAAGCTGCCCGATGCCGACAAGGAGAATCTCACCGGGAAGAAAGCCATCGCGCTGATGCTGGCGCAGCCGTCGATGATCAAGCGGCCGGTGCTCGAGCGCGGCGGCACGATCAGCGTCGGTTTCCGGCCGGAAATTTATGCCAAGGTTTTCGGCTGAGTTTGGTCGATTCGCTTTGTGTATAAAATTCGACAGGATTTACAGGCGGTTGTGCGTCGTTTCTCATTCTGGTAATTAAGGGATGGATGCGGTTTTGCGCCGTATTGTGTCTTATGTGGGACGTTCGGGCGGGGGTGGACAGGTCCACGGAACCCATTTTACCTCGCCTCGTTTTGGTCTCAGTCGTAAGCGATCTTGTTTCACCGTGCCGCCGGCGTTGGGGCCTGGCGGTCGAAACGAAGGAGAGAGTTATGAAGGTCAAGGTTCTGGCGACGGTTGCCATGCTCGGTCTCGCGACTGCGGCTTGTGGCGACACATGGGGCCAGCGTGCTGTCACCGGCGGCGCGATCGGCGCCGGCACTGGCGCGGCTGTAGGCGCGGCGACCGGCGGCCTTTCGGTCCTGGGCGGTGCGTTGATCGGCGGCGCGGTTGGCGCCGGCGTGGGTGCGGCGACGACGCCGCAGCGCTAATCGACACGCGCTAAGCTCCAGGCAAGTTCAATACCGGAAAACGGCAGTGCCCCTCGGGCGCTGCCGTTTTTGTTTGCTCCGATTTCAGTTGCTGTAGATCAGGCGCAGCTGGCGCTCCAGCGCCGACAGCACTTCGCCGATGCTCTTGCCTTGCGCGATCTTGCGCGGGCCGCTGACCACCACATAGTCGCCCTGGCGCTGGCTGCCGGGCGCCATCTTGGCGATGGCGAACAGCGGCTGCTCGGCGGTGTGGCGGAAGATCGAGAACATCGCCATGCCCTGGCGGAAATCGATGGCGTAGTCGCGCCATTCGCCCGAGGCGACGCGGGTGCTGTAGAGGTTCAGCAGCTGCCCCAGTTCGGAACGCTCGAATACCACCAGCTTGCGCCGGTGCCGCGGCTTCTGGGGCAGCGGAAGGACATTCGTCATTGCGCCTGAGTGTACCTAATTCGAAGCGCCGGTAAAGACGCGTCACAATAGCCTGTTTTATAAGGTTAACCTCAGAGGTACAGAGACACAGAGGAAGGCGGAAACCCCGCCGGCGCAGCCGGCAGTCCTTTCTTCTCCGTGCCTCCTGAGTCTCTGTGGTTAGTCCTAATCAACCCCGGTCAGCGCCGGCGCCGTCAGCGGCTTGCCGTCATAGGGCATGGCAACACCCTTGTTCGCCCGGCAATGCGCCAGCAATTGCTGCGATACGGAGCCGGTGGCGACATAGCGCTCCTCGGCGCCGGTGAAGACGATGTAGGAGCGGCTCTTCTCGCGCGTCAGCGAATCGTATCTGCCCGGCATGTCGAGCACGATGGCCATGCTCTGGCCGGGGCGCTGGCGGAATTCGGCCTTGACGTCGTTGACCCGGTCCTCGGTGCGGGCGCAGACCGGGCCCAGCTCGGCCTCGAAGCGCTGCACCATGGCGTAGCTGGGATTGGCTTCCAGCTCGGCGGCGCTCAAGGCCGCCGCGGCGCCGGCTTTCGGGCGCTGTTTGTCGAGCAGGTAGGTCGCCGTCACCAGATAGCCGAGCGGGAAATGCATGGTGTGGCCTTCGCCCATCGTCACCCGGTCGCCCATGCGGCCGTTGACCACCGGCAGGTCCCTGATGCGGTTGGCCGGCACGTTGGCGATGTGCTCGTTGAAGGAGAGGAAGGTGCGATCGCGCCGCGCCTTCGACAGCTCGACCTCGAACGGCACCGGTGCGCCCTTGGGCGTGCGCTGCGCCATCGCCTGCTCCGCAACCGCAGCGGCGAAGAAAAACGCGATGCCCGCAAGAAGGATTCCCAATAGCTTGCCGGCGCGCCGCATGCGTCCTCTTTTCTGTCTGTGGTTGATCGACACTGCCGCCCGCGTCCTTGAGGGCGATCCGCGGCAGGCGGGATACTTACCAAATAGCCTCCATGGAAATCCAGCAATCTACCCACAGCATTGGAAATGGGGCGACCACAGCATTGCAAATGCGGCGGGAAGGGGGCTGACAGGCCGGAAAATCATGGTTCTTGAATGGGTTGCAGCCGTTTCGTGCGAATTGCCAAACCTTGCTTCGCAAGGTAGAACAGCCGCGCAAATCTTGGTTCAAGCTGGCGTTTCAAAGGTCTGAAGGAGAACGGCCCGGTGGCGGATATTTTTCAGGAAGTCGAGGAAGACGTCCGCCGCGAACGGGCCGAAAAACTCTGGAAGCGCATCGCACCGCTGGTGCT
>JAQSWP010000155.1 GCA_029266575.1 Alphaproteobacteria bacterium | reverse complement strand
GCATCGAAACCGTCATAGGCCTGGCGGTAATTCTCCCGCTTGCGCAGCACGGTGATCCAGGAAAGCCCGGCCTGGCAGCCCTCCAGGATCAGCAACTCGAACAGCGCCCGATCGTCGCGCAGCGCCACGCCCCATTCGCGGTCGTGATAGTCGAGATAGAGCGGCTCCTCGCCGACCCAGCCGCAACGTGGGCGGCCGTCGGCGACAGTTACAAGCGAAGAGCGCGGCATCGCGGGGGATTATTGCTTCTTCATATTGACGGTGCCGCCGGCGCCGCCGCTTGCCGCCGACCATGAGCCACTCAGCGAGCTGGCGTTGTGCGTCATTTTATAAGAGGAGCCCGAGCTGCCGGCGGTGGAGAAGCTGATGTCGTTGCCGGAAATCGTGATCGTGACCGGTTGCGCGCCGGTGGCGGCGATCCATGTTCCCTGGGCCTTGCCGCCTTCGGGAGAAACGGATTTCACCTCCAAGGTGCGGTCGGGGCCGAACCGGTTGGTCGAGGACAGGTTGCCCAGCGCGCCTTTCCAGGTGCCGACCAGCCAATGCTGCTGGGCGCTGGCCGGCGCGGCAGCGGCGACCGCCACCATAAGCAGAAGTGCGATTGCGCGAATCATTGAGGCCTCTCCATGTCGTGGTGAAAGTGGTTTCATTGCTTAAACAACTCGATGCCGCCGCTGTTGCCGCGGCTTGGCTGGTCCACGCGCCTTCCAGCACGTTGCCTTTGCGCACCAGGCGGCAGGAATTGCCCTGCGTGCCCGGCGTGATGAAGGTCACTATTTCGCCCGCGATGCTTAGCTTGATGTTGACGGTGGAGGCTCCGGTGATCCATTGCGCCTTGGCCGTTCCGCCATCGGCGGCGACCGAATTCACCACCAGCGAACGGTCGGTGCCGGTGCGGTTGCGCACGGCGACGTTCTTGCGCGCCGTCCCAGGTGCCGACCAACCAATGCGGCTGCTGCGCAAGCGCAGGGGCCGCCTGCCAAGCCGTGGCCAGCGCCAGCATGAGAGCCAGTGCGCGCAATTCCGCCATCGCCGTTTTTTCTCCCCGGACCGATGCTGCCACAGACGCCTGTGCGCAAACAATTCCGCTGCAACCAAGACGGGCGAAATAGGGCAAACTGTGGCCTTCCCGCCGCTAGCTGATCAGCCGCTATGACCGCCAAGACGCCGAAAAAACCCAGCAGCAATGCCGCCCTGTCGCTGAAGCCAATACAGAAAGCGGATTGGCCGGCGGTGGAACTTTTGTTTGGCCCCAATGGCGCGGCCGGCGGCTGCTGGTGCCAGTGGTGGCGGGTAGAGAAGGGCGGCAAGAGCTGGGAGGCGTGCAAGGGCGCACCCAACCGGCTGGCGCTGGAGGCGCAGATCGAAGCCGGGGCGGTGCACGCCATCATGGCGCGGCGCGGGCGCAACCCGGTCGGCTGGTGCTGCATCGGGCCGCGCCCCGATTTTCCCCGCCTGCGCAAGAGCCGGATGGCACGCGAGCACGAAGCGGAAAATGCCTGGGTAGTGAGCTGCCTGTTCGTCACCCGCGCCGAGCGCGGACAGGGTACGGGGCTTGAATTGGTGAAGGCGGCGACGGCGCTGGCGTTCGAGCGCGGAGCCAAACTGGTGCAGGCCTACCCGGCGCCGGTGAAGGAAGGCGCGCGCTCGGTCGATGTCTTCGCCTGGACCGGCGTGCCGGCGATGTTTCCGAAAAAAGACGGGTGGCGGCGGATCGACGATGGCGAGGGCAGGCCGGTGCTGGCGCTGAAACCTAATCCTTCATCTCGCGCCAAATCTCCTTCACGCGGCTGAAGAATCCTTCGGACTCCGGACTGGTCGGCTTCGACCCGCCGGCCTTCTCGAATTCCTTCAACAGATCGCGCTGCTTGGCGGTGAGGTTGACCGGGGTTTCGATCATCGCCTGCACGTACATGTCGCCGCGCACGGCCGAGCGCATCACGCTCATGCCCTTGCCGCGCAAGCGGAACTGATGCCCGCTCTGCACCCCGGCCGGAATGGTAATGCGCGCCCGCGTGCCATCGACGGTCGGCACCTCGATCTGCCCGCCTAGGGCGGCCGACGTCATTGGGATAGGCACGCGGCAGAAGATGTTGGCGCCGTCGCGCTGGAAAATCTCGTGCTGGCGCAGCGAAAGGAAAACGTAGAGATCGCCCGTCGCAGCGCCGCGCATGCCGGCCTCGCCTTCGCCCGCCAGGCGAATGCGCGTGCCGTCCTCGACGCCAGCCGGGATCTTCACCTGCAAGGTGCGCTCCTGGCGCACGCGGCCCGCGCCCGAGCATTTGCGGCAGGGATTCTCGATCACCTTGCCCGCCCCCTGGCACTGGCTGCAGGTGCGCTCGACGGTGAAGAAGCCCTGTTGCGCGCGCATCCGACCGCGGCCCTGGCAGGCCGGGCAGGTGATGGGCTTGGAGCCCGACGCGGCGCCCGAGCCCGAGCAATCCTCGCAGGCGATCGAGCTCGGCACGCGAATGCGCGCTTCCGATCCGTTGAAGGCTTCTTCCAGGGAGATTTCCAGATTGTAGCGCAGGTCGGAGCCGCGCCCCGATCCCTGCTGCTGGCGCCGCGCATTGGCGGCGCCGCCCATGCCGAACATCTCCTCGAAGATGTCGGCGAATCCGGCGCCGAAATTGAACTCGAAACCGCCGCCGGGCCCACCGCGTCCGCTGCCGTTCTCGAACGCGGCCGCGCCATAGCGGTCGTAGGCGGCGCGCTTCTGGTCGTCCTTCAGCACGTCGTAGGCGTGGCTGATTTCCTTGAATTTCTGCTCCGCCGCCTTGTCGCCGGGATTGCGGTCGGGATGATGCTGCATGGCGAGCTTGCGGTAGGCCTTTTTCAGGTCCTCCGCGCTGGCGCCGCGCTCGCAGCCGAGTATCGAATAGTAGTCCTGCCCCGCCATGCTCATCCCGCTCTACCGACCCTGCACGTTAACGCAAAAACGCCGCGATCCCACCGCCGGGCGTCGCCTTGAAACGATACCGCCCCGCCGACCGGCAATCTCTCGCGCGATCGAAACGGGGCGGATCTGAAGCCATCGTCGCAGACGACCTTAGTTTTTCTTGTCGTCTTTCACTTCCTCGAAATCGGCATCGACCACCTTGTCGTCGCCGGCCTTCTGCTGGTCGCCACCGGCCGCGCCGGCATCCGGCTGCGGCTGCTCGGCCGACGCCTGCTGCGCCTTGTACATGGCCTCGCCCAGCTTCATCGAAGCCTGCGCCAGCGCATCGGTCTTGGCCTTGATGTCGGCCACGTCCTCGCTGCCGGTCACTGCCTTCAGCGCCTCGATGGCGCCTTCGACGGCGGCCTTGTCTTCAGGCCCGACCTTGTCGCCGAACTCGGCCAGGTTTTTCTGGCTGGAGTGCACCAGCGATTCGGCCTGGTTGCGGGCCTCGACCAGCTCGCGCTTCTTCTTGTCCTCGGAAGCATGCTCTTCGGCTTCCTTGACCATGCGCTGGATGTCGCTCTCGCTCAATCCGCCGGAGGCCTGGATGCGGATCTGCTGCTCCTTGTTGGTGGCCTTGTCCTTGGCCGAGACGTTGACGATGCCGTTGGCGTCGATGTCGAAAGTCACCTCGACCTGCGGCATGCCGCGCGGCGAGGGGGGAATGCCGACCAGATCGAACTGGCCCAGCAGCTTGTTGTCGGCCGCCATCTCGCGCTCGCCCTGGAACACCCGGATCGTCACCGCGGTCTGGTTGTCCTCGGCGGTGGAGAAGGTCTGGCTCTTCTTGGTCGGGATCGTGGTGTTGCGGTCGATCAGGCGGGTGAACACGCCGCCCAAAGTCTCGATGCCCAGCGACAGCGGGGTGACGTCGAGCAGCAGCACGTCCTTGACGTCGCCCTTCAGCACGCCGCCCTGGATGGCGGCGCCGATGGCCACGACCTCGTCCGGGTTGACGCCCTTATGCGGCTCCTTGCCGAAGAAGTTCTTCACCGTCTCCGTGACCTTGGGCATGCGGGTCATGCCGCCGACCAGGATCACCTCGTCGATCTCGCCCGCCGACAAGCCGGCATCGCGCAACGCAGCCTTGCAGGGCTCGATCGTGCGCTGGACCAGGTCATCGACCAAAGCTTCGAGCTTGGCGCGCGACAGCTTCATGGTCAGATGCTTCGGGCCCGAGGCGTCGGCGGTGATGAACGGCAGGTTGATCTCGGTTTCCTTGGCGCTGGAGAGCTCGATCTTGGCCTTTTCGGCCGCTTCCTTCAGGCGCTGCAAGGCCAGGCGATCGCCGCGCAGGTCGATGCCGCTTTCCTTCTTGAACTCGGTGGCGAGATATTCGATCACGCGCATGTCGAAATCTTCGCCGCCCAGGAACGTATCGCCGTTGGTGGCCTTCACCTCGAACACGCCGTCGCCGATCTCGAGGATCGACACGTCGAACGTGCCGCCACCCAGATCGTAAACGACGATGGTGCCGCTGCCCTTCTTCTCAAGCCCGTAGGCCAGAGCGGCCGCGGTCGGCTCGTTGATGATGCGCTCGACTTCGAGCCCGGCGATGCGGCCGGCATCCTTGGTCGCCTGGCGCTGGGCGTCATTGAAATAGGCCGGCACGGTGATGACCGCGCGGGTGACTTTCTCGCCGAGATAGCTCTCGGCGGTTTCCTTCATCTTCTGCAGGATGAAGGCCGAGACCTGGCTCGGCGAATATTTCTGGCCGCGCGCCTCGACCCAGGCGTCGCTGTTCTCGCCCTGGACGATCTTGTACGGCACCATCGCGATGTCCTTCTGGACGATCGGATCCTTGTGGTTGCGGCCGATCAGACGCTTGATGGCGGAAAGCGTATTCTGCGGGTTGGTCACCGCCTGGCGCTTGGCGGCCTGGCCGACCAGCCGCTCGCCGCTTTCGGTGAACGCCACCATGGACGGGGTGGTGCGAGCGCCCTCGGCGTTCTCGATCACCTTGACGTCCTTGCCTTCCATGACCGCGACGCAGGAATTGGTCGTGCCAAGGTCGATACCGATAATCTTCGACATGCTGTCCCTCATTGTCTCGGCAGGGTTCTGAGGCCCACGCAGGCGCCCGCAAACCCCCCAGGTTCGGCTGTAAATGATGCGGCCGGGATCGAAAACCCCGGCTGTCACGGGGGTATATAAGGAGCCGATTTGGCCGGTGCAACGCCGCAAAATGGCCGTCGGGCATGAATCTTGCCCGGCCGTTCCTCCCGGTCATGCGGGGTGATGACGAGGAAAAAGCAGGTTAGTCCAGCTCCTACTGGTCGGCGTCCTCGACCGTGAAGCCTTCCGGCACCTGAAACAGGGCGTCCGACTGCGGCCCGACCTTGACCTCCAGCGCCTCCATGCGGGTCTCGATCAGCCCCACCTTGCGCTCGGCCCGCAGCACGATGCCCTGGGCATCGACGCACCAGTCCTGGCGGTCCTCGCCCAGCTGCCAGCGCAGCACGGTGCAGTCGCGTCCCGCCACCTTGTCGTGGCCCAGCGCCCGCGGCCGGCCGGCCAGCTGCACCACCCGGTCGTAGCCGTCGGCCATCGGCAGCAGCACGTCGCCCATCGGCCCGCGCCGGGCCTTGCGGGCGGGATCGGCCGGATCGAACTCCACCACCTGGCCGGTGGCCTTGTCGCCGATATAGACCTTGCGATCGTCGCCGCCGGCGCTGCTGCCCAGCAATTCGTCGCGCACCAAGGTGCCGCTGATGGCGATGCCGCGCCGCCCGCCTTCGCTGTGGCCGGCCTCGGCGCGGGAGAATTCGAACACCATGGCGTAATCGACCAAGGGCGCGCGCGGCGGCAACTCGTCACCGGGCGCGGCGGCGGCCGGTGCCGCGGCAATCAGGGCGAAAACGGCAAGACGCGCCAGGCGGATTGGAAACATTGGACTTTTCCCGAACCGTTGTGCTGCACGAAACATTGTAAACGACAGAAGCCTTTTGCGGTGCCCAAGGCAACGACTATCATCGCCTGAACCAGCATTCAGGATGCGGAGAGGGACCATGCCCTACATCCAGGACCGCCTCGTCCACGACGCCGACGCCCATATCATGGAGACGCCGGAAATGCTCGAGGCCTATGTCGAGCCGCAGTGGCGCGAGCAGGTCAGGGCGCTCGATGTGTTCCGCTCGCTGGTGGGCTATCACGACCGCATGCAGGAGGTGAAGGCGCGCCACGACGATCCCGACTGGCGCGCCCGCGATGCCGCCGAGATCATGCTGCGCAAGAGCTGGGACGGCGTCGGCTCGTTCCGCCGCGAGGACCGGCCCGCCGCGCTCGACCATATCGGCGTCGCCTCGCAGCTCGTGTTCAACACCATGCTGTCGGGGTTCCTGGCCGAGGCCGAACGCGGCAGCGATATCGATTTCGCCTATGCCCTGGCCCGCCTGCACAACCGCGCCATGGTCGATTTCTGCGCCGTCGACCGGCGCCTGCTGTCGACGCTCTACGTGCCGCTGGCCGACCTGGCGCGCGTCGATGGCGCGGCGGAAGCGGCGATCAGGCAAGGCGCCAGGGCGCTGCTGATCCCCTCGCAATGCCCGATCGGCCATTCGCCCTCGCATATCGGGCTGGACGGTCTGTGGGCGCGGGCGCAGGAAGCCGGCATCCCGATCGTCTTCCATGTCGGCGGCGGTGGCCAGCTGCTCAGCCCCGATTATTTCAACAACGGCCTGCCGCCAGTGCCCGATTTCCATGGCGGGGCGGAGAATTTCCGCTCGGTCGACTACATGGCGATCCCCTATCCGGTGATGCAGACGCTGGCGACGATGATCCTCGATCGCGTGCTCGACCGTTTCCCCAGGTTGAAGATCGGCGTCATCGAGCAGGGCGCCGCCTGGGTGCCGGGCTGGATGCGCTCGATGGATTCGGCGCATGCCGCCTTCATCAAGAACGAGGAGCGGCTGCAGCAGATGAGCCTGAAGCCAAGCGAATATGTGAAGCGCCAGATCAGAGTCACGCCCTATCCGCATGAGGATACCGGCTGGATCGTCGCGCAGGCGGGCGAGGAGGTGTGTCTGTTCTCCTCCGACTATCCGCATGTCGAAGGCGGCCGCAATCCTATGAAGCGCTTCAGCGATGCGCTGGCCAACGTCTCCGAGCGCGCGCAGCAGCGTTTCTATTGCGACAATTTCATCGATCTGATGGGCAACGGCCTGCCCGCGGATCTGCGCTATCCCAAGCGGCGGGCGGCGTAGCGGAATCCCTTGCCCCGCTTTCGCGGGGAGAGGGGGGCGCCAGCGATGGGAGGGTGAGGGGCGATGCAGGAGAAAGCGATGCGTTCGTTCGTTTGCCTGATCATTGCGGCTGTGGCTTTTGTGCTGACCACGCCTGCCCTCGCCGCCGAGAAAGTCGTCGATCTTCCCGTGCGCGGCAGCATCCAGCGCGTGCTGGTCGACGTGCCGGCCAATGCCGTCGGCAGCGTCGTGCTGCTGGCGGGCGGCGCTGGCGTTCTCGATATCGGCGCAACGGGCAACGTCACCCGCCTGTTCGGCAATCAGCTGGTGCGCACCCGGGCGCTTTACGTTCGCGCCGGTTTCGCCACCGCCGTGCCCGACATCGCCACGGATCTGAAGGACACGCAGAATTATCGCGGCAACGGCGCCACGCATGGCCGCGACATCGCCGCCGTCATCGCCCATATGCGCACCATCAAGGGGCCGGTGGCGCTGGTCGCCACCAGCCGCGGCGCGCTGTCGGCGGCGACGGTGATGCTGCGCCAGTCGGACGCGCTGCCCGATGCGCTGGTCATCACCTCGGGCGCGCTGCGGGGCCCGA
>JAQSWP010000154.1 GCA_029266575.1 Alphaproteobacteria bacterium | reverse complement strand
ATTTGCTGGTGGCGTCGATCATGCCCTTGGTCATTTCTTCGCTGAGCGCGTTCAGCGATTCGGGCCGGTTGAGGGTGATGATGCCGACGCCGTCCTTCACCTCGGCAATGACGTGAGCCATGGATTTCCTCCGGTTTCTCGAGCGGACATGAAAACGGCGCCCGCAGGCGCCGCTGTTGTCTTTTGCTTTAGAACGCTTCGGCGCGCAGCGCCATCAGCGGCTCGACGCCGCTTTGCAGGGCGGAATAATGCGCCTCGGCCTGCGGCAGGATGCGTTTGACGAAGAAGCGGGCGGTGGCGAGCTTGGCATCGTAGAACTCCGCCTCGCCGCCGTTCTTGCCGTTGCTGTCGAGCGCCGCCTTGGCGATGCGCGCCCACATATAGGCCATGACGGTCAGCGCCATGACCTTGAGGAAATCGGTGGCGGCGCCACCGGCTTCCTCGTGGTTGCGCATGGCGTTCTGCATCAGCCACATCACGGCGGCCTGCATCTGGTTGACCGCCTTCTCCAGCGGTCCGACGAACTCCGCCATTGCGGCATTGCCCTTGTTCTCGGCGACGAAGCCATGCAGCAGCGCCAGGAGTTTCTGCATCGGCCGGCCGCCATGCATCGGCAACTTGCGTCCGACCAGATCGAGCGCCTGAATGCCGTTGGCGCCTTCGTACAACATGGTGATGCGCGCATCGCGCACCAGCTGCTCGACGCCATGCTCGCGGATATAGCCGTGACCGCCATGCACCTGCACGGCGAGGTTGGCGGATTCGAAACCGGTATCGGTGAAATAGGCCTTGATCACCGGCGTCAGCAGCTGCAGCAGATCGTCGGCTTCCTCGCGCTTGGCCGTGTCCTGGCTGTGGCGCGCCACGTCGATCAGCATGCCGACCCAGTAGGCCAGCGCGCGAGCGCCTTCGGAGAAGGATTTCTGCGTCAGCAGCATGCGGCGCACGTCGGGATGGACGATGATCGGATCGGCCGGCTTGTCGGGCGCCTTGGGGCCGGACAGCGAGCGGCCCTGGATGCGATCCTTGGCGTAGGCCACGGCGCTCTGATAGGCGGTTTCGGCCAGGCCCAGGCCCTGCATGCCGACGCCAAGGCGGGCGGCGTTCATCATGGTGAACATGGCGTTGAGGCCCTTGTTCTCCTCGCCCACGATCCAGCCCTTGGCGCCATCGAAATTCATCACGCAGGTCGAGGACGCCTTAATGCCCATCTTGTGCTCGATGGCACCGCAGCCGAGCCCGTTGCGCTTGCCCGGCTTGCCCTCGGCAGTGGGCAGGAATTTCGGCACCACGAACAGGCTAATGCCCTTGGTGCCGCCCGGCGCGTCCGGCAGGCGCGCCAGCACCAGATGGATGATGTTCTCGGTCAGATCGTGCTCGCCGGCCGATATGAATATCTTGGTGCCGGTGATGGCATAGGAGCCATCGGCCTGCGGCTCGGCGCGGGTGCGCAGCATGCCCAGATCGGTGCCGCAATGCGGCTCCGTCAGGCACATTGTGCCCGACCACGTGCCCTCGCCCAGCTTGGGCAGATAGGCCTGCTTAAGATCGTCGTTGGCGTGATGGCGGATCGCCTCGTAGGCGCCGTGCGAAAGGCCGGGATACATGCCGAAGGCGAGATTGGCCGAGCAGATCATTTCCTCGACCACGAAGCCCACCGTCGCCGGCAGACCCTGGCCGCCATAGGTCGGGTCGGTCGACAGGTTGGTCCAGCCGCCTTCGACGAAGGTCTTGTAGGCTTCCTTGAAGCCAGCCGGCGTGCGCACCACGCCATTTTCGAAGGTGCAGCCTTCCTCGTCGCCCGAGCGGTTGATGGGAAACAGCACCTGCTCGGCGATCTTGGCGGCCTCTTCCAGCACCGCATCGATGAGATCGGGCGTCACTTCGCCGAATTTCGGCAGCGAGGAAATGGTCTCGACGTCCAGCACTTCGTTGAGCACGAAGCGCATGTCGCGCAGCGGGGCTTTGTAGGTCGCCATGATGCCATTCCCTCCGGCAAACGGTTTCTTGAAGAGCGACCCTGAGCGGGCCGCGAGAATTACTCTGACTCGGGATCGACGCCACGCTCGCGCAGCATGGCAATGGCGCCCTGCTCGAGCTCGCGCAGTTCAGCGATCTGCGCCTGCAGATCGCGCGCCTGGTGCTCCAGCTCGGCAACATGCTCGCGGGCGCGCTGCAGGGCGGCCTTCAGTTGCGACACGCGGCTGCGATCGCCCTCGTAGAGGTCGAGCAGTTCCTTGATGTCGGTAAGGCTGAAGCCCAGCCGCTTGCCACGCAGGATCCAGCCGAGGCGGAAGCGGTCGCCATGGCTGTAGACGCGGTTCATCCCCTGTCGCGCCGGCGTGATCAAACCCTGGTCTTCGTAGAAGCGGATGGTGCGCGGCGTGACGGCGAATTCCTTCGCCAGTTCGGCGATGGTGTAGGTCGGCCGGCGCTCGCCAGCAGGCTTGTCGGCCTTGCCGGCGGGGGCAAGATGGCGGGCCAAGGCGTTCGCAGCTGTCATGACGGCTTCATACTTCACGTTTACGTAAACGTCAAGTAGGCGGCGTTCCCCACCCGCCCGACTTCGTGGCACGATGCCGGAAAGAACAAGGCTTCGGGGGAGTGCCATGTACGACTACATCATCGTCGGCGCGGGTTCGGCCGGCTGCACACTGGCCAACCGGCTGAGCGAGGACTCCAACACCAAGGTGCTGGTGCTGGAAGCGGGCGATCAGGACAAGAGCATGCTGATCCACATGCCGGCCGGCTTCGCCAGCCTGGGCGAGAACAGTAAATACAACTGGCGGTTTGAGACCGAGCCGCAGGTCCATTGCAACAACCGGCGCATGTACTGGCCGCGCGGCAAGACCCTGGGCGGCTCCAGCTCGATCAACGCCATGCTCTATATCCGTGGCGCCGCCTACGACTACGATCTGTGGCGCCAGCTCGGCAACGAGGGCTGGAGCTACGCCGACGTGCTGCCCTATTTCAAGAAGGCGCAGAACAACGAGCGCGGCTCCTCGCAGTATCATGGCGCCGGCGGGCCGCTGAACGTCGCCGACCAGGTCGACCCATCGCCGCTCAACCGCGTCGTGCTCGATGCGGCGCAGGCAGCCGGGCACCGGCTCAACAACGATTTCAACGGACCGAGCCAGGAAGGCTTCGGCATGTACCAGGTGACGCAGCTCGACGCCAAGCGCTGCAGCGCCGCCGTCGCCTATCTGCGGCCGGCCATGGCGCGGCCTAACGTGACGGTGGAAACCGGCGCGCTCACCCTGAACGTGATCGTCGAGAAGGGCCGTGCGATTGGCGTGCGTTACGCCAAGGACGCGCAGACGGTGGAAGCAAAGGCCAGCCGCGAGGTGATCCTCTCGGGCGGCGCGGTGAACTCGCCGCAGATCCTGCTGCTGTCAGGCATCGGGCCGGCCGACGAGTTGCGCAAGCTCGGCATCAACGTGGTGGCCGACGTGCCCGGCGTCGGCAGAAACCTGCAGGACCATCTCGATGCCGCGACGGTCAATTTCTGCACCCAGAACGTGACTTACGATCGCGCCAATCAGCTCGTGTCGCTGTTCAAATACATGGTGTGGAAAACCGGGCCGGGCACGTCCTGCATCGCCGAGTCAGGCGGCTTCGCCTCGACCAAGCCAGGGCTGTCGGCACCGGACATCCAGTTCCATTTCCTGCCGGCGATCGTGCTTGACCATGGCCGCACGCGGCTGAAGAAGAGCGGCTATACCATGCATGCCTGCCTGCTGCGCCCGCAAAGCACCGGCCGCATCTTCCTGAAATCTACCGATCCCAAGGAGTATCCGGCCATCGATCCCAATTACCTCGCCGAACGCAGCGACCTCGAGGCGCTGGTTGCCGCCACCAAGATGGCGCGCACTATTTTCGCGCAGAAGCCGTTCGATCCCTATCGCGGCGAGGAGCTGGAGCCGGGCAAGGACAAGCAAAGCGATGCCGATCTCGAAGTTTGGGTGCGCCAGCGCAGCGAGACCATCTATCACCCGGTCGGTACCTGCAAGATGGGCAGCGACGCCATGGCGGTGGTCGACAGCCAGTTGAAGGTGCGCGGCGTCGAGGGCCTGCGCGTTATTGATGCTTCGGTGATGCCGACCCTGATCGGCGGCAACACCAATGCGCCCACAATCATGATCGCGGAGAAGGCCGCCGACATGATCAAGGGCCAGGCGCTGCAGAGGGCGGCGGCATGAGCATCAACAGCCGGGCGAGCGTAGCCCTTACGACAGGCTTCATCGTCAGCATGGTCGGGCTGTTCGATATTTTTATCGGGGTCCTGATCTTTTTGTTTCTCGATGGGCTTATGGAGCCGCCAAACGAAGGCGTTTTCGGGCTGACAATAGGTCAGCTGGTCGGCGTTCTTCTGATACTGAGCAGCATCTTCATCTTCTTTTATGGCCGCCATATGGGCTGGAAGCCACAAAGCCAAACAGGGTTGGTCGGCAAGGGCTCGAACGCAAGCAACAATCCCGTCAAGCGGATGTAGCTGCCCTACGCTCTGCCGATCATGAATTTCAGCAGCCGCTCGATTTTGGCGCCGTAGGGCGGGCGCAGCATCGCGGCGGCGTTCCACGTCGATTGGTAGAACGTGCCCTTGGCGTGGCTGAAGGTGCGGAAGCCCTCCCAGCCGTGATAGGCGCCGGTGCCGCTGGGACCGACGCCGCCGAATGGCAGATCTTCTGCCGCGACGTGATAGAGCGTGTCGTTGACGGTGACGCCGCCGGAGGTGGTGCGGCTCAACACGCGATCGATCTGCTGCGGATCGTTGGAAAACATATAGAGCGCCAGCGGCCGGTCGTGGCTGTTGACGTAGTCGATGACCTCGTTGAGGTCGTTGTAGCTCTTGATCGGCAGCGCCGGCCCGAAAATCTCTTCCTGCATGATTTTCGCATTGTCGTCGGGATCGAGCACCAGAGTGGGCGCGATCTTGCGCTGGTTGGACAGGGCCTCGCTCTTGGGATTGAGCGGCACCACCTGGAAGCCGCGCTGGTTGGCGTCGGCGATCAGGCCTTGGATGCGCTCGTAATGCCGGTCGGCGACGATCGAGGTGTAGTCCGGATTGGCCGCCAGCGTCGGATACATTTTCGCCACCGACTTGGCGGCCAGATCGACGAAGAGCTGCCGCTTGCGGCGCGGCACGAACACGTAATCCGGCGCGATGCAGGTCTGGCCGGCGTTGAGCAGCTTGCCGGCCATGATGCTGTCCACCGCCTTGTCGAGCGGATAGTCGTCGGCGATCACCGTTGGCGACTTGCCGCCGAGTTCCAGCGTCACTGGCGTCATGTTGGCGGCGGCCGCCAGCATCACCTTGCGGCCGATGGCGGTCGAGCCGGTGAACAGCAGGTGATCGAACGGCAGGCGGCTGAAGCCATCGCCGACACCGGCGTCGCCCGTGATCACCGCCACTTCGGCCGGATCGAAGGTCTCGGCCATCATGCGCGCCAGCAGGGCCGAGCTGCGCGGCGTCAGTTCGGACGGTTTCAGCATGACGCGATTGCCGGCGGCGATTGCCGCCACCAGCGGCGAGATCGCCAGATAGATCGGGTAGTTCCACGGCGCGATGATGCCGACCACACCCAGCGGCTGGTGATGCACCCGCGCTTTGGCCAGCGCGAATTTGGTGCGGTCGACCGGCCGGCGCTGCGGCTTCATCCAGCGCTTGAGATGCTTGCGCGCATGCTTGACCGTATCGAGCGAGGTCATCACCTCGGCTACCATTGTTTCGTGCCAGGAGCGGTTGCCGAAATCCTCCGATACAGCCTTGGTGATGTCGTCGCGGAAGGCGCCGATGGCCTTTTTCAGGCGATCCAGCGCCGCCAGCCGCTGCTCGTAGGATGGCGCGCCCTGACGGTTGAAAGCCTGGCGCTGGCGATCGAACAAAGCACGCATCCCGGCATCCTGCGGCGGCGAGCCAATGGCGCTGGCGGCAAGTGACATGGCGAAATCCCCTTAATTGGAGCGGATTGACGGCTTAAAAGGCCGGCATTCCTTGACCCCCAAAATGACGCAACACATAGTAGCGCAAGCAAAGCAAAAGCGTCTTGCGTCAAAACGGACGCCACGGAGGGGAAAATGGCCGGTCACGTATGGGAGAAGAGCTATCCGCCAGGGGTAAAGTGGGACATCGAAATCCCGCGCAAGGGCCTGCAGGATATCCTGATCGAAAGCGCCGCCACCTATGGCGACAAGCCGCTGCTCGATTTCTTCGACAGAATTCTGAGCTTTCGCCAGATCGACCAGCTGTCGAATCAGGCCGCGCACGGGTTCCAGAAGCTGGGGGTCAAGCCCGGCGTGCATGTCGGCCTCTATCTGCCCAACACGCCGCATTACGTGATCGCCTTCTTCGGCATCCTGAAGGCCGGCGGCACGGTGGTGAATTACAGCCCGCTCGATGCCGAGCGCGAACTCGAGCACAAGATCGAGGACAGCCAGACCGACATCCTGATCACGCTCGACGTCGCGATCCTCTATCCCAAGATGCAGAAGATGCTGGGCAAGACGCGGCTGAAGAAGCTGATCGTCGGATCCATCGCTGACTACCTGCCCTGGCCCAAGAACTGGCTCTATCCGATCGCCAAGAAGAAAGAGCTGGCGACCTGGCCGCGCGACGACAAGCACATCAGCTTCAAGGACCTGATCTCAGGCCCGGGCGACTACCAGAAATATCCCGTGCCGCAGGACATCTGGGATGCGGTCTGCGTGCTGCAATATACCGGCGGCACCACCGGCCTGCCGAAAGCGGCGATGCTCACCCATGGCTCGATCATGGCGGCGATGACGCAAGGGTCCGAATGGACCAAGCCCTACACCACGCCGGGTTCGGAAAAGATCGTCTGCGTGCTGCCGCTGTTCCATATCTATGCGCTGTCGGGGATCATGCTGACGGCAGTGCGCAACGGCAATCAGCTCATCCTCTATCCGCGTCCCGACATCGACATGCTGATCAAGGATCTCGACAAGAAGAAGCCCAGCTTCCTGCCTGGCGTGCCGACGCTCTACACGGCGATCAACAACCATCCCAAGGCGAAGGAACTCGACCTTTCCTCGCTGAAGGTCTGCATGTCGGGCGGCGCGCCGCTTCCCGTAGAGGTGCAGCAGAAATTCGAGGCCCTGACCGGCGCCACATTGATCGAAGGCTACGGCCTGACGGAGACTTCGCCCACCGGCTGCATCTGTCCGGTGGACAAGAGCGTGCGCCGCGTCGGCTCCTGCGGCGTGCCGATGCCGGGCACGATCGTCGAAATCCGCGATCTCGAGGATGCCAACAAGCTGCTGCCCATGGGCAAAGAGAATATCGGCGAGGTCTGCATCATCGGACCGCAGGTCATGAAGGGTTACTGGAAGAAGCCGGAGGAAACCAACCAGGTTCTCTATTCTACGCCAACCAGCAACTGGAAGGGCCTGCGCACCGGCGATACCGGCTACATGGATCAGGACGGCTGGGTCTATCTGGTCGACCGCAAGAAGGAGCTGACCTTCGACGATCTGAAGCAGCATCTCGACGGCAAGATCGGCAAGCACGAAATGCCGGTCGCCATGGAAATCCGCGCCGAGCTGCCCAAGACACCAGTCGGCAAGCTGTCGAAAAAGGAACTCAAGGCCGAGGAGGCCGAGAAGTCGAAAGCGAAAGTCGCCTAAGGCCGCGGCGTCGTTACCAAACAAAAAAGGGGGCCGAACGGCCCCCTTCTCTTTTCCCGCACAGAGCAGCGCGCTTAGCCGCGCAGCAGGCCCTGCAGCTTCATGGCGACGCCCATGTCGCCTTCGATCTTGAGCTTGCCGGTCATGAACGCGGTCATGCCGTCGAGCTGGCCCGAGGCCATGGCCTTGAAATCGTCCAGGCTCATCTTGATCGTGCACTGGGCCGGGCTG
>JAQSWP010000153.1 GCA_029266575.1 Alphaproteobacteria bacterium | reverse complement strand
AGCGCGTCTGCGGGCGTTGCAGGATCACGCACTGCGCCGGCTTGTGCCTGGCGATCTCCAGTGCCCCGTCAAGCAGCGGCTTGTAGGGCACAATGCGGGTCGGCTCGATGCCGCACGAAGCCGAAAGGATCAGCTTGGGCTTGAAGTCGTCGATGCGGCTGGCGAGTTCAGGTGAGGCGAAGCCGCCGAACACCACCGAATGGATGGCGCCCAGCCGCGCGCAGGCCAGCATCGCCATCACCGCCTGCGGCACCATCGGCATGTAGATGATCACGCCGTCGCCCTTGCCCACGCCAGCCCGCGCCATGGCGCCGGCCAGCTCGGCCACCGCGTCGGTGAGCTGGCGATAGGTGAATTTCTGCTTGGTGTCGGTGACCGGCGAATCGTAGATCAACGCTACCTGATCGCCGCGCGTGGCGAGATGGCGGTCCAGCGCGTTATGGCAGGTGTTGAGCTCGCCGCCGACGAACCAGCGATAGAATGGCGGGTTGGAGGCGTCCAGCACCTGGTCCCATTTGCGGGTCCAGTCGATGGCCTGGGCGCATTCGCTCCAGAACCCCTCCGGATCGCGCAGCGAGCGCTCGTGCAGCTTCCGGTACGCGCCCTTCATTCACTTTCCTCCGCCAAACTCTTGCTTTGCCAACAAGAATAAGACGCTGACCGGTTGTTTGGCAAAACCGCTTTGTGAGACAATCCGCGACCATTTTGCATTGGGACGGGCGGAGGATTTCATGGCGAAGAAGACGCAAAAGCGCAGCGCGCCGAAGAAGGCGGCCAAGCGCAGCGTCGCGGCGAAGAAGAAACCGGTAAAGCGAGCCATAAAGGCGGCCGCCAAGCCGCCGGTGAAGAGCCCGCCCGGCCGCAAAAGCCCACCGCGCAAGGAACCGGGCAAAGCGGCACCGGTGAAACTGCCGGGCAAGGGCAAGCCGGGCAAGCAGCTTGCCGCCCTGCCGGTGGGCCGCCGTTCGCTGAAGGATCGCCCCTCGGTCAAGCGGCTGGCCGTGCCACGCCTGGCCACCGCCCCGCGCGCCGCGAAGAGCAAATACGAGCTGGGGTTGGAAAAGACCGCCGCCAACTATGCGCCGCTGACGCCGCTGACCTTCCTCGAGCGTTCCGCCTCGACCTTTCCCGACCATCCTGCCGTGGTGCACGGTGACCGCCGCTATAGCTGGAAGCAGACCTATGCCCGCGTGCGCCAGCTCGCCTCGGCGCTGTCGCAACAGGGCATCGGCATCGGCGACACCGTGGCGGTGATGGCGCCCAACGTGCCGGAAATCTTCGAGGCGCATTTCGGCGTGCCGATGATCGGCGCGGTCTTAAACGCGCTCAACATCCGCCTCGATGCGGCGATGATCGCCTTCATCCTCGATCACAGCGAAACCAAGGTGCTGATCACCGACCGCGAATTCTCGCCCACCATCAAGCAGGCGCTGACCTTGGTGAAGCACAAGCCGCTGGTGATCGACATCGACGACAGCCTGGCGATCGGCGGCGAACTGCTGGGCACGATGGATTACGAGGCCTTCATCGCCCAGGGCGATCCCGAATTCGAGTGGAACGTGCCGTCGGACGAATGGAACGCCATCTCGCTCAACTACACGTCCGGCACCACCGGCGATCCCAAGGGCGTGGTGTTTCACCATCGCGGCGCGCATCTGGCGGCGATCAACAACGTTGTGAACTGGGCGATGCCGGCGCACCCGACCTATCTCTGGACGCTGCCGATGTTCCATTGCAACGGCTGGTGCTTCCCCTGGACGCTTGCCGCCGTCGCCGGCACCTCGATCTGCCTGCGCCGGGTCGAGGCGAAATCGATGTTCGATTCGATCGCGCGCAATAAGGTCACCCATATGTGCGGCGCGCCGATCGTGCTGGGCTTCCTGATCAATGCCACCGAGGCAGAACGCAAGCCGCTGCCGCATGCGGTCAAGATCATGACCGCCGCCGCGCCGCCGCCCGCCGCCGTGCTGGAGGCGATCGAGAAGCAAGGCTTCGACATCACCCATGTCTATGGCCTGACGGAGACTTACGGCCCGGCCGTGGTCTGCGCCTGGCATTCGGAATGGGACCAGCAGAATTCCAGCGAACGGGCGCGCCTGAAAGCTCGCCAGGGCGTGCGCTCGCCGCTGCTCGAAGGCCTCAAGGTGATGGATCCTGCGACCATGACCGAGGTGCCGGCCGATGCCACCACCATGGGCGAGGTGATGTTCAGGGGCCACCTGATCATGAAGGGCTATCTGAAGAACCCCGCCACCACCCAGGAAAGCTTCAGGGACGGCTGGTTCCATTCCGGCGATCTGGGCGTGCTGCATCCTGACGGCTATATCGAGCTGCGCGATCGCTCCAAGGACATCATCATCTCCGGCGGCGAGAACATCTCGACCATCGAGGTCGAGGGCGTGCTCTACCAGCATCCCGCGATCCTCGAAGCCGCCGTCGTCGCAAGGCCGGACGAGAAATGGGGCGAGACGCCTTGCGCCTTCGTCACCTTGAAGAGCGGCCAGAACGTTTCGGCGGAAGAGCTGATCGCCTTCTGCCGCAAGCACATGGCCGCCTTCAAATGCCCGCGCACCGTGGTATTCGGCGAGTTGCCCAAGACCTCCACCGGCAAGGTGCAGAAATTCGTGCTGCGCGATCGGGCCAAGGCGCTTTGAGCAGCCGGCTCGACCGCAGGCTTTTCCTTGCCGGCGGCGGCGCAGCGATCGCGGTTGCCGCAGCGCCGGTTCTGGCCCAGGCCGACCTGCTGGCGCAGATGCGCCAAGGCCGATTGCTGCTCTTCATGCGCCATGCCAATGCGCCCGGTGTCCGCGATCCGGAAAATTTTCGCATCGAGGAATGCGCCACCCAGCGCAACCTTTCCGAACGCGGGCGCACGCAGGCGATGGAAGTCGGCGCGCGACTGAGGCGCGAAGGCGTGGCATGGAAATCGGTGCAGTCGAGCCGCTGGTGCCGCTGCCTCGACACCGCGCGGCTGGCCTTTGGCGCCGCCGAGCCCCTCGATTGCTGAATTCCGGTTTCTACGACGCCCGCGCCGGCCGGTCCGACAAGAGCGAAGACGTGCGCCGCTACCTGCTGGCGCAGCCGCGCGAGAGCGGCAACCGCATCTATGTCACCCACATGGTCAACATAATGCGGCTGCTGAACGTCAATACGGCCGACGCCGAGATCGTCGCAGCGCTCCTCGCTGGCGACACGCTGCAAGCGATCGGCAGCTTGCGACCTAACAGCTAGTGAGCCGCTACGCCGTTGTGCTGCGTCAGTCCCTTGATCGTGTCTTTCAACCTGAGTTTTTGTCGCTTGAGTTCTGCTATGGCGGCGTCGTTGGGGTGAGGTCGGTTGGTTTCGTCCTGCAGGGCGGCTTCCAATGCCGCATGTTTGGCTTTCAAAGTCTCAACCCGGTCAACGGTTGCCATGCCAGACCTCCTTCTGCAGTGAAGCGACTGTCAAAAGGGTAAGCCTGACTTTGCCAACCCGCCACTCTTGAAATCGATGGTCTTTGCCTTACTCGGTGGAAAAGCAATAAAGTTATGCCATGGCCAAAAAATCAGCAGGTGCCGGCAAGCCGTTGATGCCCCGGCTAATTGTGGGGATCAGCGGCGCTTCAGGCGTGATTTACGGTGTGCGGCTGCTGCAGGTACTGCAGTCGTTGCCAGTGGAAACGCACCTGATCATGAGCCGCACCGCCGAGGTAACGCTGGCGCATGAAACCGATTTCAAAGTGAAACAGGTGCAGGCGCTGGCCGATCACGTGCACGCCGCTGGCGACATGGCGGCGCCACCGGCTTCCGGATCCTTCCGCACCATCGGCATGGTGATCGCGCCCTGCTCCATGCGCAGCCTGGGCGAACTGGCGTCCGGCGTCACCACCTCGCTGCTGACGCGCGCTGCCGATGTTGCGCTGAAGGAACGCCGCCGCCTGGTCCTGCTGACCCGCGAGACGCCGCTGCATTCGGTGCACCTGCGCAACATGCTGACGCTGTCCGACATGGGAGCGGTGATCGCCCCCGCCATGCCGGCTTTCTATTCTCGCCCTCAGACGCTTGATGACGTGATCGATCACGCCGTGGCACGGGTGCTGGATCTGTTCGGGCTGGAAGGCGGAAAGCTGAAGCGCTGGGGCGAATAGGTCAGCGCAGCATCGACGTCGCCGCCGGTCTCTCGGGATAGCGGTTTTCCACCACCACGATCCAGTTGCGCCCCGTCTCGCGCGTCAACCGGCCATCGCGAGCGGCGATGACGCTCTTGGACACCGCGTTGAAGACGTTACCGCCAATGGCCTCGATCGCATCGCCGCGATTGGCGATCACCAGATCGCAATGCATGGGATATTTCTGCCCGCGCAACAGGCGATAATCGGCCGCCACCTCGACGCCGCGCGTGGCGCAGATGAGATCGCCACGCTTGGGGGTGTAGGCCGCAATGTCGTGTGCGACGAAATAGCCGGGTTTGCCGTCCATGGTGCGCGCAACGATGGCCTGCAGATAATCGACATGGCTGGGATCAGGCGCGAATTCGCTCTCTGGCACGCCCGCCTGCGCCATCAGATAGGAAATGAACACGGCCGACCACGGCAGGTGCCACGGACATTTCTTCGCGCCCGGCGTGGTCCACGCCGCCGCGCACTCGGCGTAGGAGGAGAAACCACCTTCGCGGGTCGAGGCCCAATAGAGCGTCAGACGCTCATAGACGCGGCGATCGTCCTCGGTCGACTGGCCGACCGGATCGACCGCAATGCTCTGGTCGGCGCGATAGAACACCATCTGCCCGCCCCGCCTGCCGCCGAAGCCCTGCCATTCGCGTTCGGCAACGGCGAGCAATTCGCCGCGCACTGATCCGACCGGCACGTCGCGACGGACATCGGGTGCGGGCGCGCCGGCCTGCTGTTGGGCGCAGGCGGCGAGCAGGCACAGCGACAGCAGCGCGAGAATGGGACGCATCAGGGCCGGTCCAGATTGAGCGCGTGGTCGATCTCGTGCGCCTGCAGCATGGGAAAACAGGACGTTAGGATGTTGGCTACCGCGGCGCGATCGCGACGCTCTACCTTGATGCCGAGCTGCTGGCTATAGAGGCCAAGATTGGCCAGGCAAGCCGCCAGCCGTTCCTTGGCCGGCCGGTCGCGATTGCCCGGCACGGCGTAGTTTTCCGCCAGCAGCAAGTGCTCGACATGCTCGGCCTCCATTTCGGCATCGGCGACCCGCCGGCGCAGGGCGGCGGCGGCTTCGTCGGGCGCGATCGGCAGATTCTCGCCAGTCGCGAGACGCCGACGTGCGGCGCGCAAGGGCATGACGATGTCGCGCTGCCAGGGTCCGACCTTGCCGGTCAGGCGGCGCAATTCCTCGGCCTGCAGCCGGCCCCGGCCCGACGCGCCCATCCAGCAGCAGAACAGCAGCACGTTGACGTCGACGCCGTGCCGGTCCTGCAGCTCGATGCAGGAGCGCGCCACGCCTTCGCCGGAATAGACCTCGAGCGAGAAATTCCAGAATGGATGCGGCGTGGCGCCGGCCTGCATGTCAGTCCCCGAACGAGATGCCCAGTCCGCGCGCAGTCTGCACCAAAGCATCCTTGGGATCGACGGCCTGGTACTGGCCGATCGCTTCGGCAATGGGCACCGCCTTCACCTGCCGGTCGCTCCACACCACCATGTGATCGAATTTCCCTTGAGCAATCAGCTCGACGGCATGCACGCCGAAGGCCGAGGCGATGATGCGATCGCGCGCGCCCGGACTGCCGCCGCGCTGCACATGGCCCAGCACCGTGACCCGGGTTTCCGCACCGGTCGCCTGCGCGATCTTCTCGCCGACATAATGGCCGATGCCGCCATAGGTCACGGCGCCCGACCCATGCGCCTGTTTCACCGGCTTGCCGTCCTCGCGCTTGACCGCTTCGGCCACCACCACCAGCGCGAAATTGCGGCCGGTGCGGCGCAGCTGCTCGACCTTGCGCGCCAAAGCCTCGACCGACCATGTGATCTCGGGCACCAGGATGATGTCGGCGCCGCCGGCGATACCCGCCGCCAGCGCGATATGGCCGGCATCGCGGCCCATCACTTCCAGCACCATGACGCGCGAATGGCTGGCCGCCGTCGGCTGCAATTTGTCGAGCGCGTCGGTCGCCACTTCGACGGCGGTTGAAAAGCCGATCGAGGCTTCGGTGATGCCGATATCATTGTCGATGGTCTTGGGGATGCCGACCATCGCGATGCCGCCCTGCTGCGCGAGCTTGCGCAGGATGGCGAAACTGCCGTCGCCGCCAACGCCGATCAGCGCGTCGAGCCCCAGCAGGCGCACGCCTTCGATCACTTCGTTGGAGCGATCCTGCACGGCGCCGTCCGGCATGGTGAAGGCGAAGGGATTGCCCTGGTTGGTGGTGCCCAGGATGGTGCCGCCCCAGCGCAGGATCGACGGCTCGCTGCCGTCGATGCGCAATTCCTCGACCGAAGGCGGGCGCGCCAACAGCCCGTGCGTGCCTTCGCGAATGCCGATCACCTGCCAGCCGTAATGGCCGGCGGCGCGATGCACCACGGCGCGAATGGCCGCGTTGAGCCCGGCACAGTCGCCGCCGGAGGTGAGAATGCCTATCTTTTTGACCGTCATTTGCCGTCCCGAAGCCGATATCGCCAGCGTCCCGATTTTGCTACTCTCCGGCCGACCTTAACCTCCAGCGCCAGCGCGACCAACCCTTTAGCCAACGCAGCCGGGACATGGACGATCTTGACGAGCTGCGCGCCAAATTCGAGGAACTGCTGCGCGAGCACCGCGACCTCGACGCCGAGATCGCGCGTCTGACCTCCGAACAGCCCTTCGACCAGCTCCAGGTGCAGCGGCTGAAGAAGCGCAAGCTGGCGCTGAAGGACGAGATCACATCCGTCCACCAGCAACTGATCCCCGACATCATCGCCTGAACGCGGGAATGGCGCTCCTTGCGCGCCGCTCGGCCCTCAATATAATCGCCGTCTTTTCCGGCCTCCCGGCTGGAGCGAGGAAGCAATGGCCCGCAGCAAGCCCCTGGTCGGCCTGATCATGGGCAGCCAATCGGACTGGACGACAATGCGCCATGCAGCGGTAACGCTGGAGGCGCTGGGGGTTCCACACGAAAAACGCATCGTCTCGGCGCATCGCACGCCGAAGCGGCTGTTCGCCTATGCCGAGGGCGCCGCTGGCCGCGGACTGCAGGTCATCATCGCCGGCGCCGGTGGTGCTGCGCATCTGCCAGGCATGGTCGCCTCGCTCACCATCCTGCCGGTGTTCGGCGTACCGGTGGAAAGCCAGAGTCTCAAGGGCATGGACAGTCTGCTGTCGATCGTGCAGATGCCGGGCGGCATTCCCGTCGGCACCGTCGCTATCGGCAAGCCCGGCGCCATCAACGCCGCGTTGCTGGCCGCGTCTGTGATCGCGCTGCAGGACAAGAAAATCGCCAAGGCGCTGCAAGCCTGGCGCGAGCGGCAGACCAAAGCGGTGGCGGAAATCCCCAGCGACGAAACGGCGCGCAAATGAACGGCAACGGCAACGTGTTGCCGCCGGGCAGCACCATCGGCATTCTGGGTGGCGGCCAGCTCGGGCGCATGATTGCGCTGGCGGCCGCGCCGCTGGGCTATCGCTGCCATATCTTCTGCCCCGACCAGGACAGCCCGGCGTCGCAGGTTGCCGCGGCCAGCACGGTCGCCGCCTACGACGACGAGCAGGCGCTGGCGCGCTTCGCCGCCGCGGTCGACGTCATCACCTGGGAATTCGAGAACATCCCCGCCGCCACGGTCGAGTTCCTGGAAAAGCACAAGCCGGTACGGCCTAACAGCCGCGCGCTGCGCGTGTCGCAGAACC
>JAQSWP010000152.1 GCA_029266575.1 Alphaproteobacteria bacterium | reverse complement strand
GCCGACTGCCGGCCGCGGCGATCCCCTCCCGTCAAATCGGCGGCCGCCAAAGCGACCAACAGCCGGTCCACCAGACGACCGGTCGACTTCGAGAAAGCCACGGCCATGTTCGAGATCACCTCGCTGCCGACCAGAATATTGCCGGCCACGGCAAATCCCTCGCCGGTCAAATCGCCAGCCCAGGGGCCCAGATTTCCGCCGGTGAATGCGGCGACCGCGCCCTTGGCATCGGCGATCAGCAGCTGGCGCAATTCGGGCTGCGAATCGAAGGCCAGGGCCTGGCGCAGCGCGGTGTTGGCGTCGGCACCGCGCGACAGGTCTTCCAGCGCGGTTATAGCGAGCTGCGGATTGACGATCGCCTGCGTCGCCACCGCGCCGACGCCGGGAACGGCAAAAGTGCACAAGGCGCCGACCGCGGGACGGGCGGTGGCGATCGCCACCCCCATCTCGCCGGCCGCCAGATCAGTCGCGACGATCGAGAACGTCATCCGTTCCTCAGTTGGTTAGGAGGCCTTGACGGATTTGTCCGGCCGGACGCCGTCGGCGCCAACGGAGAAGTGCGAATGCACCACGCGCCACTCGCCGCCCTTTTTGACGAAGATTTTGGTCGCCCGGTAATGGGGCGGATTGTGGAAATTCTGTGGACCGCCGACCCAGGATTTGTGCCGCAGAACCTTGTCCGCCGCGACCATGGCCATGTCATCCCGGATAACGATGCGAAGGCGGCCGGGACCGTAAGGCGACTCGAGTTTGAACAGCGGGCGATAGTAGTTCCAAATGTTTTCCCAGTCGGAAAGACCTTCATAGGTGAACTGGTTGGTGTTGAAGAAAAGATTGTTGGGATCGTCGTCCCATATGGTTTTGAGCAGGTCGAAATCGACGTAATCGTTCGCCAGCATGTAGGTGTGGTACAGCAGCAGGATATCTTCGCGGTCCTTCTTGGATCCGCCGTCGAATGTGACTTTCACGTTGGCGTAGACATCCGGCAGTTTTTTCGGCTTATCGAGCATGGTTGCCACTCCTCTTTAGTGCTCCAACTTTCCTGGCGGCGCTCACAAGGTCGTCCAGGTGGTTCTTGAAATCGTGCTCTTCCGCCGCCTGAAACAGCACGACTTCATCGATCCCGGCCGCCTGCAGGTCGATCAGGCGCCGCTCAAAGGCCGCTGCGTCTCCGGCAAAGCACAGAGCGTCGAGGACGGCATCGTCGATCAGACCGATGATGTCTTGCGGCCGCGCCGCGTTCTTGATGGCGGCGATGTTCCGCTCGTCCATGCCGATGGCAGAGAGCGTCTGGGCGAAGGACGGAACGTTACGGGTGATGCGCCAGATGTCGATCGCCTGCCGCGGGCGCAGCGCATCCCTTGCCTCTGCCGTATTGCCCCGAATGCTGGCGATGACAAAGGCGGTGACGTGGAAGTCGGCCGGCGACCGACCGGACTCGCGGCAGGCGGCGCGGGCCGCGCCGACGCTGTGCTTCATCGCATCGATCGGCGTGTGGGTCGAAACGATCAAACCGTCGGCAATGCGGCCGGCAAGTACGGTCATCTTCGGACCCATCGTGCCGATATGGATCGCAGGCGGCGGCTCCACGTCGAAGGCGAGCTTGAACTGACGGACCGTATGGCGCTTGCCCTGATGTCCTTCGATACCGCCTTCGAATATGGCGCGCAAAACCTTCACGGTCTCGGCGATGCCTTCCACCGGCTGATTGGTGTCGATGCCCAGATCGCCAAGCACCCGGACCGAACCTACGCCCAGGCCCAATCTGAATCGCCCTTGGGACAATTTCTGGACTTGTCCGGCTTCCACCGCGATCGTCGCCGGCGATCTGGTGAAGGCGCTGACCACGCCGATCGAAACCAGCATGCGGCGCGTGACCGCCGCAACCGCTCCGGCGGTCGCGAAGGCACCGGGCCATCCCGGATTTTCGACCACCCAAACGCTGTCCAGCCCGCGTGTCTCGCAAGCCGCCACGAGATCCAGCCCTGCTCTGGCCTCGAGTTCGTAAGGGTAACAGATGCCGATTTTCATGTGCCAGCCACAGCCCTATTGATCCATCTCCACCACCACGGCATCGGATGATTTCCATCCGATCTCGTGCGTGTCGCCGACGCGGAAATCGCGCTGACTGTTTACGGTTCGTGAAACGATTGCCTTGCCATCGAGCGATTCCACCAGCCACACCAGTCGTTGATTGGGGCCGTGAAAACTCGCCTCTTCCAGCCTGGCTCGGAAACGATGCTGGCACTCCGGCGGCGGATCGACCGCTACGTCTTCGGGCTTGATCGCCAGCATGGCCGGACCTGCTGCGAGATTTGCCTCACGGATGGCAAGCTCGGTGTCGCCAGCCTTGAACCGCCAGGCGCCGTTAGCAGCGCAAAGCTCGCCTTTGATGAGGTTGGAGCCGCCGACGAACGCCGCCGTATAGGCATGGCGCGGGCGCTTGTAGATGTCGCGGGGCGATGCCAGCTCGACGATATTGCCGGCGGACATCACCGCAATCATATCGGCGATGGACAAGGCCTCGTCCTGGTCGTGCGTGACGAAAACGGTGGTGACGCCGACTTGGCGAACGATCGCGGCGACTTCGGCGCGCATCCTTTCGCGCAAACCCGCATCGAGGCTGGAAAACGGTTCGTCCAGCAGCAGGACGCGCGGTTCGGGCGCCAGGGCTCGGGCCAGGGCGACGCGCTGCGATTGGCCGCCCGACAACTCCGTGGGATGGACATTGGCGTACCTGGTCATGTGGACGAGCTCCAGCATCTCCAGAGCGCGCCGTTCGCTGTCCTTCTTCGCCATTTTCTTCGGCCGCAAGCCGTATTCGACGTTGCGCAGCACCGTCAGATGCGGAAACAGCGCATGGCTTTGGAACATCAGGCCGAGATTGCGTTCCCAGGGCGGCCGCAGCGTCATGTCGGTGGCGCCGAAATGCACCGAACCCGCCGAGGGCGTCAGCAGCCCGGCAATGACGCGCAATATGGTCGACTTGCCGCAGCCGCTTTGGCCGAGCAGCGCCAGTATTTTTCCCGGCTCGACATGAACGCTGAAATTGGCCACCACCGGTCCGCGTCCGTAATCGACGCTGATGTCCTCCAGGGTGAGGGATTGGGCGGTCTGCGTCATTGCAGGATTCTCACTCGAAACACTTTTTCAGCCAGCCCGGTCGCCAGCAGCAGTACGAACGCCAGAAGGATCGAAACCGCCGCCAATACCGGGGTCCGCGTATTGATCATCTCCTGATAGATGACGATGGGCAGCGGCCGCAGATTGGACGGCGACAGGAACAGCGACAGCGGCACGTTGACGAACGACAGGGTGAAGGCGAAGACGGCGCTGGCGACAATGGCGGGGCGCAGCATCGGCAAGGTCAAGGTGAAGAGCACGGCGGTACGCCGCGAGCCCAGCACCATGGCCGCGGATTCGAGGTTCGATCCCTGCACTTCGAGCGCGCCTGCCACCACCCGGATGATGAACGGCGAAACGAATACCGCGTGCGCGATGATCAGGCCGGCCAGGCCGAGGCGAAATGACAGCTGGCTCGCCGCTTCCAGTATGGCCAGGCCAATGACGATCTGGGGAATGACGATCGGCCCCATCAGCAGGGACGTTGCGGCGCCGCCCCGAATCCAGGCCGGCCCTCTGACGACCGCGAACGCGGCGCACACGCCGATGACCAGCGCCAGCGCCGTGGCGCCGATCCCGACCTCGATGCTGACGATCGCCCCGGACATGTATTGCTCCGAGGTGACCACGCTGCGGAACCATTCCAGCGTCAGGCCTTCGAAAGGCGCCGGGAATATCGGCGAGGCGTTGAAGGCGTTGTAGACCACCGGTAGTACGGGACCGAGCACGAAGCCGTAGCCGATAAAGAGCGACAAGGCGCGCAGGATGCGCCACGAGGTCCAGCCGCGCTGTCGCATCGATCGTTGCGTTCGCCCGGGGCGCGCAGCCGGAGCCGCCGGAGAGTGGGAAACTGCCGACACTAGGTGCGCCTCGCCTCGAGGCGCGCGAGGATGCGCCCGTAAGCGGCCACCAGAGCCAGGCCAAGCACGACAAGAACAGCCGAGGCGGCTGCCGCCATGGTGGGATTGAACGTGTTTATCAGCTGGCTGACCAGCGTGGTCAGCACCAGGTTGCGTTCGCCGCCCAGGAACTGGGCGTTGACGAAGGCGCTCAACGCCATGGCCAGCGCGATGATCGACGCGGCAATGAGGCCCGACCGGCACATGGGCAGGAACACGCGCCACAGCGTGGCAACCGGCCTCACCCCCAAGGTGAGCGAAACGTCGAGCAATTCGCGCGGCACGGCCCTGGCGACCGGGTAGAGCGTCAGCACGGCGAATGGCACGACGAAATGGATGGTGCCGATCGTCATGGCGACTTCGGTATCCAGCACGCGGCCTTCGGGAAAGCCGAACAAGGCGCGCACGGCATTGACCACCATGAAACCGATGCCGTCGTTGACGAACAAGCCGATCCAGCCAAGCGCGATGATGATCGGGCCCGACAGGATCGGCGCAATCAGAGCGAAAATCCAAATCGAACTGACTTCCTTGCGCCGGTAGGCGGTGAGGCCGACCACGATCGCCAGGCTGATGAGAATGCTCGCGACAGTACAGATGACGCTGACGCGCAGCGTGCGGATCATGGCATCAAGATAGAGCGGCTCGCTGAAAAGCTTCGCGTAGTTGTCCCACGGGCGATGAACAAGGGAAGGATCGGCAAGCGGATTGGCTTCCAGGCTGCGCTGGAAAATGGCGATCGCCGGCCACAGCACGGCGATGCCAAAAGCCAGTACCGCAGGCAACAATCCCAATCCCGAGGCCCCGATGAGATAGGATCGGGGCCTCTTTTTCAGCAGGGGAAGGGGCAGGCTCCTGGCGCTGCTCGCTACTTCCACTTGGTCAGCACCTGAGAATTGAGCCGCTCGGTCCACTCAGCCCGCTTGGTGGCAATGAACCCCAAATCGAAGAACCGCACCTTGTTCAAGATGTCGGAGGCCAGAGGAACCTGGCCTTCGATCTTGGGATGGATCTTGGCGTTGACGTTGGCCGGCGAGCCGCGCCATTCGGCGCAGAACTGGGTCTGCACTTCGGAGTCGAACGTCACGTTCAAGAAGGCATGCGCCAGATCGGCGTTGGGGCTGCCTTTGACGATCGACATGGTGTTGTCCGCGGCGATGGCTTTTTCCTCGGGGAAATCGAAGGCGAAGTCGATACCGGCCGCCTTCGCATCGAGCAGATTGTAGTTGAAGTCGGGCACCACCAGAACCTTGCCGGCCTTGGCCGAATCGGCCCACTGGCCCCAGAAGAATGCCAGAACGACGGGATCGAGCTCGGCCAGTTTCTTGATGGCCGGCTCGACGTCGCTGGCCGAGCCGCCATAGATCTCGGCCAGCGTGATCAGCATCATGGGGAATTGGGTATGGCCGATGCCCGGCATGCCCAGCTTGCCCTTGAACTCAGGCCGCCACAGATCTTTCCAGCTCTTCAACGGCGCTATCTGCGTGCTGCGCACCAGGCCGAAGGCGATAAGGCCATAGGAAATGCCGTAGGGGAACAGCTTGGCCCAATCGGCGATGCCGTCGAGATTGGGAACCAGCGCCTTATCGACATTGACCAGCTTGCCGAGCCGGTTGGCCTGGAAGACGTTCTCGCCCGAATTGATGAACACGTCGACCGACGCCAGCGCGCCCTGCGCCATGAGTTTGTTGAAGCGCTCGCCGCCCGAGCCGGTTTCGAAAACGACATTGGCGCCGGTCAGGGTGCGAAACACCGGCACCACGGTTTTGACGAAGGCCTGTTCGGTCGGGCCGCCCCAGACCGAAACGGTCAGCGTCCTTCCTTTGCCGTCCGGCGCCTTGTAAGGCTTCGCCGCCTGCGCCAAAGCGGGACCGCTGGTCAGCATCGAAGCGCCGCCGATCACGGAAGCGCCCAATCCGATCAAGCCCAGCGCATCGCGCCGACTGACCGGTTTCGAACCCAGCGCTGCAAGCGGAGCGGCGCGCAAACGCGCGGCAATTTCCTCCGCCCATTCCGCTGAACACTCATCTTCGCGCCGGTTGCCGCTGTTTTTAATGCTGTTGCCCATGACTTGCCCCCGTTTGAAGTCCAATTTTTTAAATAAGTCCATTATTGGACTTAACTTTTGAGATTGGCCTCTGTATGACAGACAAACTCCAAGCCGCTCGAACCTTAACTTGGTGTTTTTGGGCTTGATATGGCCAATTCAAGAAAATTGGACTTCGAAAATGAAAAATAAATCTGGCCAGTCGGAGCGGCAGGTTATCGACGCATTAGGCGTGTGGGCGAACGGCAAAGGGCCGCTGCATCGACAGCTTGCTGACGCGCTGCGCGGCGCGATCGATCGCCACGACCTGGCGCCGGGCTACAGATTGCCCGCGGAGCGCGAGCTGGCGCACGCGCTGGCGGTCAGTCGAACGACAGTCGTTGCGGCGCTGAACCAGCTAAGAGACGAAAGGCTGATCGTCTCGCGCGCTGGCGCCGGCACCTGGGTGACGACGCAGTCCAAAGATATCGACGTGCGCATTCCGGAGACGGACGTCTTCGCGACCTTTCCTATCCAGCGCCTGTTGCGCGCCACCAAATATCCCATCGACAGCCTGCTTGAGATGGCGGCGGCGACCTTCTTCGAGCCGCTGGGCGTGCAGGAGGCTTTGCGGGAAATCGACATGTCGGACCTGCGCGGCGCGGGATATCTGCCGTACGGGCATCCCGCGCTGCGAACCGCATTGGCGGAAGATCTGACGGCGCGCGGCGTGCCCACCGTGCCCGGGCAATTGCTGATCACCACCGGAATCTGGCAGGCGATCGCTCTGCTCGCCGCGCTTTATTTGCCCAACGGCGAACACGCGATCGTGGAGAATCCGACCTGGACCGGTCTGCTCGACGTGCTGCGCGCCAATGGCGCCGGCATCAGGTCCGCTCCCGTCGATGACCAAGGCGTTCGCGTCGCGGAGATCGAAGAAGCGCTGCGGCGCTCGCGGGCGAACGCGGTTTTCGTTACGCCGGAATATCACAACCCGACCGGCGCGCAGCTCAGCCTCGCCCGCCGCAAGGAACTGGCGGCGATGGCCGAACGCTTCGAGTTGCCGCTCATCGAAAACCTCGGGCTGCATGGGCTGGGGCTCGACAAGCCCGCCGCGCTGCCGCCAATAGCGGCGTTCTCCCCGGACCGTTGGATCGTGACGGTTGGCTCGTGGTCGAAGGTCGTCTGGGCTGGGCTTCGTATTGGCTGGATTCGCGCGTCCGAGCCGACCATCGGCCGGCTGGCGCGGCTGAAGGCCTATGCCGACAACGGCACGCCGATCCTCAGCCAGCTCGTCGTCGCCCAGATCATCCCGCGTTTCGACGAGATCGCGGCAATCCGCAGATCCCAGATCGTGACAAAGTCCGCCGCCCTCACCGACGCGCTCACCAGGATGCTGCCGAGCTGGACCTGGAAACGTCCGGATGGCGGGCTGTCGCTTTGGGTTCGGCTGCCGGCGGGATCGGCTTACGAATTGTCGCAAGTCGCGTTGCGGCACTCCGTGGAGTTTTCTCCCGGCCCGGTCTTCTGTCCCGATGAAAGCCACCAGAACCATTTGCGACTGCCCTTCGTCGGTTCGCCCGAAATGATCGAAGAAAGCGTCGACCGGCTGCGCAGCTCCTGGGAAATGTATGCCGGGCAGATAGCGTGAGGCGGGCGAGAGTTTCGCCGGCATTTTCGGATGGCTGGCTGGGGCGCCGGAATCAAAATCCGCTGCCTTACCGCTTGGCTACGCCCCAATCGCGTTTTGTTCAATTGCGCCCGGCACGCGGGCGGGCGCACCATAGTCGCAAAGCCTGGCCGCTCGCAACGCTGGGAAAACCGGCTGGGAAGGGCAAGATGACGGATCGCAAGGCGCGTCAGCCGGACGAGGTCTGGATCGTGCCGGACATGGGGTTTCGCGCTCAGGACGCGGCGGTGCAGGCGGCGGCGGCCAGCGGCATGCCGCTTGAAATCTGGCTGGCGGAGACCGTGCTGCGGGCGTGCCAGGAAGGGGTTGGCAGCGCGCCTTCCGCCGCAGATTTTCAATCGGGCAAACCCACGGAAAGCTGAACCGAATCAGCATGGTAGCGCCATGCCACAGTGGCAATTTTACCACACGGTAATTTTTCGACGGTATTGGCCGGAACGATTCACAGAGGCTGGTGTTGGAATGCCGCAGAGCGCTGTCTATAACGGTGCCTGATACCGCGCCCGCTACCCCCGTGGACCGGTATTTCATGAGCAGAAGTCCGGGGATACGGGAGGTTGGGCCAATGAAAATAATCAGTCTTATCGCTACGACGGTCATGGCAGCGCTGCTGTCGGCTTGCATGAATACCGTCGTCACCACCAATACCGCCACTGACCCGTTCAACGAAGGGTTGCGCAAAGGCTACTCCGCCTTCGCCGCTTCCGAGCGTGCCCAGTTCGACTGGATCGATGGCGAGCATTTCGCCAACAAGGCTAATGCCGCCGCTTCCGGCGCTCGCGTGCTGCCCGAGAACGTCGCCGACTGGAGCCTGAAGCCGGCCAAGGCCTCGGAGCTTTCCGCCGCCCGCGCCCGCCTGGTCGCCGTGCTCGACGCCAATGCCCGCACCCGCGCCCCGGCCGACGCCGCCGAAGCGCAGGTCGCCTTCGACTGCTGGATGGAGCAGGAAGAGGAAGGCTGGCAGACCGCGGACATCAAGGCCTGCAAGGATCGCTTCGATGCCGCCATGGGCCGTCTTGGCGCCGGCGGTTCGGCCAACGTCTACCTGGTGTTCTTCGACTTCGACCGCTCCAATCTGAGCCCGGTGGCCTCGCGCGTCATCGAGAAGGTCGTCGCCGACGCCGCCAAGGCCAATCCCTCGCGCATCACGGTCTCCGGCAACGCCGACCGTTCGGGCAGCGACGGCTATAACCTGGCGCTGTCCAAGCGTCGTGCCGACACGGTAGCGGGCGCGCTGACCCGCGGCGGCGTGGCGCGCGGCAAGCTGCAGGTCGAATGGTTCGGCGAAAGCCGCCCGCGCGTGAAGACGCCGGACGGTGCGCGCGAGCCGGAAAACCGCAACGTCGAAATCCGCTTCGCCAACTAAGTCGAAGCGACTTTCAAACAAAACGGCCGGGAGCAATCCCGGCCGTGTTTGTTTTGATATGCCCTTCTCCCGCCCGCGGGAGAAGGTGCCCGAAGGGCGGATGAGGGTGTGCGGTGTTCGTTAGAGCGCAAGCGCCAGCCGGGTAGAGACAACACCCTCATCCGGGCTTCGCCCACCTTCTCCCGCGAGCGGGAGAAGGGCACAATTTTGGAGAGCTACCCCGTCGCCGCGATCGCCTGCGGGGTGACGAACAGGCCGTCGGCGTAGATCAGCGGGCTGCCGTCGCTGACCGCGACGTCGACGATGCTGCCGATGTAGATCGTGTGCGTGCCGACATCGACCCGGTTGATCAGCTTGCAGTCGAAATTGACCAGCGCGTCGGCCAGCACCGGCGCACCGGTGGTCAGGGTGCGCCAGTTGGATTTCTCGTCGAAGCGGGCATCGCCGTCGATGCCCTCCTGGCCCGAGAAGCGCAGCGCCAGCGCGATATGCTTGGTCGACAGCACGTTGACCGCGAAGATGCCGCTCTTGCCGATCGGATCGTGCGCCGACGCCGTCTTGTTGACGCAGACCAGAAGCTGCGGCGGGGCGGCCGACACCGAGCACACGGCCGTCGCCGTCAGCCCGCACCGCACGCCCTCGCAGCTTGTGGTGATCAAGGTCACGCCGCCTGCCAGCTGGCGCATGCCTTTCTTGAACGTGGCCATATCGGCTGTCATCGAACGCTCTTGACCCTTCTCTAACGCAGGCGGGCCACTTCGCGGCCGAACAGAACGGCCGACTGGCGCGCCGCCTTCAGCGCCAGGGTATCTAAGTTTACCCGCAAGGCGGCGATCGCAAAACCGCCGACTTTGCGCACGTATTAGACGATCTGCCCTGCGATATCGTCAGGGCTGCCGACCCAGGTGGCGCCCTGCTTTCAATACAGCCCATTGCCGCCGTAGATCCACTCCAGGATGTCCAGCCACTCGGCCTGGCTCTTGCCGCTCATGATCGCGTTGCGCAGCGCCGCATGCGGGCCGGCTGGATGATAGACGTGGTCGCCCATGGCGCGCGAGGTAAGCTGCACGCGCGCCGTGCGCAGGACGCGGCGGTCGCGATAGCCTGCCAGCCCCGCCTCGATCGAGCCTGCCTGCCGGCTAAGCGAATCGGCCAGGCATACCGCATCCTCCATTGCCATGCAGGCGCCCTGGGCCATGTACTGCATCATCGGATGGGCGGCATCGCCCAGCAGGGCCACCCTGCCGTCGATCCAGTCATCGACCGGATCCCGGTCGCACAGCACCCACATATGCCAGTCCCTGCCATGACTGATTATGTTTTGCGCCCGTTCGCAGACATGGCCGAAGCCGCGCCGCACTTCCTCGACCGGCACGGGCTTGCCGGCGACCGGCTCGGGCGCATCGTTGTGGTAGGTCACGACGAGGTTGAACGTTTTCCAGCCCGATAGCGGATAATGCACGATATGGCACTTCGGGCCGGCCCATAAAGTGGCCGCGTTCCAGCGCAGATCCTCGGGCATCTGCTCGGTCGGAATGACCGAGCGATAGGTCGTATGACCCGAGACGCGGGCACTATCGCCGATCATCAGCTTGCGCACGTTCGACCACAGCCCGTCGGCGCCGACCAGAGCTGCGCCGCGCATTGTCTCCCCGCCGGCAAGCCGCGCCACGACGCCCTTGCCGTCCTGTTCGTAGCCCGTAACCTCGCTCGACACGCGCAGTTCGACCAGGGGATGGTCCTGGCAGGCCTTCAGGAACACGCTGTGCAGGTCACCGCGATGGACCACGGCGTAGGGATTGCCGAAGCGCTGGCGAAAGGCCTGTCCCAGATCGATATGGCAGATTTCGCCGTCGGCCATCGAGTCCATCAGCCGCAGGCTGTCGATATAGACCGCCATCTGGCGCGCCGTCTCGCCCACGCCGAGCCGGTCGAAGCAATGGAAGGCGTTGGGCCCAAGCTGGATGCCGGCGCCGATCTCGCCCAGAAGCTGCGCCTTCTCCAGCACCAAGGTCGGGATGTTCTTCTGCGCCAAGGCCAGCGCCGCAGCGAGGCCGCCGATGCCGCCTCCGGCGATCAGGATGGGTTTGTCCGACATACCCCGGATATCCCTGTGGAATGAGGTGAACGCTACCATTCGCGGGGTCGCGAAAAAAGCCTCGTGGATCAAGGCTCTGGCCAACGGTTGACCGCCCGCACCGCGCAGTGGCAGCCTCGTTCCCTCGCAGGAAAATGAGCAACATGACTACCGCTCCCAAGAGCAAGATCGCCCTTTCGCTGGTGGTGGACAATAAGGCGCCGCTGCGGCCCAGGCAGGTCCGCCCGTCCGTGACGCGCGCCGCGCCCAAGCCGGTGAAGGCGGAACTGCCGGCGCTGGTGCCGGAAGCCAGCGTCGCGGCCGCCTGCCATGCGGTGATGAATTCCTGCTTCGCGCATCTGATCGACAACCGCATGCCGGTGCTGAAGAGCGAAGATCCCGAGGCCGTGCACCAGGCGCGCGTGGCGCTGCGCCGTCTGCGCGCAGCCATCGCCATCTTCCGCGATGTGGTGCCGGGCGAGGCGCTGAAGCAAATCGGCGAGGAAGCGCGCTGGCTCGCTGGCGAAATGGGCCCGGTGCGCGATCTCGACGTATTCCTGGGCGAGATTTTCCAGCCGGTGGCCAAGAAGCTGGCCGAAGAAGCCGGAGTATCCGCCTATCGCATGACCGCCAAGGCGCTGCAGGCGGAAGCACGCCAACGCGCCCGCCGCGCCTTGCGCAGCCGGCGCTTCCAGCACTGGCGCAACCAGGTGCAGAGCTGGCTGGCCGCCGACATCGCTCCGCCGCTCGCCACCGCCGTGCCGTCCGACACGGCCGGCCTGCTCTATCAGCCGGTGTCGGAGTTCGCCGCCGCCATCCTGGACAAACGCGACCGGCAGGCGCGACGGCGCAGCAGGCATCTGGCGCGGCTGCCGGTGGCGGAGCGGCATGAGCTGCGCCTGAGCTTGAAGAAGCTGCGCTACGCGGCGGAATTCTTCGCCAGCGCCTTTCCGCAGAAAGAGACCGCGCGCTACATCAAGCGGCTGGCGCGGCTGCAGGACGCGCTGGGCTATCTCAACGACAAGGAAGTGGCGCAGCCGCTGATGGTGCAGATCGAAGCGCGTATCGCCGCCGCTTCCAGCGAACTGGCCGCCGATGCGCGCTATGTCTCCGGCCTGGTCACCGGCTGGCACGAGGCCGATCACGAGGCGGTCGAGCGCGAATTGCGCCAGGCCTGGAAGCGTTTCGATTCGGGCGGCGGATTCTGGAATTAGGGATGAGGCGATGAGCGAGAGCGGGCAGATTCCGGTCGCCCTGCTGACCGGCTTTCTCGGCAGCGGCAAGACCACGTTGCTGAACAAATTGCTGAAGCGCGCCGACATGGGCGAGACGGCGGTGATCGTCAACGAGTTCGGCGAGGTCGGGCTCGATCATTTGCTGATGGAGGGCAGCTCCGAGGACATGACGGTGCTGAACAGCGGCTGCCTGTGCTGCACCGTGCGCGGCGATCTGATCGAGACCATGGGCCACCTCTTCATCCGCCGCGCCAAGGGCGAGGTGCCGGCCTTCAAGCGGCTGCTGATCGAGACCACGGGGCTCGCCGATCCCGCTCCGGTGCTGCACACCTTGATGACCGATCCGCTGTTGGCCGCCCGCTACCGGCTGGATGCGGTGATCACCACCGTCGATGCCGTCAACGGCGGCAGCACGCTCGACAATCACGAAGAAGCGGTGAAGCAGGCCGCCGTCGCCGACCGGCTGCTGCTGACCAAGACCGATCTCGCCAGTGCCGAACAGATCGAGAAGCTCACGGCGCGGCTCAAGACGCTCAATCCCGGCGCGCCGTTGCACAAGGTCAGCAATGGCGAGATCGCGCCTTCGCTTCTGTTCAATGCCGGGCTCTACAATCCCGAAACCAAGACCTCGGACGTCCGCGCCTGGCTGCGGGCGGAAGCGTTCGAGGATCATCACGATCATGACCATCATCATGGTCACGACCACGAGCATCATCATGGCGCCGGCTCGGGCCAGGATCCGCATGACGTCAACCGCCACGATGATGCCATCCGCGCCTTCTGCCTGGTGCTCGATGAGCCGCTGCCGTGGCAGGCGGTGACCTCCGCCTTCGACGCGTTGGTGTCCTATCGCGGCCCCGATCTGCTGCGCATGAAAGGGCTGCTTAATGTCGAGGGCAGCGACAAGCCGGTGGTGGTGCATGGCGTGCAGCACGTCTTCCATCCGCCCGCCATGCTCGACGCCTGGCCCGATGCCGACCGCCGCTCCAAGCTGGTGTTCATCACCCGTAACATCGAGCAAGGCACCATTCAGCGCCTGTTCTCTGCTTTCACCGATAGCGCGCGCGAGGCGGAGCAGAACAGCTGGGATGATATTCCCGCCGCCAAGCCTTAACGCAGAAAGATGCCCCTCCCCGCTAAAGCGGGGCGAGGTGTATTAAATTCACCTCTCCCCGATTTATCGGGGAGAGGAAGGGGCCCATCGCGTCAGCGATGGGAAGGTGAGGGGCTTTTAGCGCAGGAAGATTTCGATGCGGTCGGGCTTGCGGGCGACGATCAGATCGTAGCGCGTATCGTTATCGATATCCGCAATCAGCGGGTCGCCGACCAGCGGGGCACCACAACTCAAGACGCCCAAATCCTTTAGGGTTTCATCACCGAACGATACCACGCGCAAGCAGTGGTTATCATCGATGGCAATAATCTCCCGACGGCCTGAGCGGGTGACATCTGTAAGGTGCGTGAATTGCGAGGAGCCGAAGCCTGATAGACCCGCGATCTCACGCCATGAACCTGACTCTTGTCGCTTGACAATCAAGCGGCCTGGCGGACTTTTTTTGTCGAAATCAACGACTTCCATTCTGCCGTCACCATCGAGGTCAACCGCAGGATTGTAGAAAATTTCAGACCTTCCCGATGAGCGAGGAATGGTGACCGGCTCGAGAATGATTTCGCTGTGACGCAACACCAGCCGGAAATGAGCTTGATTCACCTTGGCTATTACACCGGCGTAGTACGTCAGTTGGGATACTTCGCCCGGCAGCCGCGTCGAGATCATGCCCTTCAACATGATGCCGCCATTGCTCGGCTTGTCTGGCGCGGCGATGGTGAGGCCGCGGATTTCGACTTGGGCGCTCGCTGGTAAAGCCAGCAGCGCTACAGCTAGTGCAATCGCAACGCGCTT
>JAQSWP010000151.1 GCA_029266575.1 Alphaproteobacteria bacterium | reverse complement strand
ATGGCTCGGCCTATGTCGTGCATGTCGAGCTGGTGCGCAAGGCGAGGGGCGTAGAGTTGCCGCAGAATTTCTGGACCGATCCCCTGATGTATCAGGGCGGGTCCGACAGCTTTATCGGCCCGACCGACGACATCGAGACGGTGAGCGAAGATTGGGGCATCGATTTCGAGGCGGAGGTTTGCGTCATCGTCGATGACGTGAAGATGGGCACGACGCCCGAGCAGGCGAAGCAGCACATCAAGCTGGTGCTGCTGGCCAACGATGTCTCCGCACGCCTGCTGATCCCCAACGAGCTGACCAAGGGTTTCGGCTTCCTGCACGGCAAGCCGGCGACGGCGTTCTCGCCGGTGGCGGTGACGCCGGATGAATTCGGCGCCGCCTGGGATGGGACGCGGGTGCAATTGCCGCTGGTCTCGACCTTCAACGGCAAAATTTTCGGCAAGCCGGAAGCCGGCGTCGACATGACGTTCGATTTCCCGACCCTGATCGCCCATGCCGCCACGACGCGACACCTGGAGGCCGGCACCATCGTCGGCTCCGGCACGGTCGCCAATCGCGATCGCAGAGTCGGCTCCTCATGCCTGGCCGAGCGGCGCATGATCGAGACCATCGAGCAGGGCAAGCCCGCGACGCCGTTCATGAAATTCGGCGACCGCATTCGCATCGAGATGCTGGATCGCGCCGGCAAATCTGTGTTCGGCGCCATCGATCAGAAAGTCGTCAAATACACGCCGCCGACCTAAGGTGCGCGATCCTCAAGGGGAGGGATCTCTTGAAACTTCATGGCTATTTCCGGTCATCAGCCGCTTTCCGCGTTCGCATCGCGCTGAACCTGAAGGGCATTCGTTACGAGGACGCCTTCCATCATCTGCGCAAGGGCGAGCATTTAAAGCCGGAATACGCCGCGCTCAATCCGCAGAAGCTGCTACCGACGCTGCAGCTCGACGACGGCGCGCTTCTGACCCAGTCGCTGGCGATCATGGAGTATCTGGAAGAGACCCATCCCAACCCGCCGCTGCTGCCGAAAAATCCTGTCGATCGCGCAAGGGTACGGGCGCTGGCCATGATCCCGGCTTGCGAGATTCATCCACTGCAGAATCTGCGCGTGCTGAAGCATGTACGCGAAACCTACGGCCAGGACGAGGCCGGCAGCTTCGCCTGGGCGCGGCACTGGAACGAGGTCGGTTTGCAGGCTTACGAGGACATGCTGACCTGGACCGCCGGCACCGGCCGCTATTCGCATGGCGATACGCCGACCCTGGCCGATACATGCCTGGTGCCGCAGGTGATCGGCGCCAAGCGTTTCAGCGTCGATCTATCGCGGTATCCGACGCTGATGAAGATTTTCGAGGCTTGTATGAAGCTTGAGGCTTTCGACAAGGCGCAGCCGTCGAAACAGGCGGATTTCGAACCCTAGCGGCTACTTCTTGCGCGCCTGCGCCACCATCTCGCGCAATTGCTCGATCGGCAGCGCGCCGGGCGCGAACTGATCGCCGATGATGAAGGCCGGCGTGCCGTCGACGCCGATCGCCTGGGCCAGTTTCAGATTGCGGTCGATGGCGCCCTGGATTTCCGGCGTCTCCATGTCCTTTTCGAGCCTGGCGACGTCGAGCTTCTGTTCCTTGGCCAGCGCCAGCACGCGATCCTTTGTCAATTTGCCGCGCGCGCTCATCAGCGCGTTGTGCATCTCGACGTACTTGCCCTGCTTCTGGGCGGCCAGCGCGCCGGCGGCGGCAATACGCGATTCGGGGGCCAGGATAGGCATCTCCTTGTAGACGACGCGCAGATTCTTGTCCTCGCGCATCAGGCTCAGCATCGGCTCGTGCACCTGCTTGCAGTAGCCGCAGTGATAATCGAAGAATTCGACCAAGGTGACGTCGCCCTTGGCGTTGCCGCCCACCGGTGAGGCGGCATCCTCGAACAGTTCCTTTTTGTATTCGCCGATCGCCTGCTTCGATGCCTCGCCGGCCGCCAGTTCCTGACGGCGGCGCAATTCGTTCATCGCCTCGACCAGCACTTCGGGATTTTGCAGCAGATAGTCGCGCACGATCCTTTCGATCGCAGCACGATCCGGCGCGGCGGGCGTTTGCGCCAGCGCTGGCGTCAGTGAGAGGCAGAAGGCCGTTGCGGCCAGCACTCGAATGAACATGAATTCTCCCGCGACTAATTGCGTTTTGGCCTTTGGGCCAGGAATTTGATGTCTTGTGCGCGCTGATAGGCCGGCGTACCGAATTTCAGGTTCTGCTCGGCGGCGGTGGCGTGACGTCCCGCATCGACGCGATCGCCACGGGCATAGGCGAGCTCGGCCAGCGCCAAAGCGCGCATGCCGAGATTGCCGGTCTGGTCGTAAATCATCGACATCTGCCGCCAGTAGGCGCTGTCGCGCTCGCGCTGATCGACGGTTTCCAGCAATTTTTGCGCGCGAACCAATTGCTGCTGGTTGGGGTTCTGCAATAGCGCCTGCGCCAGTTCGATCTTTAGCAGGCCGTTCTGCGGCAGCAACGCCACGGCGCGCTCGTAGGAGGGGATAGATTCGCCGATGCGCTGGTTCTCGAACAGCATCTGCGCGCGCAGCTCGTGGAAATAGGGATCGTTTGGCATCTGCCGGATCAGGCCGTCGATCAGGCCAATCCCTTCGGGCAGATTGCCGGAGCGGTAGAAGGCAATGGAGCGGGCATAGCGGGCGCCGACGCTGTTGTCGCCGGCGGGATATTTGCGCAGCGCCTGGGCGGGATCGATGAAGCCATAGAGCTTGGCGACGACGCGCTCGTGCATGATCTCAAGCTGCGGCGGCACCGGCACGTTGCTGAAGCGCGAGGTCTCGACGTGCTGGCGCAGGAAAGCCACGCGTTCCTGGGTCAGCGGATGGGTGCGCAGATAGACATCGGGACGCAGGCCGGCAACCAGCTCCTGCTGCAGCAGCATGGCGGTGAAGTCGTGCAGTCCCTGCGAGGATTGTCCGATGCGGTCAAGCAGCATCACCGCAGCCTGGTCGGCGGCCTGCTCCTGGGTGCGGGTATAGGTGAAGAGATTGCGCTGGGCGATGCCGACCGGCGGCCCGCCGGTGCGATTGGTTCCGGTCTGCGCCCCGCCCATGGCTGAACCGGCTATCGCCGCCGCGCTCAGCAGCATCTCGAGAATGTTTTCGATGCTGGCGCTTTCGAGTTGCTCCTGCAGGCGAGCGAGATGACCGCCGGCGATGTGGCCGGTCTCATGCGCGATGACGCCGCGCACCTGGCCTGCGCTGGTCGCCTTCATCAGCAGGCCGGTGAACAAGAACAGCCGCTGGCCGCCCGCCACAAAAGCATTCAGCGACGGATCGTTGACGATGTGGACGTTGACCGCATCGTTCTCCAGCCCGGCCGCTTCGAACAGCGGGCGGGCATAGGCTCGAATGGCATTTTCGATTTCCGCATCACGGATTAGTGATATCTTCTCGCGCGACTGGGCTGATGCCGCCTGCCACAACGCGACAGTCGGCATCATCAGCGCCGAAAGAGCCAGAACAGCAACGACGCGCCGGAATAAAATCATGCGGATGTGCCTCGCCGATCAACCTAGTGCTGCCCCCCGTTCCCGTCAAACTCACCTGTTGCAGAAATCCGGCTGTTTTATGGCGTCGGCTGCGACCTGCCTGGCGTTGCTGGCCTGCGGCGATTCCAATCCGCCCGAAGGCAAGCTGGGGCAGGTCGAGGGCTTCTACGGCGGCGTGGTGTCGGATTCGCCGCGCGCGGCGGAGATTGGCCGCGACATTCTCGCGGTAGGCGGCAACGCGGTCGATGCGGCGGTGGCGACCTATTTCGCCATGGCGGCGACCTTGCCGTCGAGCGCCAGCCTCGGCGGCGGCGGCGCCTGCCTGGTGCACAACTCCAAGGCGCGCAAAACGGAGGCGCTGAGCTTCCTCACCAAAGTGCCGGCCGCCAGCGCTACCAATGCCGGCGGCGTGCCGGTTGGCGTGCCGGGCAATGCGCGCGGCATGGCGGCGCTGCACGCACGCTACGGCGCGGTGCGCTGGGAGGAGTTGGTTGCGCCGGGCGAACGGCTGGCGCGGCTGGGCACCATCGCGCCGCGGGCGCTGATCGCCGATCTGCAGGTTGCCGCCAGCGCCATCCAGCAGGATGCGACGACGCGACGGGCATTCTCGACCGCCGATGGGCGGCTGCTTCGCGAAGGCGATCCCTGGGTGCAGGAGGATCTGGCCGGCACCTTGGGCAATATCAGGCTGCGCGGTGCGGGCGAGCTCTATACCGGACCTCTGGCGCGGAACTACGTGCAGGCCGTGCGCGGCGCCGGCGGCCAGCTTAGCATGGAGGACATGCGCGATCAGATTCCGATCTGGTCGCAGCCCATCACCGTAAAATGGGGCAATCACCAAGTCTATTTTGCCGCGCCGCCGGCGGGCGGCGGCCTGCTGAGCGCGCAGATGTGGAGCCTGCTGGAAAGCCGCGATGCGTACCAGAACGCCAACGAGCAGAACTATCCGCATGTCATCGCCGAGATGTCCAAGCGCGCCTATACCGAGCGCAGCCATTGGCTCGACCAGGGCGACAATTTCGTCGGCGATCCGGCGGCCATGCTGTCGCGGACGCAGATCGACACATTGCTGTCGAGCTATCGCGCCGACCAAGCGACGCCGGTCGGCGCCTTGCCGCGCCCACCGCAGCCGCGGCCCAATGATGCGCCGGCTTCGGTGCTGGTGACGGTCGACCGCTTCGCCAACGCGGTCGCCTGCGCCTTCACCACCAATGGCTTCTTTGGCGGCGCGCGGGTGGCGGGCAGTACCGGCGTGCTGATCGCACCGGCGCCTGGGGTCAACGGCCGCGGCGCCGCCGCGCTCGGCCCCATGCTGGTGGCAAACGTCAATACCGGCGACTTCTTCTTTGCCGGTGCGGCATCGGGTGGCACGTCCGGCCCAGCTGTCCTGACGCAGGTGGCGGCCAACGCCATGTTGCTGAAGCGGCAGCTATCTCAGGCCATGAGCATGCCGCGCGTGCTGCATCCGGGCCTGCCGGATCGCACCTTTGCCGAGCCCGCCGCGGCCGCGGTGCTGCGCGCTCGCGGGCATGTCGTCGAGGAATTGCCGGCGCTGGGCCAGGTCAGCGCGATCTTCTGTTCCCAGGGCCTGCATGAGCAGCGCAACTCCTGCAGCGTGGCCAACGATCCGCGTGGCAACGGTCTGGCGCTCAGCGCGCCTGCATCGCGGTAGCCGGCACCATGACTTTACGCGTGTCGCAGCGGGCGGCGAGCGTTTCGCCCTTCATCGTCATGGACGTGATGCGCGCGGCCTACGAGCGCGAAATCCAGGGCCAGCACATCGTCCATCTCGAGGTCGGCCAGCCCAGCACCAGCGCGCCAAAAGGCGTGATCGAGGCGGCCAAGGCGGCGCTGGATCGCGATCGCATCGGCTATGTCGATGCGTTAGGCATTCCGGCGTTGCGCGAGCGTATCGCCGGCCATTACCGCGACACCTATGGTCTGGCGCTGCCGCCGGAACGGGTGGTGGTGACGCAAGGCTCCTCTGGCGCCTTCCTGCTGTCCTTCCTGTCGTCCTTCGAGCATGGCGACCGCGTGGCGCTGGCGGCGCCCGGCTATCCGGCCTATCGCAACATCCTCTCCGCGCTGGGTTTCGAGCCGGTCGATCTGCTGACCGACACCGATCATAAATACCAGCCGACCGTCGATCTGCTGCGGCGGGCAGGGAAGGTGGCAGGGTTGATCGTCGCCAGCCCGTCCAATCCCACCGGTACGACAGTCTCGGAAGCGGAGATGCAGGCGCTGGCGCATTACTGCCATGTCCATGGCATCAGGCTGATCTCCGACGAGATCTATCATGGCATCGTCTTCGGCGGCGAGATCGTCACCGCGGCGGCGTGTTCGGACAGCGCCATCGTCATCAACAGTTTCTCGAAATATTTTTCCATGACCGGCTGGCGTCTGGGCTGGATGGTGGTGCCGCCCGACATGCTGCGCGCCATCGAATGCCTGGCGCAAAACCTGTTCATCTCGGCGCCGGCGCTGTCGCAGCTTGCCGCCGTCGCCGCGTTCGACTGCAAGGAAGAACTGGATGGGCATGTACGGCGCTATCGCGAGAACCGCGACCTGCTGCTGGCCGAATTGCCGAAAGCCGGCCTTGACCGGCTGACGATCCCGGACGGCGCTTTCTATCTCTATGCCGATGTCTCGCATCTGAGCAACGACAGCCGCGATTTCTGCCGGCGCATGCTGGTGGAAGCCGGCGTGGCGGCCACGCCGGGGCTGGATTTCGACCGCCAGCGCGGGCATGGCACGTTGCGGATCTCCTTTGCCGGCGCGACGGCGGAAATGGCCGAAGCGGCGCGCCGGCTGCAGGGGTGGAAGCGGTAAAAGCTAATGGAGAATCCGCTTGCTGGCGGGTTCTTCCTTCTGCTTTTTCGGCTCCTCGGCCGGACGGGGTCCGGCCTGGTGATGGATCATCCGCCAGGCGCCATCCTCGCGCGCGAAGATGTTGGTCGCCACCAGGGCGTTGCCGGCGACCTTCTCGGTGCAGATGACGATGGCGGTGTCGCCGTTGATCAGCACGCGCTCGTCCGAACACGTCACCGTTGCCTGTTGTTCGTTGCCCAGAATGCCGCGCCAGCTTGCCATCACGTTCTCGCGCTGGAAAATCGGCGGCCAGCCGGGATGGATGCAGGCGACCGGCGATCGCCGCGCCCACAAACCATCCATGGCCGCAAAATCGCGCTCGGAAAATGCCTTGTAGAAGACGCGATTGGCGGCGACGACAGGTTGACGTTCGTCCTGGCTCATTTGCCCTTGAATACCGGAGCCCGCTTCTCGAGAAAAGCGTCCACCGCTTCCTTGTGATCTTCGGTCTTGTGCGCCAGCGCCTGCATCGAGGCCGACATGTCGAGCAGCGTATGCAAGGTGGTGCGCTCGCCCTCGCGCAGCAGGCGCTTGGCCATGCGCAGCGCGTGCGGCGGATTGGCGGCGATGCGCTTGGCCAGCGCCATGGCCGCGTCCTGCAGCTTGTCGTCTTCCACGACCTTGGATACCAGGCCGCACTGCAGCGCCTCGTCGGCATCGACCATGTCGCCGGTGAAGGCCATTTCGCGCGCCTTTGACGCACCGACCGCGCGCGGCAGGAACCAGGCGCCGCCGTCGCCGGGAATGATGCCGAGCTTGACGAAGCTCTCGGCGAATTTGGCGCTCCTGCCGGCGATGCGGATGTCGCACATGCAGGTCAGGTCGCAACCGGCGCCGATCGCGGGACCGTTGACCGCCGCGATGATCGGCACGTCCAGCTCGTACATCGCCGCGGGAATGCGCTGGATGCCCTGCAGGTAGCCGTTGCGAATGCCGTAGGGCGAGCCCGCGAACATGCCGCCGCCGTCGCGCATTTTCTTGACGTTGCCACCGGAGCTGAACGCGGTGCCGGCGCCGGTGAGGATGGCGCAACGCACTTCGTTATCGGCATTGATGCGTTCGATCGCGGTCACCAGATCGGCGATCATGTCGTCGTCGGAGATCGCATTGCGGATTTCCGGCCGATTGAGGGTCACGGTGACGATGTGCCCGTCCTTCTTGTAAATGATGTTCTCGGCCATGAAGCGCTCCTCGGGTCCAATGCAGGGCGGCGAGATTATGTGACGGATGTCGGCGGAGTAAAGCTCAAGCCGCGCATCGATCGTGCAGTTCCGATCTGCGGTTCAGCGCATACCGGCGCATTCCGCAGCGGCGATCCAACGTGATACGGTCGGCCGACGCAAGAGGTGAATGAAATGTCGGTTCAGCCTGCCGCCCTATCCTTTCCGCCGCTGGTTCTGCCGCCGGAAGCCGAGAAATTGCGGCGGGAAGTGCGCGAATTTCTGCTCGTGGCGGTGCCCAGGGACCGGGCGCCGGAACGCTTCAAGAGCTGGGGCACGTTCTCGCCGGAATTCAGCGAGCAATTGGGCGC
>JAQSWP010000311.1 GCA_029266575.1 Alphaproteobacteria bacterium | reverse complement strand
TCGTCCACCAGCCCGACGCGCTTGGCGTCCTGCCCGGTCCAGATGCGCCCGCGCGCCACCTGATCGACCTGTTGTGGCGAGAGCTTGCGCGCATCGGCCACGCGCTTGGTGAAATCGGCATAGACGCGATCCAGCGAGCGCTCGACGGCGGCCGCCTGTTCGGGCGTGAAGCGGCGGAACAGCGAATTCATGTTGGAATTGGCGCCGGCCGTGATGGGGCTGACATTGACGCCGATATCGGCCAGCGCCTTGTCCAGCACCGGCTTGTAGCTGAAGACGCCGATCGAACCGGTGATGGTGGCGCGCGAGGCCACGATCAGGTCGGCGGGCAGCGCGATGAAATAGCCGCCCGACGCCGCCGTGTCGCCCATCGAGACGATCACCGGCTTGCCGCGGCTGCGCGTGCGCGCCACTTCGCGGAAGACGGTGTCGGAAGCGACATAGGAGCCGCCCGGCGAATCGATGCGCAGCACCACGGCGCGGATGGCGGGGTCTTCGGCCGCCTCGCGCAAGGCGGCAGTGACGGCGTCCGCTCCCAGCAGGCCACTGCCGCTCGCCAGGCTATAGGCGTTCTCGCCCGGCACGATGGCGCCGCTGCCGCTGATCAGCGCCACCACCGGGCCGCTGGCGAACGGCTTCTTCATCACCTGCATGTAGTCTTCGATCGCGAACAATCCTGCGCGCGCGCCGGCCTGTTGCAGCACCGAGGTCTCGACCTCGTCCCAGTAGCCGATGCGATCGACCAGATTGGCCAGCTTGGCGTCGGCGGCGGAAAGCGGCGCGCGGTCGATCAGCCGGCGCAGCTCGTCGGCCGGAATGTTGCGCGCCTTGGCGATGTCGCCGACGATCTGGCCGAACAGGCTGTCCACGACGCCTTGCATATTCTGCCGGTGCGGCGCGATGTAGTCGGTCTGGGTGGCGGAGTAGGGCGCGCCCTTGAATTCCTGGCGCTGCCCGCCCTGGACTTCGACGCCAAGCTTGTCGAGCGCGCCTTTCAGGAACGGCGTCTCGACGGCGATGCCGACCAGCGCCAGATCGCCGCTGGGCTGCAGCCAGATCTCGCCGGCCGAGGCGAGATAGTAGGAGCCGGTGCCGTTGTCGCCCTCGCCGAAGGCATGGGCGAAGGACACCACGAACTTGTCGGCGGCGCGGAAGGCGGCCAGCGCCTCGCGCAGCTCCTGCACCGACGCCAGGCCCGGGCTTTGATCGCCCGTGACCAGGATCAGCCCGGCGACTTTCCTGTCGAGCCGCGCCTGCATCAGGGCCGTCACGATGTCGGCCAGGATCGGCTTGGGGTCGGCCAGCAGCGCTTCCAGCGCGCTACTGCTTTCGGCCTCCACCGGCGGCACGCGCAGGTCGAGCTTCAGCACGATGCGATCGGGCGGCGTCGGCGCGCTGGGCGAGAACCACAGGCTGGCGGCCACGGCAACAACGATCAGCAGCACGGTAAGGCCGCCAATGACGGCCAGCAGCACGGAAAGAAAACGGCCCATGATTCGCTCGCTCTATTAAAGGTGTTTGCTCGTATTCCCTCCCCCCTTGCGGGGGAGGGACATGAGTCGGCGTTACGCCCAGCCCCAGGCGCCCATGCCGAGATTGCCCAGCTCGAAACTGCGATGCAGCGCGCGGCCCGGTTTGCCGCCGGCGGCGCCGAACGGCACCAGCAGCGGCAGCAGGTGTTCGTCGCGCGGATGGCTTTGCACCGCGCCGGGCGCCGTGTCGCGATACTGCGTCAGTGCCTGCGGATCGCCCGTGACGATGGCCTGATGCGCCCATTGCTCGAAATCGCGCGCCCAGTCCTCGGTCTGTCCATTGGCCGGGCGCAGGCCGCGCAGGTTGTGCACGATCGAGCCGGACCCCAGCACCAGCACGTCGTCGTCGCACAAGGGCGCCAGCGCGCGGCCAAGATCGTAATGCCAGGCCGCGCCCTTGCGGTGCTGGATGGAAATCTGCGTCACCGCAACGTCGGCTTGCGGATACATCAGTATCAACGGCACCCAGGCGCCATGATCCAGCCCGCGGCCGGGATCGATCTCGGCCGTGATGCCGGTCTCGGCGAGCAGCCCGATGGCTTCCTCGGCGATCTCCGGCGCGCCCGGCGCTGGATATTGCAGCTGGTACAGTTCGGCCGGGAAGCCGCCGAAATCGTGGATGGTCTCGGGCTGTTCGGCGCCGGAAATCTCGGGCAGCTCGCTCTCCCAATGCGCCGAGACGCACAGGATGGCGCGCGGCCGGCCGATGCTGTTGCCAAGCCCGCGCAGGAACTGGTGCGGAGCCGTGCGAGACGAATACCGGCCCGATCCGCGCCATCGATTACTCGGCCGCCTGTTTCTGCGTTGCCGCCTGCAAGCTCACCCATGAGAACACCTTGGCGATGATGCGCCACTCGCCGTCGATCTTCAGCAGGTTCAGGTAATCGGTGAACAGGCGCGGGCCGATGGCGATCTGCACCCGGGCCAGCGCGCTGACCGGACCGGAAACGTCGATGCCGAGCACCGCGTCGCGGCGGATCTCGTTGTTCCTGGCCGGCGAGGCGCGGCCGGCGACCCGGGCATAGACCGTTTCCATGTCGTCATGGGCCAGCTTGCCGTCGCTGGCATTGGACAGATGGCAGGCGGGATGGAAGACGCGCTTCAGCATGGCGACGTCGCCGTTGTAGAAACCGTCGAAATAGAGCTGCAGCGACTTGGCGATCTCGGCGTACTCGGTCTGCATGTCGGCCTCCCTGTTCAGCGTGTCATGGCGTGGTAGTCGGCGTTGGGCATCATGTCGGTGGCGTGCGCCAGCCGGTTGGTCATGTTGAAGAAGGCGGCGGTGTCGCCGATATCGTAGATGTCCTGGTCGGAAAAGCCGGCCTTGCGCAGCGCGGCGCGGTCGGCGTCGCCGACGTCGAACGGCGTCATCGTCAGCTTCCAGGCGAAATCCAGCATGGCGCGCTGGCGGGCGTCGAGTTCGGCGACGCGGTAGTTCATCACCATCATTTCACCCAGCTGCGGGTCGCCCGAGATCTGCCGCACCGCCTGGCCATGCGCCACCAGGCAATAGTAACAACGATTGGCGCTGGAGACGACCACGGCGATCATCTCGCGCTCGAGCTTGGAGAGGCCCGATTCGCCCAG
>JAQSWP010000150.1 GCA_029266575.1 Alphaproteobacteria bacterium | reverse complement strand
GGTGACCAAGCCGAAATTCCTGCGCATCGGCGGCTACTGGTATCCGCGCGGCGGCATGCCGATCGATGTCTTCTTCCAGCAAGGCCGGCTGCCGAAGAACGTCTGGCTGCCCGAACAGGGCGTGCCGTCCTATCGCGGGCGGGGATGAAGATTCCGCCAACAGCCGACGCCATCAAGGCTGCGATCGCCGAACGCGCCCGCGCCGAGGGTTTCGACTCCGTCGGGTTCGCCGCCCCCTCGCCTTCGACCCGCGAGAAGGACCTGCTCGGTTTCTATCTGCACGACGGCCGGCATGGCGATATGGAGTGGATGCAAGAGACGGCCGCGCGGCGCGGCGATCCGCTGGTGCTATGGCCCGATGTCAGGACCATCGTGGCGCTGGGGCTGAACTACGGGCCCCAGACCGATCCGCTGGAGGTTCTCCGGCAGACGGAGCGAGCGGCGATCTCCGTCTATGCACAAGGCCGCGACTATCACGATCTGATCAAGAAGAAGCTGAAGGCGCTGGGCGGCTGGATCCATCGCGAGTTCGGTGCGGAGTTGAAAGTCTTCGTCGATACCGCGCCGGTAATGGAAAAGCCGCTGGCGCAGCGGGCCGGCATTGGCTGGCAGGGCAAGCACACCAATCTGGTGTCACGCGAATTCGGCTCGTGGCTCTTCCTGGGCGAAATCTATCTCTCGCTCGAACTGCCGCCCGACCAGGCCGAGATCGATCATTGCGGCACCTGCCAGGCGTGTCTCGACATCTGTCCGACGGCTGCTTTTCCCGCGCCTTACCAGCTCGATGCGCGACGCTGCATCTCCTATCTCACCATCGAGCACAAAGGCCCGATCCCGGTCGAGTTCCGCGCCGCCATGGGCAATCGCATCTATGGCTGCGACGATTGCCTGGCGGTCTGTCCCTGGAACAAATTCGCCCAGGCCGGCCGCGAGGCTTTGCTGCAAGCGCCGGCGGATCGTCAGGCGCCCGTTCTGGCCGAGCTGGCCCGGCTCGACGATCCGTCTTTCCGTGCGATCTTCAGAGGCTCGCCCGTCAAGCGCATCGGCCGCGAGCGTTTCCTGCGCAATGTGGCGATCGCGCTGGGCAATTCCGCCGATCCAGCGGCGCCATTGGCTATCGAGGCTTTACTCGGCGATCCCTCGCCTTTGGTGCGTGGAGCGGCGGTTTGGGCCCTGAAACAAAGGAACGCCGACGAGTTCGCGCGACGCCGGCCGGTGGCTCTGGCGCAGGAGATCGACCCTTCCGTCATTGCCGAATGGTCCTGATGTGGTCGAGCTATCCACGGGCGCCGCGGCCATTATAAAGCCAGCGGCAACTCGCCAGTGGAACCGTGAGCCCAAAATCCGCACCCTGGCTTGAAGCCTCTCTCGCGAAGCGGAACGCAAATCCGCCAGTCGCGCGGCCAGGCTGCGCCGTGCTGGCGCTCCGTATCCCCAACGCTATTCTCTGCCGCGAAACGGGCATCGTTTCGAGCTTAGCCAGGAGGAGTAGTCATGCGGAAAATGTGGACGAAGGGCGCTGCAATCGCCGCCGTGCTGATGGCCGGCAGCGCGCTGGCCGGCACGGCCTGGGCGCAGAAATTCGCCAACCAAGGCGTCAGCGACAGCGAAATCGTCATCGGCACGCATCAGGACCTGTCCGGCCCGATCAAGGCCTTTGGCGTGCCGACCGCCAACGGCATGAAGATGGCGGTCGAGGAGATCAACGCCAAGGGCGGCATCAACGGGCGCAAGCTCAAGCTGGTGATCGAGGACAGCGGTTACGATCCCAAGCGCGCCGTGCTGGCATCGCAAAAGATGATCGAGCGCGACAAGGTCTTCGCCATGATCGGCACCTTGGGCTCGCCGACGACGCTGGCGCCGCAGGATACGGTGCTCGATGCCGGGGTGTTCCAGCTCTTCCCGATTACTTCGGCCGAATTCACCTGGACGGTGGACAAGGCAAGGCCGCAGGAACGGCTGAAATTCGCCATCACCCTGCCTTATGCCGATTCGGTTCGCGCCACCATGAAGGCGCTGATCGAGGAGAAGAAGCTCACCAAGCCCTGCGTCATGTACCAGGATGACGAGTTCGGCAAGAACGTCATCGACGGCTTCGAGGCGCAGGCCAAGGCCATGAAGCTGACGCCGGCCGCCATCACCAGCTATAAGCGCGGCGCGTCGGAGTTCTCCTCGCAGATCGCCAAGATGAAGTCGGAAGGCTGCGATCTCGTCGTGCTGGGCACCATCATCCGCGAGACCATCGGCGCCATGGCCGAAGCCAAGCGGCTGCAGTGGAATCCGGTGTTCCTAGGCTCGGCGGCGGCCAACGTGGTCGAGGTGCCGATGCTGGGCAAGGACGTGGTCGAAGGTTTCTACGCCGCCGGCCTCTTCGCGATGCCTTACGAAGATACGGTCAAGGGCAAGGTCAAGGAATGGTTCGAGGCGTACAAGAAGCAGTACGGCAGCGAGCCCACCACGCAGGTGATCTACGGCTATAACGGAGTGATGACGTTTGCCTGGTTCGCCGAGCAGGCGGGCAAGGGCTTGAACGGCAAGACCCTGCTGGAGGCGCTGGAGAGCGGCAAGGGCTACTCCAACATCTTCGGCACCGCGCCGATCAAGTTCTCCAAGGACAACCACCTGATGTCGATTCCAACCCAGCTGCAGCAGATCCAGAACGGCAAATGGGTGCTGCTGAAGGAGAACCTGGCATTCTAGTCGGAGCATCGGCCCAGAAACGAAACGCGGGATCGCAGGGTCCCGCGTTTTTTTTCGGCACCGGAACGGGACACCGTGCCGGACGTTTTGCTGTCGACGCAACCAGGGGCGAAACGAATGCATCGGCCGATCACACGCGACAAACCAGGCGCGTTGTTTGGAATTCTTTCCAGACTCGTTCTGGCAACAGCCGCTACGGTGGCGTTCGCCAATGGCGCAGCGGCGCAAACGCCTGCCTATCCGCCGGAAAACTATGCCGCGCTGTTGTTCGACCCGGTCGAGGTCAAGCACGTCTTCCGCCTCGATGGCATGCCGTGGATCTGCCGCGGCGACACGTTCTGCAAGCCGGTGAAAATCGACGGCGTCGCCGACAGGGATCTCAAGCAAGCGACGATCGAACCGCTGGGCTATGCCGGCCGGCGCTACTTCCTGTCGTACAGCCAGGCCAATCTGCAAAAAGGCCGGCCTGTCGTCCTGTCCTGCGAAGACACGCGCTGCGAGAAGCTCGATGCCGCGGTCGGTCCCACCTCTTCGCTGGGCGTCTACCAGGTCAAGGACGGCGACCGGGTGCTGACGCGCATCGCCCTGCTGCGCCAGCTCGACGAGCGCAAGGGCCGCGCCCAGTTGCTCTGGTGCTCCGACAGCGACTGTTCGGAAATGCCGCTGACCCGCGACCGCGAGAGATTTCTCCTCTCCATGGGCACCGGCCACAAGGACGGCCAGAACGTCGCCTGGCTGCGCGATCGCTCGGGCGAGGCCTTGTCCTGCGCCCAGGCCGAGCCCGGGATCAGCGACCAGTTGACATGCACGGAAAGCACGATCCGGTTGTCCGATTTCCCGACGCCGCAACAGCAGGCGGCAGCTCCCGCGCCCGCCGCGCCGCCGGTCGTACCGGCGCCGCCCTCCAATGCCGATCGCAATGCGCTCGCTTCGACGATCGATCAAGCCATTGCTGCGGGCGATTTCGCCTATGCCGACCGGCTGCTGGCCGACGCCAACCGGCGCTTTGCCCGCGACGCCACCTGGACGCCTTTGCAGCAGAAACTCACCCGGGCGCGGGCCGAGCGCGACGCGCAGATCCGCCGCGCCGAGGCGGAGCGGCTGATCGACGAGGCCTGGCGTTTCGCCCGGGTCGGCGAATTCGCCAGCGCCGAAGCGATGCTGCAGGACGCCGACAAGCAGGCACCGGGCTTTGCCGACATAGCGCGCGCCCGTCAGGAGATCGCCGAGTTGCGCACCGAGCGGCGCCAGCGCTATCGCGAGCGCTACCAGTACCAGGCGGCGATCGACCAGGCCCTGAGCAACGAACAATTGTGGGAAGCCGAACGTTTGCTGGGCGATTACGGCCAACGCTTCAGCCAGGACGACGAATATCGCAGCCGCGCGCGGCGGCTGGACCAGATGCGCAGCGCCGCCGCCTGGCAGGCTCGTCTGACGCAGGCGCGCGGCTTCATCGCCAACGCGCGGCAGGCCATGACGCGCGGCGAATTCGCCGAAGCCGAGCGTCAGCTCGAACGCGCCGACCGCGCAGCCCCGGGCTTCCCCGAAATCAACCAGGCGCGGGCCGAACTCAGCCGCCGGCGCATCGCGGCCGAGCGTCAGCAGGACGAGATGCGGCTGTTGATCGCAGCCATCGAGGCCTCATTCCAGCGCCGCCAGTACGACGAAGCCGAACGTGCCATCGCCGACGGCCGCCGCCGCTACGCCGGCTACCCGGTATGGGACGAATTGCAGGGCCGCAGCGCCGCCGCCCGCCGCGGCGACGACCGCCAGGGCGCCGAGCAGCGTGCCCGCACCGTCCGAGCCTTGGAGCTGGTGACGACGGCGCGGCGCAGCACCACGCAGGGCGATTTCGCCGCCGCCGAGCGCGCGCTTACCGAGGCCAACACGCTGGCGCCGCGCCTGCCGGAGCTCGCCAGCGCCAACGCCGAGCTTGAGCGCGCCAAGGCCGATCGCGCCCGCCAGGCGTCCGAGATCAAGGCGATGCAGGCCTCGATCGATGCCGCCTTGCAGCGCAAGCAATATGCCGATGCCGAACGCCTGCTGGCCGACGCCACCAAGCGCTATCCGACCGATGCCGGATGGGCGCCGCGCACCGCGCGGCTGGCCGAAGAGCGTCGCGCCACGCCGGGCCAGACCGGCAATGCGCCGATGCCGGCGCCCGCTCCTGCGACACCGCCGACGCAGCCGCCGGTCGCGGCAGCACCACCGCCGGCCACTCCTGCTGCCCCAGCAACGCCGCCCGCGGCCGCGCCGAAGCCCGATCCGTCGAAACCGGTCGCCGATGCCAAAGCCGCCATCGCGCGTGGTGATTTCCCGGCCGCCGAAACCGCGGTCAGCGCGGCCGAGAAGATCGACGCCAAAGCGTCCGCCGTCGTCGCCGTGCGCAAGGAATTGAATATTGCGCGCCTGGTCGCCACCGCCCGGAACAATATCCGGCGGCAGAACTTCGAGGCGGCGGAGAAAGCGGTGGCCGATGCCGAGAAGATCGACGCCAAGGACGCCACTGTGGTCAAGGTCCGCGCCGAACTGGCGGCCGCCGAAAACGCGCCGCAGCAGCAGCGGCCCAACCGCCGACGCGACTAGCGCTTAGTATTGCTGGCTCGTGAGGCGGGCCGATTTTTTAGAAGGCCCGCCGCGCCTTGAGCGCCGCCGCCAAGGTGCCGTCGTCGAGATAGTCGAGTTCGCCGCCTACAGGCACGCCGTAAGCCAGCCGCGTGACGCTGACGTCGCAATCGGCCAGCCGGTCGGTGAGATAATGCGCCGTGGTCTGGCCGTCGGTGGTGGCGTTGGTCGCGATGACCACTTCGCGCACTGCGGCTTGGCGCGCGCGGCCCAGCAAGGGGCCGATATTGAGATCTTCCGGCCCGACGCCGTCCAGAGCCGACAGGGTGCCGCCCAGCACATGATAGCGGCCGGCGAAAATGCGCGCCCGCTCCAGCGCCCACAGATCGGCCACCTCTTCGACCACGCAGATGATGGAAGGATCGCGGCGCGGATCGGCGCAGATGGCGCACGGATCGATCGTGTCGAGATTGCCGCACTGGCTGCACGGCTGCACTTTTTCCGCCGCATCGGTCATCGCCGCGGCCAGCGGCTGCAGCAGCACTTCGCGCCGCTTCAAAAGATGCAACGCCACCCGCCGCGCCGAGCGTGGGCCCAGACCTGGCAGCCGCGCCAGCAGCTGGATCAGGCGGTCGATTTCGGGGCCGGTCACTGGTCGTTTCCTTCGGGATCGAGGCCGGCCTGGATCAATGCGTGTCGCGCTGCGGCCTCGCGCTGCTGGCAGGCAAGCCGCGCGGCGACGACGATCAATTCTCCCAGGGACGCAGCTGCATCGGGCGCCATCAGGGCAGGATCGATCGCGATTTTGTGCAGATCGCCCTTGCCATTGACAACGACGTTCACCTTCCCGCCACCAGCAGCGCCGGAGAATTCCATGTTGGACATCTGATCGAGAATGCGGCGACGCCGTAGATGCAGGCCGTAGGCGCGCAAAGCATTCGCCACATCGGCATCGCTGACAGGAAGGACCATCGCGGGCAGCGGCGGCTCGCTTACATCCCCGGCAGCTTGAAGCCGCCCGGCGGCTGCGGCATGCCCTGGGTCAGCCTGGCCATTTCCTGCTGCATGACGGCGCCTACCTTGCTGCGCGCATCATTGAGAGCCGCAACGATCAGATCCTCGACCATGGATTTCTCGTCCGGCTTCAGCAGCGAGCCATCGATTTCGACACTGCGCACTTCGCCGACGCCGTTGACTGTGGCCTTGACCAGCCCGCCGCCGGACTGGCCGGTGGCTTCCATGGTCTGCGAGCGCGCCTGCAGCTCCTGCATCTTGGCCTGCATGATCTGCGCCTGCTTCATGATCTCCTGAAGGTCCATCGTCGCTATCTCCTACAACTCGTCTTCATCCAGCGGCCGGTCATAGCCGAAATCGTCCTCGTCCGCCGCCGCAACCACGCCCTCGGCCTCGCCCCCGGCATTGCGCGGGCGCACACGCTCAATGGTGGCATGCGGAAACGCCGCCAACACCGCCTGCACCAGCGGATGCGCCGTGGCCGAGGCGCGATCAGCCGCCTGTTTGGTGGCGCGTTGCGCCGCCAGGGTGGCCTCGCCGCCTTCGCGCGCGACCGAGACGACCCAGCGCGTGCCGGTCAGCCGCGTCAGCGTCTCGCCCAATTTGTTGGCCAGATCGGACGGCGCGCCCGGAGCCGGGCGGAATTCCAGCCGGCCAGGCTCGCAGCGCACTACATGCACGTTGTTGAGGAAATGGTTGGCCAGCATGCCTTCGCGTTTTTCTTCCAGCAGCGCCAGCACCGCGTCCGCCGTGGCGGGCAAGGTTACTTGCGGCGCGGCAGCGACCGGCTGCGGCTGCTCGGTGCGGGCGACGACGGCCAGCCCGGCGCTGGCCGTGGCGCCGCCACCGGGCGCCGGCATGCCGACGGTCGAGCGACCCACGGCATTGGTCGCGCCGTTGCCGCTGGCGGCATTGCCTGAACGTGCCGGCGCGGCGGGCTTGGCGCCGTCACCATTGCCCGACAGTCCGCGCAACGCCTCGGCCGGGCTGGGCAGGTCGGCGGCATAGGCGATGCGCACCAGCGCCATTTCGGCGGCGCGAATCGGCGACGGGGCCGATTGGGTTTCCTGCAGGCCCTTCAGCAGCATCTGCCAGGTGCGCGCCAGCACCGGCATGACCAGCTTGGCCGCCATGGTGCGGCCGCGCACACGCTCGGCTTCCGGCGTCAACGCCGAGCTGCCGGCGTCGGGCACCAGTTTCAGCCGCGTCAGCCAATGCGTCAGGTCGAGCAGGTCCTGCATGACCACGACCGGATCGGCGCCGGCATTGTAGAGATCATCGAGCACGGCCAGCGCGGCCTGGATGTCGCCACCCATCAGCGAATCGAACAGATCGAAGATGCGGCCGCGATCGGCCAGGCCCAGCATGTCGCGCACCTGATCGGCGCTGACCACGCCGCCGCCATGGGCGATGGCCTGATCGAGCAGCGACAGCCCGTCGCGCACCGAGCCATCGGCGGCGCGGGCGATCAGCGCGATGGCTTCCGGCGCGATCTCGACTTTTTCGGTCTGCGCGATGGTCGTGAAATGTTTGGCCAGCATGTCGGCGTCGATGCGGCGCAGATCGAAGCGCTGGCAGCGCGACAGCACCGTTACCGGCACCTTGCGGATTTCAGTGGTGGCGAAAATGAATTTCACATGCGGCGGCGGCTCTTCCAGCGTCTTGAGCAGGCCGTTAAAGGCCTGGGTCGAGAGCATGTGCACTTCGTCGATGATGTAGACCTTGTAGCGCGCCGAAGCCGGCTTGAAGCGCACACCCTCGATCAGTTCGCGGATATCGGCGATACCGGTGCGGCTGGCGGCATCC
>JAQSWP010000013.1 GCA_029266575.1 Alphaproteobacteria bacterium | reverse complement strand
ATCTCGAAGCGGCGGAAGTGGTGGCGCAGCAATTGCGCCTGCGCAATATCGGCGGCGCGGTGCTGATCGATTTCATCACCCTGCGCCAGGCGGCCGATCGCGATCGCGTGCTGGGGCGGCTGGCGCTGCATCTGGCGGCCGATCCGCTGCCGACCCAGGTGCTGGGCTGGACGCGTCTGGGTCTGGTCGAAGTCGCTCGCGCCCGCCGTGGCCGGCCTTTGGCGGAACTGTTGCGGGAGCGCGCGTCGACATGAGCGCCACCGATCTGACCCCGGCGCAGGAGAAAGCGCTCCGCAAACGCCGACGCCAGCGGCTGATAACGCGGCTGGGCTTGCTGGGGGTTTTCATCTCCGGCCTGGTGCTGGCGGGGGTGCTGTATTTCGAAACCACCGCGCTGGCGCCGGGCCGCGCCGCCCTGGTGCTGCGCGGCGGTACGCTGACGCGGGTGGTGAGCGATGCCGGCCGCGTCTATCGCATTCCGCTGCTCGACCGCATCGTGCTGGTCGATCTGCGGCCACAACCGCTGCCCACCATCCGCCACACGATCGCCGGCAGCGACAAGACGCGCGCCACCTTCGAATTGCGCGCCACATGGCAGGTGGTCGATGCCGGCGCCTATTGGCGCACGTTCGATGCCAAGCCCGAGCTTGTCGCCCGCCAGATCGAGACCGAAATCGAACGCGCCTTGCGCGCCGCGGTCGCAAATACGCCGGTTGCGGCTTCGTGGGGTGCGTCGACGCGCGAGGCTCTGGCTGCCGCGCTGCAGGCCGACGTTGCGCCGGCGCTGAAGCGGGCAGGCTTGCAGCTCGGCGAATTGCGCATTACCTCGGTGCAGACCCTGCACTAACCGTGTGAATCCGCTCTAAGAGGACCCATGGCAACGACGCCCAAACTGCGGCTGGTGAAGCCCGCGCCCTGTCCGCTCTGCGGCAAGCCGCGCCAGGAGCAGTACCGCCCGTTCTGCTCCAAACGCTGCGCCGAGATCGACATGGGGCGCTGGCTGAAAGAGGGCTATGCCATTGCCACCGAAGAGGCGCCGGAAGACACCGGCAGCGAGGGCCAGAGCGAGAAGCCGCCGCAGCCGAAATAACCGGCAAGCCAAGGAAAGCAAAGGCTTTTCCCTTGAGCCCCGGATGCTGGACAGGTCCAGCCGTCTCCTTTATAAGCTGGCGTCCCGCACCAACCGGGACTTAAAACGAGATGGCGTTCGGGCCGCTCGTTTGCGGTGCGCCCAGGTAGCTCAGTTGGTAGAGCATGCGACTGAAAATCGCAGTGTCGCTGGTTCGATTCCGGCCCTGGGCACCATCGCTTTTCAGCGGTAGCCCCTTCGACGACCCTAGGACGCGACTGCCTTGCTGTGCTTTGGCGAGGTGGTCGGACGAGTTTGCGCCGCCTGCCGCGCCGTCTGCCAAAGCAAATGGACGCGCCGGTAGTTCTTCTCGATCGTCGCGATCGCTTCCGCATCGTCGACGCTGCCGGCGAACCATTGTTTGGCGACGGCCCAGAATATCGATCGTCCGATGGCGAAGCCCTTTACGAGCGGCTCGCCGGCGGCGGCGGCGAAGGATTTCTGCAGCGCCGTCTCGTCCGCATCGAGGCCCAGGATCAGAATGCCATGGCAATGGGAATCGTGTTTGCGCACGATGCTGGCCACGGCTTGCCAGGAAGCGAGAGCCGTCATCGGCGGCAGTTTCCACCAATCCGGCATGATGCCGATTCCATAGAGACGCTCGATTGCGGCCGCTATGGCTGCATCGTGGTCCTTGGAACCCCGGTCGGGAGGGATGATTTCCAGCAGCCATTCGAGTCCGTTCGTCTGGCAGGCCGATTGCAGCTTCAGCAGTTCGGTTTCCTGCGCCTGACGCAAATCCGCCGGATCGTCGGCGCGATAAGTGACCAGGCATTTGACGACTTGGCACGATGGCCACAGCCGCAGCGCGGCGCCGATATCGGAGCCGGCTTCGAACGCCAGGGGAATGCTTCCTGGCAGCTCCACCGGCCGGGCGATCCAGCGTGCGCCGTCGCTGAAGCGATGCAGGGCTGCGCGCCCGAATCGATCGTCGAGGATGGTGCCGGTCGAGGGCACGTTGCCGGCGGCCTGGGCGATGATTTCCTTGAAGCGGATGATCTTTTCCGAATTCGCCCCGTGTCTGGAGGCCAGTTCCTCGAATTGGCGTCGATGGTCGAAGGCCAGCGCCGTCACTTCCGGCCAGTTCTGCCGCGCCGTCGTTGCACGATGAAGCCTGAGCACGGCGGGGTCTTCGTGCAGCTTGGTGGCGCGGTCGGAGCGCTCGAGATAATGGGCAAGCTCTTGCCAACTCGGCATGGCGGGTGCGCAGCCATGGCGCGACACGACGAGCGCGCCGCAGGCATTGGCATAGGCGGCGGATTCCTTCCAATCGGCCCCGCGCAGCCAGCCGCGCATCAAGCCCGCCATGAAACCGTCGCCCGCGCCCAGTACGTTGAAAACGTCGACCGGAAATCCCGGACAGTCGATCGCGTCTTCGAACCGGCCGGGGATCGCCTCGGGGAAAATGGTGCAACCCGCCGCGCCGCGCTTCACAACGAAGGTCGCCTTCGTGAGCGTGCGCAGGCGTCGCAACGCAGTAAACGTATCGGTGCTGCCGCCGGCGATATGAATTTCTTCCTCGGTGCCGACGATCAGGTCGCAACTGGGCACGATGCTTTGCAAATGCGCTGAGACAGTCTCGGAAGCGATGAATCTTTCCTCGCCAAGCCCATGGCCGGTCAGGCCCCACAGAACCGGCCTATAGTCGATATCGAGCACGACCTTGGTGCCTGCCTCCGTCGCATAGGCGATGGCCTGGCGGCTGGCGCGATCGACGGAGGTGGTCGTGAAATGCGTGCCGGTGACCAGCAGGGCCTTTGCCGATGCAATAAAATCGGCATCGAAATCGTCCGCCGCGATCGCCATGTCGGCGCAGTTCTCGCGATAGAAGATCAGCGGAAACGTGTTCTGGTCGCGAATGCCCAGCACCACGAGGCCGGTCAGCCGCAGCGGATCAGTCTTGACGTGGCCGACATCGACACCCTCGGAGGCCAGCGTCTCGCGCACGAAGCGCCCCATATGCTCGTCGCCGACGCGCGTCAGCATGGCGGGCTTCAGACCCAGCCGCGCGGCGCCGACCGAGATGTTGGCGGGACAGCCGCCGAGATACTTGGCGAAACTGCGCATGTCTTCCAACCGGCCGCCGATTTGCTCGCCATAAAGGTCGACCGCCGCCCGGCCCAGCGCAATCAGGTCGAACCGGCGCTGCGTTTGTTCTGACGACATGACGTGTCTCACGAGTTGCGGGCGGTCAGGCTGTGCCCCAGCGACACCACCAGGCTTTCCGCCAGGCACATCGGCGCGACCAGCGAGCGGAAGGGACGATCGCGACGCTCGGCGATTTCGAAGCACACTTTCGCGCCGGCGGCCAGCGGGCTGAGCGGGCTGTCGGTAATGGCAATGACGGGCACCTTGCGCGCGACAACCTCCTCGACGGCCGTCACGACATCGGGCGAATAATCCTTGAAGCTTATGGCGATTACGACATCCTCGCGCGAAGCCATGCGCGCCTGGCGCGCTGCCGTGCCGGCAAGGCTGTCGACGAGGAAGGCCCGCAGGTCGAGCCGCGACAGCGCATAGTGTAGGTAGAAGGCGACGGGGAAGGAACGGCCCTGGCCCAGCAAATGGATCGCTTTGGACTGCGCCAGCAGTGCGACCGCTTTTGTCAGTTCGCGCTCGCCGGTGCGGTCGTGAAGCTCTTCCAGCGCGCCGATATCGTCGGCCACGAACTGGCTGAGTACGGCGGCAGGCTCGCCGCCGGCTGAGCCGTTGCCCTTGCTTCGCGCCTGCGCGCCGTGCATCGAAGCGATGCGTTCGCGATAGCTTGGCGTCGCTTCCGCCACCAGCCGCGAACGGAACACCTGCTGCATTTCGCTGAAGCCGTCATAGCCGAAGCCGTTGGCGAAACGAATGATGCTGGAGGGCTGCACCCCTATGCTGTTAGCCAACCCGGCAACGGTTTTCAGCGCCATGTCGTTGGGATGCTGCACGGCGAATTCGGCGATACGCCGCAACCGGTCGGACAGTTCGAGATGTCTGCGGGCAATCAGGGAGCGCAGATCTTCATAGGTGCGCGGTGCGGGCATCGGCCTGGAATTGAAAGGGTCAAGAAACGTCTTTACAGATTCTGTAGAATAGGTATTCTATTTCTTGAAAACAATAGAATAATAATTCCAAGACGAGGAAACGTGACCGCAAAGGCGAAGATCGGCTTCATCGGCGTCGGCATGATGGGCCATGGCATGGCGAAGAACCTGGTTCAGAAGGGCTTCGGCACGCGCGTTCTGGGCAATCGCAATCGCAAACCGGTTGACGATCTGGTCGCCCTTGGCGCCGTCGAAAGTCGGCATCCCGCCGATGTTGCTGCAGGCAGTGACATCGTCTTCATCTGCGTCACCGGCTCTCCCCAGGTCGAAGCCATCGTCTATGGCGACAACGGATTGATGAGCGGCGCGCGCCAGGGATTGATCGTGGTCGATTGCTCGACCAGCGAGCCCGACTCTTCGGCCCGCATCCATAAGGACTTGGCTTCAAAGGGAACGGTGTTCGTCGACGCTCCTTTGGCGCGCACGCCGAAAGAGGCGGAAGAGGGGCGGCTGAACGTTATGGTCGGCGCCGAATCTGGCGCCTTCGCCACCATCAGGCCGGCGATCGAGACCTTCGCCGAGAACATCTTCCACGTCGGCGGTCCGGGCGCCGGTCACAAAACCAAGCTCATCAACAATTTTATCGCCATGGGACATGCCGCTCTTATCGCCGAGGCGCTGATCGCCGGCGCCAAGGCAGGCGTCGATCTGGAAAACTTCTTCAAGGTGGTCAGCGTCGGCGGCGCCAACAGCGGCATCTTCCAGATGATCGTGTCCAAGGCGCTGCAGGGCGACTATCGCGGCCTGCAGTTTGGCCTCTCATTGGCGCAGAAGGATTTGCGCTACTACACGCACATGACCGAGAGCCTCGATTTACCGGGCTTCCTGGGCGAAGCCGTGCACCAGAGCTTCGTGCAGGCAGCCGCCCTCGGCTTCGGCTCGAAGATGGTCGGGTCGCTGATCGAGGCGCAGGAAAAAGTCACCGGGGTTCGCATTCGCAAGCAGTGAGCAGTTTGTCTTTGTCTGATCGATAACAAGCGGCAAACGACCGCAGCAAAGGGAGCGAAACATGGGCAATGGGAAAATTTCGCGGCGCAAGCTGATCAAGGCCAGCGCCATGTCGGCAGCACTCGCCGGCACCGTCGGTTTCTTCGGACCGTTCCAGGCCACGCGTGTTTACGCGCAAGGCCAGAAAAAGCCGATCAAGATCGGCTTCACCTGCGATGCCAGCGGCCAGTACGGCGACAGCGGGCAGGACGATCTGCGCGGCGCGCAAATGGCGATCGCCGAGTTCAACGCCAAGGGCGGCGTGCTCGGGCGCAAGATCGAATGGATCACCGCTGACACCGAAACCAATCCTGCCACCGGCAGCCGTGTCGCCGAGCGCTTCATCACGCGCGAGGAATGCGGTTTCCTGATCGGCGCGGTCCACTCGGGCGTCGCCAACGCCATCACCCAAGTCGCCGCCAAATACGGCACCCTCTACCTCAACACCAATTCCAGCGCGCCCAGCGAAGCGGGCGAGAACTGCAACCGCATCAAGTTCGTCTGGGACGGCAACGGCACCAATTTCTCCAAGGCGACCGTCGGCAATGCCGTCAAATCGGTCGGCAAGAACTGGATCCTGCTGACCAACGACTACGTTTGGGGCCACACCACGTCGGCCGCGACCAAAGCGCAGGTCGAAGCCAGTGGCGGTCGCGTCGTGGACAATCTGCTGGTGCCGCAGAACACGCGTGATTTCACTTCCTACCTGCTGAAGATCCAGCAGGCCAAGCCGGACGTGGTAGCGACGGCGGTGGGCGGCGACGACATCAAGGCGTTGCGTGCACAGGTGGCGCAGCTCAAACTCGACGGCAAGCCCGCCTGGATCAACAACCAGCAGGATTGGCCCGATGTCTGGGGCGCGCCGGACAGCTTGTTCGGTGTCTTCGGCACCACTTGGTATCACAAGCTGCCGCTGCCCGGCGTCGCCGAGTTCGTCAAGAAATGGCAGGCCGCGCATCCCAACGGCCCGATCCCCGTGCCGGGCAACGTCTCCTATAACGGCTATATGGCGACTCGCGAATTGCTGCGCGCGATCGAGCGGGCCGGTGGCACCAACAACATCAAGGTTATCAAGGAACTCGAGGGCCTGAAAGTGTCGGCGGGCGAGCGCATGCAGCATTTTGATGCCTATATGGACCCGGTCACCCATCAGATGCAGCAGACGATCTATCTGGCGCGCAAGAACGCCAAGCCAGCGGACAAGACGGATCTCTACGAGATCATCAGCTGGACCGAACCGAAGACGGCGATGGACGACGGGGCGGCGGCGAAATGCAAGCTCGCGGCCTACGAGCAGGTTCCGACCTTCGAACTTTAAGCCATTGCGGGGCCCGGATCCTGCAAAGGTCCGGGCCTTCCTGTATCCTGTCGTTCCCGTCGACCGAAGTTTCAGGCCGTGATTGATCTGTTGCCCCATCTGCTGAATGGCCTGACCTTGGGGCTGCTTTTTGCCCTGATCGCGCTGGGCTTCATGCTGATCGTCGGCCTGATGGAGCAGATCAACCTGGCGCATGGCTCGCTGTTCGCGCTAGGCGCCTATTTCTCCTTCATGCTGGTTGCCGCCCATCTGCCGCTGCCGGCCGAATGGGTGAAGGCCTGGACTACGATCCCACTTGGCTGGCGCTACGTGACGGCGCTGGTCTTCGCGCCGTTGCTGACCGCGCTGGTCGGCATGCTGCTTGAGTTCTGTGTGCGGCGCACTTACGGCAAGGATCCACTCTACGGGCTGCTGCTCACTTTCGGAGCCGCCATGGTAATCGAGGAGCTGATCCGCCTGGTCTGGGGCACGCGCGACTACGTGCTGCCCGTGCCGCAGGCGATCAGCGGCGGCATCATCCTGTGGGACCTGATCTGGTCGACCTATCGCTTCTACGCCGCGGCCTTTGCCGTGTCGGCCATCGCGTTGGTCTGGCTCTTCATCGAGCGCACGCCTTACGGCGCCATCATCAAGGCCGGCGCCCATGACAGCGAGATCGTGCGCGCGCTGGGCATCAATCTCACCCGCCTGCGCATGTTCGTCTTCGCCTTCGGCGCGCTGCTGGCCGCAGTGGCCGGCATCATCCTGGCGCCGATCTGGGGTATTCGTCCGCATATGGGTGTCGATGCCGTGGTGCCGGCGTTCCTGATCATTGTCCTGGGTGGCGTCGGCAGTTTCTGGGGCGCGGTTTCGGCCGGCATCCTTATCGGCATGCTGGTTGGATTGACCGGCGCCTACGCCTCGGAGTGGTCGCTGCTGTCGATGTACGTTCTGCTGATCGTGGTCGTCACGTTTCGGGCCCGCGGCTTGTTCGGCAAGAAAAGCCTGCTGGAGGCCTGAAGCATGGACAAGGATAGCCGCGATTCCAGCCGCCTTGTGACACCGGCCATGCTGGGCTTTATCGTGCTGCTGTGCACCCTGCCGCTCTGGATCGGCAAGGTCGGGCTTTATCCTTATCTCGGCATAGAAATTCTGATCTGGGCGCTCTATGCGCTGTCCTTCAACCTGCTGCTGGGCTATTCCGGCCTGCCATCCTTCGGACACGGCGCCTATTTCGGCATCGGCGCCTATGCGTTCGGCCTGTTCCAGCACAATATCGTTCCCAGCCTGTGGCTTTGTCTGATGGCGGCATTGGGAGCGGGCCTCGTGGCGGGAGCCATGGTGGCGGCCTTCATCTCGCACCGGCGCGGCATCTACTACGCCTTCATGACGATCGCCTTCGGCCAGGTGTTCTGGGTGGTGGCGATCAAGGCGCACAGCATCACCGGTGGCGAAGATGGCTTGCTGCGCATCGCCCGCCTGCCGGCCGATTTCGGCTTCGCCAACATCGATCTCGCCGACAACACCGCGCTGTTCTATTTCGTGCTGGCGATTTTCGCCCTGGCCCTGATCGGCTTGTGGCGCCTGGTGAATTCGCCCTATGGCCGCATCCTGCAGGCGATCCGCCAGAACGAAACGCGTGCCGCTTTCATCGGCCACAATGTCTGGCTCTACAAGTTCACGGTGTTCTCGCTGTCCGCCGGGTTGTCGGCTTTGGCCGGTGGATTGTTCGCCATGGCGCAGACGTCAGCTTTCCCCGACGTGATGAGCCTGCATTATTCCGGCTATGTCGTGATGATGACCCTGATCGGCGGCGGTCTTGTCAGCTTCTGGGGACCGGTGATCGGCGCGGCGCTGTTCCTGCTGGCGCGCGACATCATCGGCGCAGTGACGACCGGCTGGATGCTGTGGTTCGGCCTGCTGTTCATGGCTGTCGTGCTGTTCAAGCCTGAAGGCGTCGCGGGCTGGTGGCAGGGCTTGCGCCAGCGCACCGCCGGCATGTCCGGCAACGCGACAGGCTTTGCCCGTCTTCGCGCGCTGCTGGGGGGCCGGGCATGAGCGCGCTGTTCGAAGCCGATCGTCTGCAGATGCGTTTCGGCAATCGCATCGTGCTGGAAGATATCACCCTGCGCTTCGGTCCAGGCGAGCTGTGCGGCATCATGGGACCGAATGGCGCCGGCAAGACCACCTGCTTCAACGTTCTGACCGGCCGCTATCGTCCCTCGCGCGGTCAGGTCAGGCTGGATGGCGAGGACATCACCGGCCTCAGGCCGCATGAAATCGCGCGCAAGGGCGTATCGCGCTCGTTCCAGATCATGAATCTGTTCAACGATTTCACTGCCCGCGACAACATCGTCACGGCGCTGCCCGGTTTGCGCCGGCGCGGCTTCGACGTTTCCCACGCCGTCGCGGCCAACAGCGCCTTCGCCGACCAGGCCGAGGTGCTGCTCGAGCGCGTCGGGCTGGCCGGCAAGGGCGGCGTGCTGGCCAGGAGCCTGTCCTATGGCGACCGACGGGCGCTGGAGATCGGCGTGGCCCTGGCCGCGGCACCCCGCATCCTGTTTCTCGACGAGCCGACCTCGGGGCTTGGCAGCGACGGCACGGCGCGGCTGGCGGCTCTCATCGGCTCGCTGAAAGGGCAACTCACCATCGTGATCATCGAGCACGACATGCGCTTCCTGTTCAGTCTGGCCGATCGCATTTCGGTGATCCATTGGGGCCAGGTATTGGCGCAGGGCACGCCGCAGATGCTTCGCGACAACGAGTGGGTGCGCAATTCCAATTTGGGCAAGCTGCAATGATCCTCAATATCAGCAGCCTGGATACGTTCTACGGCGAGACGCAGGCGCTGTTCGACGTCTCGCTCGGCGTCGCGCCCAACGAGGTGGTCGCGCTGCTAGGCCCCAACGGCGCGGGCAAGACCACGACTTTGCGTTCCATTCTCGGTCTCACCAAGCCCCGACGCGGCCGGGTGACTTTCGACGGCGCCGACGTCACAGACTGGCCGACGCATGAAATTGCCAAGGCCGGCATCGGCTGGGTGCCGGACGATCGCCGCCTGTGCCCGACGTTGACCGTGGCGCGCAATCTCGCCATCGCAATCAAGCGCACCCGCTTTCGTGCCTGGTCGATCAAAGAGACCTGCGCGATCTTCTCGCCGCTGGAATATCTCATGGATCGCGAGGCCGAAAATCTCTCGGGCGGCGAGATGCAGATGGTGGCAATCGCCCGGGCGCTGATCGGCTCGCCCGGCCTGGTGCTGTTCGACGAGCCGAGCCAGGGTTTGGCGCCCAAGATCGTGCAGGACGTGCTGGAGACCATCCGCCAGCTCAAGGCGGAAGGCATCGCGGTGCTGATCGTGGAGCAGAATGCCGAGACCGCGCTCAGCGTTGCGGACCGCGCCTATATCCTCGACCTCGGCCGCGTCGTGTGGTCGGGCGAGGCGGCCGCGTTGCGCGACGATCCCGCGCTGCGCCGCCGCCTGTTGGGAGCCTGAGATGAGCGGACCGCTGTTGCGTCTGGTCGGCCTGGAGAAAACCTATAGCCGCGGCCTGCTGCGTCGACAGATCACGTTCCGGCTGAAGGCCGAACTCGATCTGGCCGGGCGTCAGATCATCGGCGTCATCGGTCCTAATGGTGCCGGCAAAACCACGCTGTTCGAAATGATGACCGGCAGCAACCGGCCCAGCGCCGGCCGCGTGCTGGTGGCCGGCCGCGACATTCACCGCGTGAAATACGGTGAGCGCGACCGGCTGGCGGTTCATTACCATCAATCCTACCAGGTGCGCCGTTTTTCCAAGCGCCTGCCGTCTTTCCTGATGCAGCCGGCGGGCGAAACCTATCCGCTGGTACATTTGTTCGACGAACCGCAATTCAACACGCAGGACGGCTATATCGGCTTCATGCTCGATTTCTTCCACCGCCTGCGCGATGACGGGCGGCTGGTGGTCGTCTGCCTGCATCCCACGGCGCGTTACCATCTGCAGATCCTGCGCGAGATCTGCGAAGGCTTTCTGTTCGTCTCCGGCGGCGGCGTGACGCGGCATGCGGATTTCGCCGGTTTGCTGGTAGATCCGCGCGTGCGCAATTATTTGGGAAGCGGCATGACGCAACAGGCGGAGGCTCTGGCATGAGCGGGTTCGGCGGCGGCCGGGTGGCCTTGGTAACCGGTGCGGCCGGCACCATGGGCTATGCCACGGCGCAGATGCTGACGGCGGAAGGATTTGCCGTCGCGCTGGCCGACATCGATGCCGCGCGCCTGCAGCCGATGGCCAACGCGATCGGCGGCCACGCCTTTGCCTTCGACGTCGCCGATCCGGAGGCGGCGGAGGCCGGTTATCGCGAGATCGTCAAGGCGCTGGGACCGATATCGGTGCTGGTGAACAACGCCGGCATTCTTTCCAACAACAAGGCTGCAGAGACGACGCCGGCCGAGTGGCGCAAAGTGATGGCGGTCAATCTCGATAGCGCCTTCTACCTTTCGCGCCTGGCGCTGCCCGGCATGAAGACGCAGCGCTTTGGCCGCATCGTCAATACCTGCTCGCTGGCGATGAAATCGGGCGGCTTGACGGCGGGCACGGCCTATACGACATCGAAGGGCGCAATGCAGGCGCTAACGTTTTCGCTGGCGCGCGAATCGGCATCCTTCGGCGTTACGGTCAACGGCATCGCGCCGGCCTATGTGAAGACGCCAATGGTGACCGAGCAGTTGACCGAGGAGCAACGCCAGGCGCTGCTGAAGCAGATACCCGTCGGCCGCTTCTGCGAGCCGGAGGAATTCGCCCATTGCGTCCGCTTCTTCCTCTCGCCGCTCAGCGGATTCATCACCGGCGAGATCCTGGATCTCAATGGCGGCTTACATTTCGATTGAGGCACCAATGGCTGATCGCAAGAAGCAGACCCGCATCGCGCCGGTACTGGATTTCTCCAAGGCGCTGTCCAGCCTGTTCGATCTCAGCGGGCAGGTGGCGTACGTGCCGGGTGGCTATGGCGGCATCGGCGAGGCTTTGGCCTGGGGCCTGGCGCAGCAAGGGGCGGCGGTGGCGATATCCGGCCGCGATCGCAAGAAGGCGCAAGGCCTGGCGGCCGACATCCGCCGCGCCGGCCATAGGGCAATGGGGCTGGCGATGGATGCTGGCAGCGTCGCCAGCATCCGCCGCTCGGTCGATGCGGTGGCGAAGAAGCTGGGCGGCATCGACATCCTGGTGAACTGCGTCGGCATTCAGATCGAGCAGCCGCTGCTGGAAGTGGCCGAGAAGGATTTCGATCGCGTCTACCGCATCAATCTGAAGTCAGCGATGTTCCTCGGGCAGGCGGTGGCGCGCCATCAGGTGGCGGCCAAGTGCGGCGGGCGGCAGATCCATCTGCTGTCGGTGCGCTCGCAACTTGGCCTGCGCAATCGCGGCTACTCGGCCTACTGCGCCACCAAGGGCGGCATGGTGATGCTGGTCAAGCAGCACGCCATGGAACTGGCGCCGCACGGCATCACGGTCAACGGCGTGGCGCCGACCTTCGTCTATACCGAAATGATCCGCCACGTGATGGAGAATCCTACCTTCCGCAAAGGCCTGCTGGCGCGCATCCCGCTGGGCCGCATCGCCGATCCCAAGGACGTGGTGGCGCCGACGCTGTTCTTTGCTTCACCGGGCGGCAGCTTCACGACCGGCCAAATTCTCTATGTCGATGGCGGCATCACGGCGAGCCAATGAGTTCTCAGAAGATTTGCAAATGTCATTGGCAACCTTGACGTTTCGATAACTGGATTTTGCTATCCATCTGAATTTAAAAATAAATCCAAGCATCTGAAAATCGCAGTGTCGCTGGTTCGATTCCGGCCCTGGGCACCATCGCTCCTCTCCCCAGCGTTTTCAGCCCTCCTTCGCCCAGGGAGTCGATAATTTTTTATTCTTGTCGGTGTTCTCCGAATCGCCGCGGACCTGCGCGTCGAAGCGCATTCGGAGCATTGAGGGCGATCCTTGGTGTTTGGCTGGTATCCGGTCCCGATTGCTATCGTGATTGCCAATCGGATATCCGCGCCGCGCTTTAAGCGATATGAAGTGCCGGAACGCAAAACCAGTCTGGGGAGGACTGCAGATCGCGTCTCTCCACTTGGACAGCGCGTCCGGCAGGAGTAGTGTTGTGCACTCGCGGCGGCAATGTGTCCTCGCCATCGAAGAGGCGTGGACGTTCGTTTGCCGCCGAGGGTGCTGTTACCGATCCCGGACAAGAGGAAGCGGTAGCGAGCGCTTCCGATACCTCGATTCGCAACAGCGGTTCCGCGATGTAGCTTTTCCAAAATCCGCCCTTTTGCTTTCCCTCTGCGTATTTGCCGTTTCATCCCAGTTAAGGAGAGACCCAAATGACCAGTACGAAAAAGCTCTGGATCCTGCTCGGGGCTTTGCTCGTGGTGTCCTTCGGGGTGCTGCTGTGGAGCGGCACGCAGATCTACGAGAAGTCGCCGCCCATGCCAGACAACGTGGTGGCTTCGGACGGCAGGCCGATCTATTCGCGCGCCGAGATCGAAAAGGGGCGGCAGGTCTGGCAGTCGATGGGTGGCATGCAGCTCGGTTCGATCTGGGGCCATGGCGGTTATGTGGCGCCCGACTGGAGCGCGGACTGGCTGCACCGCGAACTGATCGCAATGCTCGATGCCTGGGCACGAAAAGATTTCAACGCAGCCAATTTCGCATCGCTGAACGAAGAACAGAAGGCGGCGCTGCAAGGACGGCTGCGCGGCCAGATGAGAGCGAACACGTTCGATCCGAAAACGCGCACGATCACCCTCAGCCCCGAACGGGCAGCGGCGATCCGTGAAGTGTCCAGCCATTACGAGAGCCTGTTCGGCAACGATCCGGCGACGGCGGAGCTTCGCGAGGCCTATGCGATGAAGAACGGCACCGTGCCGGACGCGGAACACCGGCGCGTACTCTCGGCCTTCTTCTGGTGGACGTCGTGGGCGACCGTGACGCACCGGCCGAACGACACCATCACCTATACCAACAACTGGCCGAGCGAACCGCTTGTCGACAACCGGCCACCGCCCAGCACCTTTCTCTGGTCGGCCTTCAGCGTGCTGTTCCTTCTGGCGGGCATCGCGCTTCTTGGCTGGCATTATGCCGTGACGCACCAGCGCGACGAAAGCCACCGGATGCCTGAATTCGATCCGATGCGGAACCTCAAGGCGACGCCGTCGATGCTGGCGACGGCAAAATATTTCTGGGTGCTGCTGGCGCTCTTCCTCGTGCAGATCCTGCTCGGCGCGTTGACGGCGCATTACCAAATCGAGGGCCAGCTCGTTTACGGCTACGAGATGGCGGAGGTGCTGCCCTATTCGATCACGCGCACATGGCACACGCAGCTCGCGGTGCTGTGGATCGCCGTCGCCTGGCTCGGCACGGGGCTCTATATCGGGCCGGCGATCTCGGGCCACGAGCCGCCTTTGCAGCGGCTCGGCGTCAATGTGCTATGGGTGTGCCTGCTCGTAATCGTGGTCGGCTCTTTTGCCGGGCAGTGGTTCGCAGTGATGCAGATGCTCGGGCTCGACAATAATTTCTGGTTCGGCCACCAGGGCTGGGAATACGCGGACACGGGCCGCTTCTGGCAGTGGTTCCTGTTCATCGGGCTGATGCTGTGGTTGGGGCTGGTCGGGCGCGCGCTCTGGCCGACGCTGATGCGAAAATCGGAATCGCGCTCGATTGTCGGGCTGCTCTTCCTCTCGACCGTCGCGATCGGCGTCTTCTTCGCGGCGGCGCTGATGTGGGGCGAGCGCACGCATCTCTCCATGGTCGAATACTGGCGCTGGTGGCTGGTACATCTCTGGGTCGAAGGCTTCTTCGAAGTGTTCGCGACGGCGGTGATCGCCTTCCTGTTCACGCGGCTCGGTCTGCTGCAGGTCGGTATCGCAACGGTCGCCGTACTCTTCGCGACTATCGTCTTCATGGCCGGAGGCGTGCTTGGCACGCTGCACCACCTCTACTTCGCGGGATCGCCGACGCCGGTGCTGGCACTGGGCGCGAGCTTCTCCGCGCTCGAAGTGGTGCCGCTCGCCTATATCGGCTTCGAGGCCTATCATACCTGGCGGCTCGGCGGCGCAACGACGTGGATGCGGCGCTACCGCTGGCCCGTGATGTTCTTCATCTCGGTTGCGTTCTGGAATCTGATCGGTGCCGGGCTTTTCGGCTTCCTCATCAACCCGCCGCTGTCGCTCTATTACATGCAGGGGCTTAACCTCACGCCGCTGCACGGTCACACGGCTCTGTTCGGTGTCTACGGCATGCTCGGCATCGGGTTGGTGCTGTTCTGCCTGCGCGGCATGAAGCCCAATCTCGCCTGGCATGAGGGACTGCTGAAGACCAGCTTCTGGTGCCTCAATATCGGGCTCGCGCTGATGGCGCTGCTGACGCTTTTGCCGCTTGGCGTGCTGCAGCTCTTCGCCACGCTCAATCATGGCTACGCCTATGCGCGCTCGGCCGAGTTCATGCAGCAGCCGCTGGTGGACCTGCTGATCTGGTTGCGGGTGCCGGGCGATACGATCTTCTCGATCGGCGCGCTCGCGCTCGCGGTCTTCGTGGCGGGGCTGTGGCTCTTCCCGAAGCCGGAAGGCCAGGAAGCCGTGCCCGAAGCTCCACGCACAAGAGTGAAGGCGGAACCGGCTGGCGCGGCGGAGTGAGGCAAACGGCAACAGGAATTGCGGACCGGAGCGCCGCATGATCGAGTTCTATACCGAGATCCGGCTTGTACATGTTTGGAGCGTGATCGCGAGCGGTTCGCTCTTCGCGCTGCGCGGGCTTGCGCTCTTCTCGCGCGCGGGCGGAACGGGGGAGGGCGTTGCGATGGCGGCGCCGGTGCGTTTCCTCAGCTATACGATCGACACGGTTCTGCTCGCCGCCGCGCTGATGCTGATGACAATCGTGCAGCAATATCCGTTCGTCAATCACTGGCTTACCGTGAAGGTGCTGCTGGTGGTGGTCTACATCGCGCTCGGCATGGTGGCGTTCCGCTTCGGCCGGACGAGGCGCGTGCGGATCGGCGCTTTCGCGGCGGCGCTCGCGGTGTTCTTCTATATCGTCTCGGTGGCGCTGGCGCATGACCCGGCCGGCATCTTCAGCAGCGCCTTCTCCTAGCATTCAGCGGCGGATGTAGAGCGGGATGTAGAGCGCGACGAAGAGAAGGAAGGCCGCAATCCAGGCGCCGCCCGCGAGATCGAGCGCGGCGGCATGGAAAGCGCCCACGAAGGGGGCGGCGAGACGCGCGAGCGCCGCCACCAGCACCAAAAGATAGCAGATCAGCGTGCCGTGGCCTGCAGTGAGTTCGCGCTTGCTGTGGCCGAGGCTCGCCCGCGTCATCACCGCGAGGATCATCGTGCCCATAGCGCCGACGGTGAGCGCATGGATCGCGATCGTCGCAAGTTCCGACCGCCAGGCGGCAATGCCGAGCAGCGCGAGCCCGAGCGGCAACCAAGCATAGCCGATATGGAGGATCCAGAGGAGCGGCTCCTCGCGCGTCGCCACGCCTCGCCAGCGTGCGAGGCGAAGCGTATGGGCGGCGGCGGCAACGAGGAGACCTGTGCTCGTGAGCGCATTGAGCCCCATCGCCACCCAGAGCAGGAGCGCGGCAAGGCCGACGAGCATCACCACGAGGTCGAAACGATCGAAGGGCACCGGCAATTCGTCGGCCTTGCGGCGGCGAAGCCAGTTGGCCGTGAAGCTCGGAATGATGCGGCCGCCGATCAGCGTGATCAGCATGACGACTACGGCGATGGCGAGGCGCTTGCCCGCGTCCTCCCAGGCCAGATGGCCGAAGGCGCCGGCATGGATCATGGCGTTTGCGGCGGTAAGCACGGCGAGCGCCGCGAGCACCGGTAGGTTGCGCCAGTTGCGTCCGGCGAGAATCTCGCGGCCGACGACGGCGGCGAAAACGATAAGGAAGGAAAGATCGATTGCCGCAGCCAGGCCGGGGCCGATAATAGCCGAGAAGGCAATGGCGGCACGGCCAAGGATCCAGAGCAGGACGAGGCCGCCGAGCGGCCAGCCTTGGAGTGGCGGGCGGCCGGTCCAGTTCGGAACGGCCGTGAGGAGGAAGCCCGCGATCGCAGCAGCGACAAAGCCGAACAGCAATTCGTGGAGATGCCAGGTCACCGGCGAAAAGGCGGTCGGCAATTCGGCCATTCCGCTCAACATCAGGATCCAGAGCGCCATGGTGAAGGCGGCCCAGAGACCGGCGGCGAGGAAGAAGGGACGGAATCCCGCCGAGAGAAATGGCCAGGCACTGGCCGAGGCGTAACGGGGCACCGGCATCTCAGCGGGTGCGCACTGGCATTGCGCGCTTTATTCTGGCGGATGACTTGCTTTCACGGAGACATCCCTTGGACGATATTGCCATTGCCCGTGCGCTCCATGTTCTTGCGATCGTCCACTGGATCGGCGGCGTGATGCTCGTCACCCTCGTGATCCTACCAGCAATTGGCCGTTTGTCCGAACCGGCCCGGCGTGTGGCACTTTTCGAGGAAATTGAAGGGCGTTTTTCCTTCCAAGTGAAAATCTCCGTCACGCTGGCGGGACTTACCGGCTTCTATATGACCTGGCGGCTCGATGCGTGGGACCGCTTCGCGGACCCCGGCTTCTGGTGGATGCATGCGATGGTGCTTGTGTGGGCGCTTTTCACCGCCATTCTCTTCATCGCCGAGCCGCTTTTCCTCCACCATTGGTTTCGCCGCCGCACCGCGTGGGACGCCGACAGCACCTTCGCGTTGGTGCTCCGCTTCCACCGGATCTTGTTGACGCTCAGCGCCCTGACGATTGCAGGCGCGGTTCTGGGCGGCCATGGCAGCTTCCTGTTCTGATCCTGCCGATCAGGACGTCGCCTTCTGCGACAAATCCGCCATCACCGTGCCCGGATGCTTCGCCACGGCCGCCGCCTCGAGATTGACGGCGGCATACGACGACGTCCACCATGCCCATGGCGTAATGCGGCAGGCATGTAGCCATAGACGCCTTCCTTGCTGAAGGTCACCGTCCTCATTCGTCTTACCCCTGCATCACCGATCCCATGGATATTGTTGCGCCGGCCTTGTTCTTCGCTTCACTGGGGCGGGTTCACCACGGACAGTTTCTTTATGTCGGTGGGTATCACTGCCAGCCAATAGACTCTCATGTGAGGGTCCTCTCAGTTTTGCAGACGTAGCGCCGCCTGAAGTACCTCCCGGTACTCGACAGCAAGCAGCCAGAGCCTGGCAACGTGTGGAAAGGCCGCGCCAGAGGAATAGTCAGGGCGCGTCGTCCGAGCCCGCCGTCCCACCCTCGCCTTCCCAGCGCGCGATCTGGCGCACGTCCTGACGGGTGAATTTCAGCCGCACCCCTGCGCCCATGCCATCGGCCTCGCCAATGACGATGACGCCAAAATGCGCTAGGGCACGGCTCACCGCTTGGGCATCTTCATCGGACTGGACCCATGCGCTGCCGCTTCGTTCCAAAAGGTCGAGCGTGTCAACGGCAAGCCCGGCGGCAGCAGCGAAATCAGCCTGACTGATGCCACTCAGGGCTCGCGCAGCGGCGATTAAACGCCCAGTGATCTGAATTCCGCCTTTCATGCGGTACAGGTTCCGGTCCGATGCATGAACCAAGAAGGAAACGTGAAATGCACTGCACTCATGTCGATCTCCTATTTCAGCGCGATCGTACGAGGACGACTGCGATTCTTCGTTCGGTAAATCCAATCCCTGGCAGCACTGACCGCTTACGCAGCCTAGTACGGTAAGCTTGACGATGCTCGGGAAAACGGCGAGCCTTGCTTCGTATCATGGGTGGCAGTTGCGCGTACGCGCCACCATGAGCACGAGCGCGCGAGCAGAAAACCGCAACTCGCCTAGTGCCTATGTGGGTCGAGATCGACAAGCGATTTGCCGAGATCACCGGGCGCAGCGGTTGGCTCGACCTACAAGAAGTACGTCGAAGGCCTCGCGCTTGGCCGCGTGCAAACGCCGGAGGATGTCGCGGCTTTCGTTTCCTTCCTGGCAGGGCCGGATTCCGATTATATGACGGGTCAAGCGCCGTTGATCGACGGCGGTCTTGTCTACCGGTAACTTGAGATCGCCAAAAACCATAGGAGGGAGAGATGGCCGAATACACGATTGCCGTACTGGTCGGCAGCCTTCGCCGCGAGTCTTTCAATCGCCAGCTTGCCAATGCCATCGTCCGGCTTGCGCCCGGGGAATTTGTCTTCAAGCAACTACGGATTGACGACCTGCCGCTCTACAATCAGGATGACGATGGCAAGCCCGCCGAATCCGTCAAGCGGCTTAAAGGCGAGATTGCAGCCGCGAGCGGCCTCTTGTTCGTGACCGCCGAGTACAACCGGTCGATTCCGGGCGTGCTGAAGAACGCGATAGATCACGCCTCGCGTCCCTATGGTCAGAGCGCCTGGGCCGGCAAGCCTGCCGGCGTGCTGGGGGTTTCGGTTGGAGCGATCGGGACGGCGGTGGCGCAACAGCATCTGCGAACCGTCCTGGCCTATCTCGACGTGCCGACCCTTGGCCAGCCGGAAGCGTTCATTCAGGCGAAAAAGGAATTGTTCGATGCCTCTGGTGACATCGGTGCGGACAGCAAGGGTTTTCTGCAAGGATGGATGGACCGTTACGTCGCATGGGTCAAGAAACATGCTTCCTGAAACGCCACGCGTTGGCGAACATGCCGCGCATTCCGCCATTCGGGGTCGGCTGTGACGGCACTGGATTTGGTTATCAAGCAGCGCCGCCGTGATCTGGGCGGCTTCGAAGTGGGACGCGTACTTCCCTTTGCCAAACGGCGCATGGTGGGGCCGTTCATCTTCTTCGACCGTATGGGGCCGGTCGAGTTCGCACCTGGAATTCCAAACGACGTTGACGTGCGGCCGCATCCTCATATCGGCCTGTCGACCGTGACCTACCTGTTCCAGGGCGAAATCATGCACCGGGACAGCGTGGGATCGCAGCAACCGATCCGGCCGGGCGAGGTCAACTGGATGACGGCTGGACGCGGCATCACCCATTCGGAACGTTTCGAAAGGGCGCGCCGCGAAGGGGGCTCGATGGACGGCATCCAGGCCTGGGTCGCACTGCCGCAATCCGACGAAGAGGGTGATCCCGCTTTTGCTCATCATTCGGCGGACGATCTGCCGGTATTCGAACAGCACGGCATCTGGGGCCGGTTGATCGCCGGCGAGGCGTTCGGCTATCGAGCCCGGGTCAAGACCCACTCGCCCATGTTTTACATTCACTGGGAGCTGTCAGGGGGTGCACGCGTGCAGCTTCCGGCTGACTATCCGGAGCGCGCCATCTATGTCGCCAAGGGCCGTATCGAAGTCGAAGGGAAAAGCTTCGAACAGGGCGAGATGCTGGTGTTTGTGCCCGGCCAGCCTGTCACCGTCAACGCCTTGCAGCCGTCCGTCGTGATGGCTCTAGGCGGAGAGCCGGTCGGCCAGCGGTTCATCGAATGGAATTTCGTCTCATCCTCCAGGGAAAGAATCGAGCAGGCCAAGGCCGATTGGCGCGCCGGCCGGATGAAGCTGCCGGATTTCGATTCAAAAGAATTCATTCCACTTCCTTCGGATCCGGCGCCGCCAGCGAACCCGATGTCGTGAGCGTCAGATGCCGGTCGAAGTGGGCCATATTGCCATTCGGTCATAAGGAAATCGCATCGGCCATTCCCTTGCGAGCTGGTTTGTAACAAGCGTGACTGCATTCAGCGCCACTTCGAGGCAGGCATTCTTTCCATGCTGGCCCAGTCCGGTTCCGCCGCGACGGCAAAGCCCGGACAGTCGAGCGAGGAGAGATCGACCATGCCGTGCTCGATCTTCATCCGCACCGTGCCATTGGCTTCGTAATACAGGCTGGGATGGGCCTTCAGGAAAGCGCGCTGCTCCTCGATCGGCCGGCCGCTCATGCCGTTGATGAAGTGATGGCCGTTGCGCTCGACGTGGGTGAGGCCCAGCAGCGCCACCAGCGCCATGTCCTGCTGCACCGAGATGCCGGCCAAGGTCGTCAGGTCTTCGGCCGACATGAAATAGCGGTCGGTGTTCTCCTGCTGGTTCCACCACTGGCAGCGGGCGCGGTTGATGATGGATTTGTAGAAGCCCTTGCAGTTCTTGCTCGAGATGCCGGCATAGCCGAGCTTGCGCCCCGTGGGGAAAGCGCCCAGATCGCCGTCCGATTCATCCAGGATCACCGGCCGCTTGGCCGCCAGCGCCGAGACATCCTGCGCCAGCGCCATCTGCCGTTTGATCGGCTGCTCGATGAACAGGATCGAATCCTTCAGCCGTTGCAGCTTCGGGCTGGCGTCGATCGCATTCCACAAAGCCAGCACGCTTGCCGCATCGCCATATTGCTCGTTGCCATCGAGACTGGCGTGATAAGGCGACTTGATCAGGTCCAGCACCGAGGCAATGGCGGTCAGCCGCGCCACATCCTTGTCCAGATCGCCGCCCACCTTGAGCTTGAAATACGTCTGGCCGTAATAGGCGACGATCTCCTGCAGGGTTTCCGGCAATCCGTCGTTCACCCGCTGCGCCGGCGTCTGGTCGGCAGCGACGATGGGATCGACCATGCCGACCGTGTGCCGCACATGCAATTTCGGCAGTGGTTTCAAATCCGCCAGGAAACCGGGAAAGTCGAAGCCGCCGAGATCGTCGACGACGCGGCCCGGCTCGATCCCAGGGACGTTGGCGCGGATCATGTCGTTGAAGGAGCGGCCGAGGATCCTACCCAGCCCATCGATGACGCAGCGGTCGATCATCGCCGGCCCGTAGGATGCGACCAACGGATTGAGCCGGTGCTGTGCGCCCTGGTCGATCTGCGGCCGGTAGGCGCCAGCGAAATGGCCGAACGCCGTATCCAGCCCCTGCGCCAGATAGAAATCGCGCGCCATTTCCAGCGCCAGGCGGAGTTGGTCGAGATTGTCGTCGTCGGAAATCGCCGGATCCTTGTCGAACCATTTGGCGCCCAGCGCCTCGGCGGCGACGCCCCAGCCCGAGCGTCCGTCCTCCAGTTCGATCCGCGCCCGCGCCACCACCTGCCGGCCATGCGTCACCGTGATGACGCCAAAGCGGAACGGCAGGCGCAGCGTGTACGGCCATTCGAAGAATTCGACTTCCTTCACACGCAGGCGCGGCGCCGAGCTCATGCTTGCCATTTCAACGTCTCCTCGATGCCGCGCAGATAGCCGATGGCGCGCGCCGCGCAGCCCGGCCCGTCCGGCTGGTAGTCGAACGGCTCCACCGCCGCCCAGCCGGCATAATGGTTGCGCTTCAATGCCGCCAGCACGGGCGCGAACGGATCGTCGCCCTGGCCCGGCCCGCGCCGGTTGCGGTCGTTGAACTGCACATGCGCGATCATGCCAGTCGGCAGATGCCGGTCGAGCAGGGCGGACAGCGGCTCCTTTTCCATCAGCGAGCCGGCGCTGCAATCGAGCATGGTGCGCACATGCGGGCTGCCGATCGTGTCGACGATGCCGACTGCCTCTTCGACCGTGTTGACGAAATTGGCGTCCGGGGTCGCCAGCGCTTCAATGCAATAGATGACACCGGCGCTTTTGGCATCGTCGGCGATGGCGGCGAAGGCATCGATGCCGCGCTTGCGCGCCTCCGCAGCACCGCTGCCCTCGGGCAGGCGGCGTTGCGCCGGCGAGCCATGCACCAGGATCTTGCTGCCGAGATCGGCGCTGAGCGCGATCAACCGGCGCATCACGTCCAGCGTTTTGGTGCGCACCGCCTGATCGTCGCTGGTGATCGACAGGCCGGCGGGCTTCACCAATAACCAGTGCAGGCTGCAAATGGAAATTCCTGCTTGCTCGGCCGTGCGGCGGATGCCGGCGGCCTGGTTGGCGCCGATCAAATGCGGCTCGTCCGACAAGGTGAACGGCGCCACTTCCAGCCCGTCATAGCCCAGCGCGGCGGAAAATTCGCATTGCCGGGCGAACTCCATGCCGGCGATCACCTCGTTGCACAGCGCCAGCCGCAATCGGTTCGGTTTCATCCCACTCGTCATCCCTGCAAACTCACCACACGCTTCTCGCGCGCTGCCGTTTCGGTCGCTTCCAGCAGCAGCGCCATGTTCAAGCCGCCATCAAGCCCGTCACCGGCGAATCCCACCGGCCTGTCGCCCGTCTCGATACGGCGCAGGAATTCGGAAAGTTCCGCCGCCAGCACCGCCACGGCATCGGCGGCCGCCACCTTACGCGGCGCGGCCGGCGCGGCAAAGCGCGGCTTCCACACGCCGGCGCTATCCTCATGCGCGACGCGATGCTCCATATAGGTCTCGGCCGCATAGTCGATTTCGACCGCGCCCGATGAGCCGCTGACCGCGATTTCCTTCGACGTGATCGCCCCCGGCACGACGGCATCTGGCCAGCGGCCGGGCTGCACGTAGCCGGCTTCGATCTGGCCCACCGGTCCATCATTCCACTCCACGACGATCAGCGCCAAATCATCCATGCCGCGGGAAAAATGATCGCGCGTGACGGCGAACACGCGATCGGGCAGGGAGCCGACCAGCCAGCAGAACAGATCGAGGAAATGCACCGCATCGTTATGCAGCGCGCCCGAATCCTTGCGCGTACGCTTGAAGCCGGCGAAACGGCCGTTGAGCAGGCGCAACGTGCCGAGTTCGCCCGCTTCGATCTGCCGGCGCAGCTCCAGGCTTTTGGGATGGAAGCGGAAGTAGTACCCGGCCATTACCACGTTGGACGTCTGCGCCGCCAGATCGCGCGCCTGCGCCACCGTCGCCACCACCGGCTTCTCGATGAAAACCGGTTTGCCGGCATCAAGCGCCTGGCGGGCGATGGCATGATGCAAGTGGGTCGGAGTAAGAATATCGACCGCGGTGCAATCGGCCAGCGCCTCGCGATAGTCGGCAACCTGGCGGCATTCGGCCCCCAGCTGCGCTGCCTGCGCGCGCGCCATCGCGCTGGGGTCGGCGATCACGAGCCGGTCGGCGAGCCCCAGTCCTCGCCAGGCGCGCAAATGGGTAGCGCCGAACGCGCCGAAGCCAATCTGCAAAATAGAGTGTCTGGTCAAAGCCTAACCGCGATGGCGTGGGCCGCTGTACGGTGGCGAGAAAAGCCGTTCCGGGCTGGCAGTTTGGTTGACACGCTTCCGGCCCGCCTCTATCGTTTTTGTAACCAGTTGGTTATTTCGTACCCATTAGCCCTGTCGCTGTAAAGCGCCGCGGCGCTTTTAAAGAACTGGCAACGCCACTTAAGGGAGGCTAGGCAATGCAAGCGAAGCGATTGATGTTGGCCGTCGCGGCCGCGGTCGGACTGACCGTGGGCGCCGGTGCGGCTTCGGCCCAGAACTATCCGTGGAAGCCCGATCGTCCGGTCACGATCATCGTGCCGTGGGCGGCCGGCGGTTCGACCGACCAGATGGCGCGCATTGTCGCCAACGAGCTGGAAGGCGCGCTGAAGCAGAAATTCGTCGTCGTCAACCAGCCGGGCGCCTCGGGCTCGATCGGCACCAAGAACGCGCTGGAAGCCAAGCATGACGGCTACACCTGGGCCGCGGGCGCCGCATCCGACGTCGGCACCTACAAGACGCTGGGCATGCTCGACACCAACCTGGCCGACTGGAGCCTGTTCCTTGCGGTGGCCAATGTCGGCACCATCAGCGCCAACCCGAATTCACCCTACAAGGATTTCGGCCAGTTGCTGGCGGCGCTGAAGGCCAGCGGCGAGAACGTGTCGGTGGCCACCGCCGGCGTTTCCTCGGCCGGCCACAATCTGATGGAAATGATCAAGGCGGCGACGCCGATCAAGTATCGCCACGTCACCTATGAAGGCGGCAATCCGGCGGTGATCGCCGCGGTCGCCGGCGAGACGCCGGTGGTCAGCCAGCTGCTGGTCGAGATGTCGGAGATGATCAAGGGCAAGAAGCTGGTGCCGCTGGTCGTGCTCAACGACAAGCCGGTGACCCTGGCTGGCTACGGCGAAATCCCGCCGATCACCAAGTGGATTCCGGGCATGGTGGCGCCGGTCAACTATTTCGGCATTTGGGTGCCGAAGGATGCGCCGCCGGCCGTCATCCAGACCATGGAAATGGTGTGGAAGGACAAGATCTCGAAGTCCGAGGCGATCCAGAAATACGCCGCCGAGCGTTCCGCCATCTTCTCGCCGATCTACGGCAAGGAAGCCTATGATGGCGCCATGAAGATGGTGCGCCAGACGGCGTGGCTCTACTACGACGCCGGCAAGGCCAAGGTCTCGCCGGACACCGTCGGCATCCCGCGCAAGTAGGACCAACTCCACTCCAGAACATCGCCACCGCCGCAACGGTGGCGATGTTCCTATTTCAGGCAGGCTTCCGTGTCGGAAAATACCCAGGCTTCCAACGTCACGCCGCCGCCTTCGGCTCGTGGCGATTTCATCACCGCCGCGATCCTGCTAGCGTTTGCGCTGGCCATCATCGCGGAGGCGCTGCGCATGCCGACCTTCGAGGCGGCGACCGGCAGCGCCTTCACCGCGCCTGGCATCGTGCCCGGCTTCCACGGCACGGTTATCGCCGTGCTCAGCATCGCGCTGGCCGCCCGCTCGATCTATCGCGGCGCCTTCAAGCCCGGCGGCGGCAAGCCAGTTGGCTACGAGGGCCTGCCCGGCATCAGCCTGAAACGACTCTTCATTGCCGCCGGGCTCGGCATCGTCTACGCCGTCGTGCTGGTCGGCTGGCTGCCGTTTTGGCTGGCCTCGTCCCTCTTCATCGCCGCGTTCACCATAATTTTCGAATGGGATGCCTCGGCGCCGATGCCCCTGCGGGTCCGCCGGATCGTGACGGCTTCCATTCTCGGCCTTGTCGTCGGTGCCGCCGTCTATCTGCTGTTCCAGGAATTGTTCCTGGTCCGGTTGCCGTGACCGGAGCCGCCCATGTTTGACAATCTCCACCTGCTCGGCCCGGCCTTCGGCATCTTCCTCAATTTCGAAACCATATTGTTCGTCCTCGGCGCAACCCTGATCGGCATCGTGATCGGCGCGCTGCCCGGCCTCACCGCCACCATGGGCGTGGCGCTGATGACGACGCTGACCTACAGTCTCGACCACAAGCTCGCCATCCTGATCCTGATCTGCGTCTATGTCGGCGCTATTTACGGCGGCAGCCGCAGCGCCATCCTGCTCAACATTCCCGGCACGCCGGCTTCCGCCGCCTCGACGCTCGACGGCTTCCCCCTGGCGCGCCAGGGCCTCGCGGGCCGCGCCATGGGCATTTCCACCACCGGTTCGTGGCTCGGCACCCTGTTCGGCACCATGTGCGTGCTGCTGCTGACCCCGATCTTGGGCGATCTGGCGCTGACCTTCGGCTCGTACGAATTCTTCTGGGTGGCGGTGTTCGGCATCGTCATCTGCGGCAGCCTGAGCGGTGGCGATCCGTTGAAAGGCTACATCGCGGGCTTCATCGGCCTGTTCATCGCCACCATTGGTCAGGAATCGATCAACGCCTATCCGCGTTTCGCCTTCGGCAATGCCGATCTGGCGGGCGGCTTCGGCCTTCTGCCTGCCCTGGTGGGCGCCTTTGGCGTCGCCGAAGTCATGCAGGTCATGCAGGGGCCGGCCTTCAAGGTCGTCAGCTCAAAGCTCGATTCCATCCTGCCGCGGGTGAGGGACGTGGCGCAGTACTGGCGCACCATCTTCCGTTCCGGCGCCATCGGCACCTTTATCGGCATCCTGCCGGGCCTGGGCGAGGACACTGCCGCCTGGTCGTCCTATGCCGCCGCACGCCGCGGCAGCAAGGAGAAGGAGAAATTCGGCAAAGGCTCCGTCGAAGGCCTGATGGCGGCGGAGACCGGCGAAAGCGCCTGCGTGCCGGGCGCCATCATTCCGGTGCTCACCCTTGCCGTGCCGGGCTCGGCGCCGGCCGCCGTGCTGCTGGCGGCGCTCTTGATCCACGGCATGAATCCCGGCCCGATGCTGATGACCGCGACGCCGCATTTCGTCTACGAAATCGTCGCCATGCTGGTCATCGCCGACATGGCAAAGCTGCTGTTCGGCCTGACTCTGGTGCGGCCGCTACTGTGGATCCTGCTGGTGCCGCGCGAGCGGCTGATGCCGATCGTCTTCGTGCTGTGCACGGTCGGCGCCTTCGCCATCACTTCGCGCATCTTCGACATCTACGTCATGCTGGGCTTCGGCCTGTTCGGCTACATCCTGCGCGAGCTGAAATTTCCCATGGCGCCTCTGATTCTGGGGCTGGTGCTGGGCGAACTGCTCGACAAGAACCTGATCCGCGGCCTGCGCCTGACCGACGGCAGTATCGAGCCGTTCTTCACCCGGCCAATCTCGGCGGGGCTCGCGCTGCTGACCCTGATCGCGGCTCTGTGGTCGATCCCTTACTTCAACCGCATCGCCAGCGAGTTCACGCGCAACCTCTTCAAGCGCAGGCCGAAAGCAGGCTAGCCAGGAAAAGGATCGCGCTCGGCCCACGGCCGGGCGCGTTCGAGCTGGAAGGCAAGCCGGAGCAGCAGCGCCTCGCTGCCATAGGCACCGGCAATCTGCACGCCGACCGGCAGGCCGGCAGCCGTCCAATGCAGCGGCAGCGACATCGCCGGCTGGCCGGTGACGTTGAACAGCCGCGTATAGGGCGCGAACTCGAAAGTGCGCTTCAGGTAAGCCTGTAAATCTTCGGTCTCAGTAGAGAGATGGCCCAGCTTCGGCGGCAACTGCGCCAAGGTCGGCGTCAGCAACAAATCATGCTGCTGGAAGAACGGCGCGGTCTCGCGGCCGATGCGATGGAAAGTCTGGATCGCGGCCAGATACTCGATGCCGCCAAAACCCTTGCCCGCTTCCGCCATCGCCCAGGTCACCGGCTCGAAATCCGTCGCGCCATAACTGCGCCTAGCGGCCCGCATCTGCATCACGCGCTGCGTCTGCACCGCCATGACGACGAAGAAAGCATGATCGAGCGCCGCCCAATCGACCTTGGGAGCAGCGGGTTCGACCTTGTGGCCAAGACTCTCGAGCAACCTCGCCGCATCCTCCATTGCAGCTCGGCATTCGGCAGCTACGGTGCTGCCCTCGGGCGTGGTATCGGAAAAGGCGATTGTCAGGGGCCCCGGATCGGCGATCGCTTCATCGGCGTAGGGTCGCAGCGGCGGCGGCGCGGTGTAGGGATCGCCTGGCAATTGACCGGCGGTGAGGTCGAGCAGGGCGGCACTGTCGCGCACCGAGCGGGTGACGACATGCTCGTTCGCGCAGCCGCCCAGGCCTTCGCCGCCCGGCGCCATCGAGATGCGCCCGCGGCTGGGCTTCAGCCCAAACAATCCGCAGGCGCTGGCTGGAATGCGGATCGAGCCGCCGCCATCGGTGGCATGCGCGGCCGGCACCAGCCGCGCCGCCACTGCTGCGGCCGAGCCGCCGCTGGAGCCGCCCGGCGTGCGCGTCAGATCCCAGGGATTGCGCGTGGCGCCGAACAGCCTTCCTTCGCTGCTGGCGGCGATTGCGAATTCCGAGGAGTTCGCCTTGCCGACGATGCTCAAGCCCGCATGCCTGTAGCGACGCACCAGTTCGCTGTCGATCGGAGCGGCATCTCCGGCGAAGAACCGTGCGCCGCCGGAGGTGGGGACGCCCTTGTAGAGCGCCAGAAAATCCTTGAGCAGAAACGGCACGCCCGCCAGCGGTGCTGCACTGTCGAGCGTGGCCAAGGCCTCGCGCGCCTGAGCCGCCATCGGCACCACAACGGCATTGATCCTGGGATTGAGCCGTTCGATCTCGGCCAGTGCCGCGTCGAGCAGGTCTTGTGGCGTGACCCGGCGGCTCTGCACCAGTTCGGCCATGGCGACGGCATCGAGGCGGCGATACTCGGCGGAAGACAGGCTCATTTGGTATCACCGGTGGCTTGTGGCAGGATGTACCCAAATGGTTACTTTCAGGCGGCGCCCGGCGCAAGGCCCGCCTGCGGGAAGGAAACGGAAATGATGGACACCCTGCCGCCAGCCGCTGGCACCCTGCCGCAGCGCTTTGCCGATGTCGAGGCGCTGGAAGATTTCATGACCGCGCCGTCTGCGGCGCTGATCGCCGATCTGCAGCGCGCCCCCGGCGACCTCATCGTGCTGGGCGTCGCCGGCAAAATGGGCCCGACTTTGGCGCGCATGGCCAAGCGCGCGGTGCCTGACCGGCGCGTGATCGGCGTGGCGCGGTTTTCCGACGCCAAACAGAAGACATCGCTGGAAAAGCATGGCGTCGAGACCATCGCCTGCGATCTGCTCGATGCCGCTGCGGTCGCCAAGCTTCCCAAGTCGCCCAACGCGATCTTCATGGCCGGCTTCAAGTTCGGCGCCAGCGGCAACGAGCCGCTGGCCTGGGCGATGAACACGCATGTGCCGGCCATCGTGGCGCAGGAATATGCCGCCTCGCGCATCGTCGCCTTCTCGACCGGCTGCGTCTATCCCTTCGTCGACGTGCGCCATCAAGGCGCGACCGAGGAAATTCCCGCCATTCCGCCGGCCGGCGACTACGCCAATTCCTGCGTTGGGCGCGAGCGCATGTTCCAGTATTTCTCCAAGACGCTCGGCACACCAGGCCGCATCGTGCGGCTGAACTACGCCATCGACATGCGCTATGGCGTGCTGCACGACATCGGCCGCAAGGTGCGCGACGGGGAGGAGATCGACGTTTCCATGGGCCATGTCAACGTCATCTGGCAGGGCGATGCCAATTCGATCGCGCTGCGCTGCCTGGCGCATGCGACGTCGCCCACCACGCCGATCAATGTCAGCGGGCCGGAGACGATCAGCGTGCGGGCGCTAGCCGAAGCTTTCGGCCGGGCGCTGGGCAAGAAGCCCAAGATCGCCGGCAGCGAGGCGCCGACCGGCTGGCTGGTCAATACGGCCCGTATGGCCGCGACCTTCGGCTATCCGTCCGTGCCGCTGCTGAAGATGATCGAGTGGACCGCCGACTGGCTGGCGCGCGATCAGCCGACGCTGAACAAGCCCACGCATTACGAAGTGCGCGATGGCAAGTACTGAAACGGCGATCCGCCGCCTGACCGCATCCGATGTGACCGCAGCCCAACCGCTCTCCATCGAAGCCGGCTGGAACCAGGTCGGCGCCGACTGGCGCTTCATGATCGAAGCGGGCACCGCGTTCGGCGTCGATCTGCCCGACGGCAGGCTCGGCGCCAGCGCTTTGGTGCTGCCCGTCGGCGATCGCTTGCGCTGGATCAGTATGGTCCTGGTGACGGCCGATCTGCGCCGCAAAGGCGTCGGCACCGATCTGCTGCGCCGTTGCATCACGGAAGCGGAGCAGGGCGGCCATGCCATGGGGCTCGACGCCACCGAGCTTGGCCGCCCGGTCTATCTGCCGCTGGGATTCCGCGATCTCTATCGCATCTCGCGCTGGCGGCTGGAACGAAAGCCGGCGCCGATGTCGTCGCCTGCTGGTTTGACGATCAAGCCGCTCACTGTCGAAGGATTGGAATTGCTGCTGGCCTGGGACCGCGAGCGGAGCGGGCTGCAACGGCGCGCCATCCTGTGCCATCTGCGCGACCGCCAGCCCGGCATGGCGTTGGCGGCCGAACGCAATGGCGAGCCCGTGGGATTCGTGCTGGGTCGTGAGGGCCGATTGGCGACGCAGATCGGGCCGCTGGTGGCCGATGACGATCAGGCGGCGCTGGCGTTGCTGCAAGCCGCCATTCAAGCATCATCTGCGCCATACTTTCTCGACGTGCCGGATCAGCGTATGCAGATGCGCGCCTGGCTGGAAAGCCAGGGTGCCACCGCGCCGCGCTATTTCATTCGCATGGTGCGGGGCAACGCCAAAGAAATCGAGACTGCTGGAAACGTCTATGCCATCGGCGGACCTGAACTTGCCTGACGCCAAATCCCACAAACCACGCAGCCGCGGCGCCGGCATCCGCCAACCGGAACGCACGCGGCAGGCGATCTTGGACGCCGCCACCGCCGAGTTTTCCTCGCGCGGCCTGGGTGGCGCGCGCATCGATGCCATCGCCAAGCGCGCCGGCACCAACAAGCGCATGATCTACCACTACTTCGGCAACAAGGAGGCGATGTTCCTGGCGGTGCTGGAGAACGCCTACGAGCATATCCGCTCGATGGAGAGCGAGCTGCATCTGGAAGACATGGAACCGGCCGCCGCCATGCGCAAGCTGGTGTATTTCACCTTCAACTATTTCGTCAACAACCAGAATTTCGTGGCGCTGCTCAACAGCGAGAACCTGCATCGCGCCCGCCACATCAAGCAATCCAGACGCGTGCAGCCGATCAACCATCCGCTGATCGAAACCCTGCAGCGCGTCCTCGGCCGCGGCCACGAGCAGGGCATTTTCCGCGATGGCGTCGATGCCTTGCAGCTCTACATCTCGATCGCCGGCGTCTGCTATTTCTACTTCTCCAACATCCACACCCTGTCGACGATCTTTGCCCGCGACCTGATGGCGGCCAAGGCGCTGAAAACCCGCGAAGCGCATGTGGTTCAGGTGGTCATGGGGTATCTGCGGCCGTGAGATTCGTGACTTTTTGGCGGGAGAACCGCCTCTTCCCAAGTCGTAACCAATTGGTTACAAATTGCCACATGAGCAGCAAACCCGCCCTCCATTGGTCCGACCTCCCGGCCCCCGTTCTGTCGGTGTTGCGCGCCGGCGCCGTCATACCTGCCCATCCCCTGGCGCTGGACGAAAAGCGCCAGTTCGATGAACGCAGCCAACGCGGGCTTGCGCGCTATTACATCGATGCCGGCTCGGGCGGCCTGGCGGTCGGCGTGCATTCGACTCAGTTCGCCATCCGCGAGGTTGGCCTCTACCAGCCGGTCCTGGAACTGGCCATGCGCACGGCCAAAGACTGGACCGAACGCCCGTTAGTCATGGTAGCCGGCGTGGTCGGTAAGACCGATCAGGCGGTTAAGGAAGCGCAGCTCGCACGCGGGCTGGGCTATCACGCATGTCTGCTCAGTCTCGCTGCCTTCAAGGGCGCCAGCGAGGACGAGATCGTGGCGCATTGCCAGCGCGTGGCGCAGGAAATGCCACTGATCGGTTTCTACTTGCAGAGCGCCGTCGGCGGCGTGGTTTTGTCACGCGATTTTTGGACTCGCTTCGCCGCCATCGACAATGTGGTGGCGATCAAGGTGGCGCCGTTCAATCGCTATCGCACGCTCGATGTGGCATTCGGCATCGTCAATGCCAGGGCCGAGGATAGAGTCACGCTCTACACCGGCAACGACGATCACATCGTGCTCGACCTGCTGGTGCCGATGGACATCCGCAGCGGCGGCCGCGAAGTCGCGATGCGCTTCAAGGGCGGATTGCTGGGTCACTGGAGCGTGTGGACGCATGCCGCCGTCAAGCTGCTGGAGAAGCTGCAGCAGACCGTCGCCGCCGGCGGCGCCGTGCCGCCGGAAATGCTGGCGCTGGACGCCATGGTCACCGACTGCAACGCCGTGTTGTTCGATTTCGCCAACGATTTCCGCGGCTGCATTCCGGGCTGCCACGAAGTGCTGCGCCGCCAGGGACTTCTGCGCACGATCAACTGCCTCGATCCGCACGAGGTTCTAAGTCCGGGCCAGTCGGAAGAGATCGACCGGCTCTACGCTGCCTATCCCGACCTGACCGACGACGCTTTCGTTGCCGCCAACCTCAATCGCTGGCTGGCCTGATTTTCTTTTTCGGAGAACGACACCATGGCTGAACGCCGCCTCGGACTGATCATGAACGGCGTCACCGGCCGCATGGGGACCAACCAGCATCTGATCCGCTC
>JAQSWP010000149.1 GCA_029266575.1 Alphaproteobacteria bacterium | reverse complement strand
CACGGCCAGGGTCTTGGCGATGTCGTGCTTCGAATCGACGTTGAATTCCTGCATGTAGTCGTACTTGTCCTTCATCTCCTTGTAGCGGAGGAAGGCGGAGTATTCCGACTCCGGGATACCCAGCGTGTCGAGCAGGTGCGAATAGGCCGCGATATGCACCGTCTCCATCGCCGAGAACGCCGACAGCATCATCTGCACTTCGGTGGGCTTGAACACCCGCGAATAGTGCTTCATGTAGCAATTGTTCACTTCGACGTCGGACTGCGTGAAAAAGCGGAAGATGTGCATCAGCAGATGCCGCTCCGAATCGGAGAGCTTGTTGCGCCAGTCCTTGACGTCGTCGGCCAACGGCACTTCCTCCGGCAGCCAATGGATGCGCTGCTGCATCAGCCAGGCGTCATAGGCCCAGGGATATTTGAACGGCTTGTAGATCGGTTTGGAGTCGAGCAGCGACATGACGTGGACTTTCTGAAACTCGGTTGATGCCTGGCCTTACTGGCAGGACAGGCACTCTTCGTAATTGTTCGAATTCTCCTGCTCGCGGTCGGCGTTGAGCGCCTGCATGGCGGCGAGCGGCAATTCGATCGGCATGCCATGCGTTGGCATCGTCACGGTCGCGGCGGAGGTGTCGGACACCACGTCGGCACGCTGGATCGACATCGAGCGCAAATAGTACAGGCTCTTCACGCCGCGCTTCCAGGCCATCATGTGGATCTGGTGCAAATCGCGCTTGTGCACGTCGGCCGGCAGGAAGACGTTGAGCGACTGCGCCTGGCAGATGAAGGGCGCGCGGTCGGCGGCATGCTCGATCAGCCAGCGCTGGTCGATCTCGAAGGCGGTCTTGAAGGTCGCCTTCTCCTGCTCGTCGAGGAAGTCGAGATGCTGCACCGACCCGTTCTTGACGGTGATCGAGGTCCAGGTGTCCTCGTCGTTGCGGCCCTTCTCGTCGAGGATCTTGGCGAGGTAGGGATTGCGCACGTTGAACGAGCCCGACAGCGTCTTGTGGGTGAAGGAATTGGCCGCCACCGGCTCGATGCCGGGCGAGGCGCCGCCGGCGATGATCGAGATAGAGGCGGTGGGCGCGATCGCCAGCTTGTTGGAGAAGCGCTCCATGATGCCGAAATCGGCCGCGTCCGGGCAGGGCCCGCGCTCCTGCGCCAGCTTGCGCGAGGCCAGGTCGGAATGTTCGCGGATGTGCTTGAACATCTTCTTGTTCCACACCTTGGCCATCACCGATTCGATCGGGATGTTGTTGGCTTGCAGGAAGGAGTGGAAACCCATGATGCCCAGACCGACCGAGCGCTCGCGCATCGCCGAATAGGTGGCGCGGGCGAATTCCGGCGGCGCGTTCTCGATGAAATCCTGCATCACGTTGTCGAGGAAGCGCAGCACGTCCTCGATAAACAGCGCATGGTCATGCCATTCGAAATAGGTCTCGACGTTCAACGACGACAGGCAGCACACGGCGGTGCGCTGCTTGCCGTGCCGGTCGATGCCGGTCGGCAGCGTGATCTCGGAGCACAGGTTGGAGGTCTTGACGCTCAAGCCCGCCAGCTTCTGGTGCTCGGGCAGCGCGCGGTTCACGTGGTCGATATAGACGATATAGGGCTCGCCGGTCTCGACCCGGGCGGTGAGGATCCTGATCCACAGATCGCGGGCGGAAACCTTGCGCAGCACGGCGCCGTCCTTGGGGCTGGTCAGGCCCCATTCCTCGTCGTTCTCCACCGCGCGCATGAAGGCGTCGGGAATGAGAATGCCGTGATGCAGGTTGAGCGCCTTGCGGTTGGGATCGCCGCCTGAGGCGCGGCGCATCTCGATGAATTCCTCGATCTCGGGATGGCTGACCGGCAGATAGCAGGCGGCCGAGCCGCGCCGCAGGGAGCCCTGCGAGATGGCAAGCGTCAGCGAATCCATGACGCGGATGAACGGCACCACACCGGAGGTCTTGCCGTTCATGCCGACCTTCTCGCCGATCGAGCGCAGATTGCCCCAGTAGGAGCCGATGCCGCCGCCGCGCGCCGCCAGCCACACGTTCTCGTTCCACAGGCCGACGATGCCGTCGAGCGAATCGGTGGCCTCGTTGAGGAAGCAGGAGATCGGCAGGCCGCGATTGGTGCCGCCGTTGGACAGCACCGGCGTCGCCGGCATGAACCACAGATTGGAGATGTAGTCGTAAAGCCGCTGCGCATGGGCATCATCGTCGGCATAGGTGCTGGCAACCCGGGCGAACATCTGCTGGATCGATTCGCCTGGCAGCAAATAGCGGTCTTCGAGCGTGGCTTTGCCGAAATTGGTCAGTTTGGCGTCGCGGCTCGGATCGATAACAACCCGGCCACCGCTTTGGACTTGAATGACGTCAAACACTTGCGACCCCCTTAGACTTTCTTGTCCACACCTGTGAAAAGGACAGGGTGGGGATTAAAACTACATGTTGGGTGATGACCCCCAAGGCCCCACCAGATGTCGATGATAGTCAGACCGATTTTCGAGTCACGTTGGATATTTTTGGATAAGGATAAAAATGAACTTGACAGGATAATCTTATGAAATTGTTCAGCAATACGGAGTTACAGGTCACGGCAAGATAATTGCCAAGGCACCCCATGATTCACAGTCCGTCGACGTATATTTCAGATTTGTTTTATGATTGAGGTGCTTACAACGAGTTCTCCGCGCTTAGTCCGATAAAACGGGCATCGCGCCGTTTATCCCCGCTTCTCGCCTTTGCAGCCGTCGCAAATCGGGATTCGGGAGCGTCATGCCGGCATGGCGGGCGGGGTAAGGTGCGGTCAAGGAAGCTGGCGCGTTGCATCCGCAATGAGGCCGCATTTCAATCGCCTGTGATGCAGGCCACAGCGTTCAAGACGCTGCTGCGGCCACCATCGCCATCGTCGACCATGGCGCGCAACGGGAGGGAAAATCTTGGATACACCAGACGCTGGATCCTCCCCTGCCATTCCACGACCTGCACAGGCCATCGAGGCTATTGCCGCTGTTGCCGAGGAAACGCTGAGCGGCGCTTCCAGCGAGGAGGCGATCTCCTTCCTGCGCGCGCTTTACGCCAAGGCCGCCGATGCCGATCTGGCCGCCGCCTCCGCGCGCGACCGGCTGGGAGCGGCGCTGCAGATGCTGGCGCAGGCGCGCACGCGTCGGCCCGGCCAGGCCGAGATCGCCGCGCTCAATGCCAATGCCGGGGACCACGGCTGGAGCTCGCCGCATTCGGTGCTGCTGATCGGCAACGACGACATGCCGTTTCTGGTCGATTCGGTGATGGGCGAACTGGTGGCGCGCGACATCGGCGTGCATCTGCTGGTCCATCCGGTGATCCGCACCAGTCGCGACGGCTCGGGCAATCTGCAGGCTTTCGGCGAGGCGGCCGGCGCCGATGCGGCGCGCGAATCGATGATGCTGATCGAGATCGACCGCCAGACCCCCGCCATGCTGGCCGAGCTGAAGCAGGCCTTGGAGCAGGTGCTGCGCGATGTGCGCGCGGCGGTCGCCGACTGGCGCGCCATGCGCGGGGCCATCGGCACCGCCCTTGCCGGCCTCACCGCGCCCGGCCCGCAGACGCAGGCCGGCGACGTGGCGGAAGCGCGCGAATTTCTCGAATGGATCGCGGCCGACCATTTCACCTTCCTTGGCTATCGCCGCTATCGCTATGCCGATCCCGACGCGCCGGGCGGCGCGATCTACGAATTGGTGCCGGGCTCGGCATTGGGCGTGCTGCACGACGAATTCAAGCTGCTGTTCCATCCGGCGGCGTCGGCCACCGGCCTGCCCGCGGCGATGCGCGATTTCCTGCAAGGGCCGGCGGTGCTGCTGATCGCCAAGGCCGATCTGGAATCGAAAGTGCACCGGCGGACGCCGATGGACGTGCTGATCGTCAAGCATTACGACGCCGATGGCCGGCTGGAGGGCGAGCATCGCTTCGCCGGCCTGTTCACCTCCGCTGCCTACAACCGCTCGCCGCGCGACATCCCGCTGCTGCGCCGCAAGCTGACGCAAGTCATCGCCGGCGCCGGCTTCGATGCGTCCAGCCATGACGGCAAGGCGATCCTGAACATTCTCGAGAATTTTCCGCGCGACGAGCTGTTCCAGTATGACGATGCCAGCCTGCTGCAGACGGTGCTGGGCATCTTGCACCTGCAGGAGCGCCCGCGCACCCGCCTGTTCATCCGGCCCGACACGCTGGACCGCTCCGTCACCTGTCTGGTCTTCACGCCGCGCGAGCGCTACGACAGTACGCTGCGCCAGCGTTTCGCCACCGTACTGGAAAGCGCCTTCGGCGGGCCGGTGGTCTCCTATTCCGTCACCATGGCCGACGATTCGCCGCTGGCCAGAGTGGTCTTCACCGTGCGGCTGGGCGGCAACGACTGGAATGTCGCCGATCTTGAAACCCAACTGGCCCGCGTGGCCCGCACCTGGCGCGACCGGTTGCGCGATGCGCTGGTCGAGCAGGTTGGCGAGGAACGCGGCCTGTCGCTGGCGCGCCGCTATGCGCAGGCCTTCCCCGCCGGCTACCAGGAAAGTGGCGAGCCGCGCGCGGCGCTGGGCGATATCGAGCGCGCCGAGCAGGCGCTGCAGAACAACACCCTGCAGATCGCGCTCTATCGCGAGACGGGCGACAAGCCGCAGGATCTGCGGCTGAAGCTGCTGCGGGTGGGCGATCCCATTCCGCTCTCCGACGTCCTCCCGCTGCTGGAAAACATGGGCCTGCGCGTGCTGACCGAAGTGCCGCATACGCTGAAACCCAAGACGGCCAAAGGCGAAGACGCCCGCCTGCATCTGCACGATTTCACTTTGACCACCGCTTCCGGCGCGGCGGTCGACGTCGAGGAGGTGAAAGGCTCGTTCCAGATCGCGCTGGCCCAGACCTGGGCCGGCGCCATGGAAAGCGACGGCTTCAACCGGCTGGTGCTGCTGGCCGGCTTGAAATGGCGCGAGGTCATGGTGTTGCGCGCCTATTGCAAATATCTGCGCCAGGCCGGCATCCCGTTCAGCCAGGATTACATGGAGCGCGCGCTTTCCGCCCATGGCGGCATTGCCCGCCTGCTGGTGCGCCGCTTCTTGGCGCGTTTCGATCCCGAGCAGCAACAGGGGGCCGACCAGGCCTGCGCCCAGATCGACGCCGAGATCGAGGGCGCGCTGGACAAGGTCACCAGCCTCGACGAAGACCGCATGCTGCGGCGCTTCTTCAACGCCATCGCCGCCACCCTGCGCACCAATTTCTTCCAGATCGGCGAGAGCGGCTGGCCCAAGCCGTGGTTCTCCTTCAAGCTCGACAGCCGCAAGGTCGACGATCTGCCGCTGCCGCGACCCATGGTCGAAGTGTTTGTCTATGGCCCGCGCATGGAGGGCATCCATCTGCGCGGCGGCAAGGTGGCGCGCGGCGGCATCCGCTGGTCCGACCGGCGCGAGGATTTCCGCACCGAGATCCTGAGCCTGATGAAGGCGCAGATGGTCAAGAACGCCGTCATCGTGCCGGTGGGCTCCAAGGGCGGCTTCATCGTCAAGCGCCCGCCGCTGGCCACGGGCAATGCCGCCGCCGACCGCGAGGCGCTGATGGGCGAAGTGGTCGAATGCTACAAGACCCTGATGCGCGGGCTGCTCGACATCACCGACAATCTGGTGGCGGGCAGGATCGTGCCGCCCTCCGCGGTGGTCAGGCTCGACAAGGACGATCCCTATCTGGTGGTGGCGGCCGACAAGGGCACCGCGACATTCTCCGACATCGCCAATGGCGTGGCGCGCGATTACGGCTTCTGGCTCGACGATGCCTTCGCTTCCGGTGGCTCGGCCGGCTACGACCACAAGGAGATGGGCATTACCGCGCGCGGCGGCTGGGAATGCGTCAAGCGCCATTTCCGCGAATTGGGCAGCGACATCCAGCAGACCCCGTTCTCCGTCGTTGGCATCGGCGACATGTCGGGCGACGTGTTCGGCAACGGCATGTTGCGCTCGGAAAAAATCCGCCTGCTGGCCGCTTTCGACCACCGCCACATCTTCCTCGACCCCGATCCCGATCCGGCCAGGAGCTTCGCCGAGCGCCAGCGCCTCTTCAATCTGCCGCGCTCGAGCTGGGCCGATTACGAGCGCGGCCTGATCTCGCAAGGCGGCGGCGTGTTCGAGCGCAGCGCCAAGTCGATCGCGCTGTCGGCGGAGGTCAGGACCATGCTCGATCTTGAGGTCGAACATCTGACGCCGGTCGAGTTGATGCGCGCTATCCTGAAAGCGCGGGTCGAGCTGCTGTGGTTCGGCGGCATCGGCACCTATGTGAAATCATCGGCCGAAAGCAATCTCGAGGCCGGCGACCGCGCCAACGATGCGCTGCGCATCGACGGCAAGGAGATCCGCGCCAAGGTGGTGGGCGAGGGCGCCAATCTCGGAATCACCCAGCGCGGCCGCATCGAAGCGGCGCTCGCCGGCATCAAGCTCAACACCGATGCGCTTGATAATTCCGCCGGCGTCGATTGCTCCGACCACGAGGTCAACATCAAGATCGCGCTCCGCGATGCGGTGCAATCGGGCGCGCTATCGATGGAGGAGCGCGACCGGCTGCTGGCCTCGATGACCGACGAGGTGGCAGCCCTGGTGCTGCGCGACAATTACCAGCAGAGCCAGGCGATCTCGGTCGCCGAGGCGCAGGCGCCGGCGATGCTGGGCGCGCATGGCCGCATGATGCGCAACCTCGAAGCCGCCGGCCGGCTGGATCGCGCGGTCGAATTCCTGCCCGACCGCGAGGGGCTGGCGCAGCGCCGCTCGGCCAGCCGTGGCCTGACCAGACCGGAGCTTTGCGTGCTGCTGGCCTACGCCAAGATCGCGCTGTCGGAGGATCTGCAGGCTTCCGATCTGCCGGACGATCCGCTGCTGGAGCCGGAGCTGATGCTCTATTTCCCCAAGCCGCTGGTCGAGCGCTTTGCCGATGGCGTGCGCGGCCATCGGCTGCGGCGGGAGATCGTCGCCACCAAGGTGGTGAACTCGATGATCAACCGGGTCGGCATCGCTTTCGTCGACGACATGCGCGAGCGCACCGGCTGTCCCAGCCCCGACATCACCCGCGCCTATGCCGTGGTGCGCGACGTCTTCAAGCTGCGCGATCTGTGGGGCCAGATCGAGGCGTTGGACGAATTGCTGGTGGCCCCCAGCCAGATCGACATGCTGATGGTGATCCAGCGCCTGATCGAGCAGGCGACCTTGTGGCTGCTGCGCAACATGCGGCCGCCGCTCGATGCCCGCGCCGCACAAGCGCGCTTTGCCCCCGGCGTGGAAAAACTCGCGGGCAATCTGGCGTCGCTCTTGCCCGAAGCCGATCGCCAGGCGCTGGAGGCGCGCAGCCGCGCGCTCGGCGGCGGGCGCATCCCGGAAGCTTTGGCGCAGCGCGTCGCGGCGCTGGAATTTCTCGGCACCGCTTTCGAGCTGGTGCAGTTGGCCGAGCGGGCGCAGGTCGGCGTCGAGGACGCCGCGCGCGTCTTCTTCGCTGCCGGCGATCGTTTCGGCCTGTCCTGGCTGCGCACCGCCACCGCGCGGCTGCCGCGCGAGACGCCGTGGCAGGCCGCGTCCGTGCAGGCGCTGGCCGAAGACATCCAGACGCAGCAGAGCGAACTGGCCGCCTCCCTGCTGGGTTCCGGCCAGCGCGAAGCGGGCCTGTCGGAAGCCTGGGTGACGCCACGGCGCATTTCGATCGAGCGGCTGGATCGCATCTTCTCCGAAATGCGCAGCCAGCCCGCGATCGACCTCGCCATGCTCACCGTCGCCAGCCGCGAATTGCGCGGGCTGCTGGCGGGCTAAGGAAGCATAACCACAGAGACACAGAGGCACAGAGAGATTGCCTCTGTGTCTCTGTGGTCCGCCTTCATTCAGCTTTCGCGCCGCTGGCAGATGCTTTAAGTTAGCGTTGTCGGCGACTTTCGTCGCTGGCCTCCCGCGTGACTGGCGATGAGAGGTGGGAATCCACCGGGGAGCGCGGGCAGTCCGAGCCGCTCGCCTGGGCATCCGTTTGCAAAACGGACCCACGCGAATCGGAGGATTGCCCCAATGCCGTCACCATCTTCTCTGTCCCGCAACGACCACGCGTCACTCTTGCGCGCCAATGATCCCATGA
>JAQSWP010000012.1 GCA_029266575.1 Alphaproteobacteria bacterium | reverse complement strand
GATCGCCTTGATGGTGAAGAGGTTCATGCCGACCGGCGGGGTGATCAGCGCCAGTTCGAGGTTGATGGTCAACAGGATGCCGTACCACACCGGATCGATCTTCAGCGCCAGCATCACGGGCAGGATCACCGGCGTGGTGATCAGGATGATGGAGATCGTCTCCAGGAACATGCCCAGGACGAAGATCAGGATCATCACCGCGATCAGGAAGCCGGTCTGCGACAGCCCGTAATGCGCCACCAATTCGACGATTTCGTTGGGAATGCGCAGCTTGGTCAGCGCATGGCCGAAGATCGCCGCCGCCGCCAGGATCAGGAACAGCATGGAGGAGGTGCGGGCGGCATCGAGCGCCGAATGCCAGATGTCGCGCCAGCCGATGGTGCGATAGACCAGCAGCGCGATCAGCATCGCCGCCAGCGCGCCGACGCCGGCCGCTTCGGTGGCGGTAAAGACGCCGGCATACATGCCGCCCAAAATCAGCGGCGGCAGCGACAGCGCCCAGATCGAGCGGCGTATAGCGCTGCCCAGTTCGCGCCAGGTGGCGCGTTTCTCGCGGCGTCCCTGGCCGGTGCGCCAGGCAATGAAGATGCACCAGGTGGCGAAGATGGCGGCGATCAGCAGGCCCGGCACCACGCCGGCCATGAACAATTGGCCGATCGAGGTGTCGGAAATGACGCCATAAAGGATCATCGGGCCCGAAGGCGGGATGAGGATGCCCAAAGTGCCGCCGCCGCCCACCACGCCATAGGCGTAGCGCGGGCTGTAGCCGTATTTGATCATCTGCGGAATGGCGGCCGAGCCGATGGTCAGCGCAGTCGCCACCGACGAGCCGGAAATGGCGGCAAAGATGGTGCAGGCGAACACCGTCGCCACGCCCAGCCCGCCCGGCAGGTGGCGGGTCATGGTGTGGGTGGTGTTGAACAGCTGGTCGACGACCTTGCCGCGGATCATGAACTGCGCCATCAGCGTGAACAGCGGAATGGCGACCAGCAGATAGGTGTCGAGCTTGCCGAAGATCAGCTCGCCCAGATTGATGGCGCCCGGTTCGGCGATCATCAGGACGACGGCGCCGAACAGCGCCAGGCTGGCGAAGACCGGCATGCCGGTCAGCAGCAGGCAGATCAGCAGGACAAGCAGCATCAGGAAAGTCACGAGCCGCGCTCCCGCCCGTCGATCAATTGGGTCGGATCGCTGGCCGGCGCGATCTCGTCCACCGGCAGGTCCTTGACCAGCAGGCGCGCCAGCAACGTCGCGGCGTTGAGCAGCAGCAGGAAGCCGCCCACCGGCACCAGGAGCTGCACCGTCCAAAGCGGCGTATCAAGATAGCCGGTCGAGCGCAGACCGACCATCTTGGAAAAGGCGACCGCACCCCAGCCTTCGGCGATGAACAACGCCGCCGTCGCCGCCACGGCGATCATGCCGAGCACGGCGACCCAGAAGCGTTTGGCTTCATTGAGGCGGCTGGTGAGGAGGTCGATGGCGATATGCTCGCGCTGGCGCAAGGCGTCGGCCGCGCCCAGCATCACGATGGCGACCAGCAGATAGCCCATCAGCTCGTCGAGCCAGGATTGCGGCCGGTTGAGCGCGTAGCGCAGCACCACGCCATAGATCACCAGCACCAGCGACACCAGCGTCGCCAGGCCGGCAATCGCGATGGCGATGTCCGACAGCAGGCGGGAAAGACGGTCGACGGCGCGCGCCAGCCGGCGCGCGCCGTTTGTTGCTTCGCTCACCGAACTAGAGCTTGTTGATGGCGTCGATCAGCTTCTGGCCGTCTTCCGGCGAGGCCTTGAGGAAGCCGTCCAGCACCGGCTTCTGCATCACGCCCTGCCAGGTCTTCGATTCGGCCGGCGTCTGGAGATGGATCTCCATGCCCTTCTGCTTCAAGACGTTGATGGCGTCCGCAGCGGTCTTTTCGGTGATGCCGATCGAATCCTGCTCAGCCTTCTTGGCGGCCGCCGCGATGGCGTCGCGATGCTTGGGCTCGAGCTTGTTCCACCACGCCGGATTGACGAAGAGGTGGAAGTAGACGGTGAAGTAGGGCGCCACGGTGCCGTATTTCTGCACCTCGTAGTATTTGCGGCTTTCGGCGGCGGAAACGTCGGTCAGGCCGGCGTCGATGATGCCGGTCTGCAGCCCGTTATAGACCTCGTCGCCCGGCAGCGCCGACGGCGAAGCGCCGACCGCTTCCAGCGCCGCATCGGCCATCTTGTTCAGGCCGCGGATCTTGATGCCCTTGAAGTCGTCCGGCGCCTTCAGCGGCTTCTTGGCCGATGTGAAGATCGACTGCCGCGTGGTGAAGAACCAGGCGATGTTCTTGACGCCCTTGGCTTCCATCTTGGCTTCGAGGATCTTGGCGGCGGGCGAGCCCGGGAATTTCTTCAGTTTTTCGAGATCGGTGAAGAAATAGGGGATCACCGTCACGTTCATTTCCGGGATGGTGTTGCCCCACTGGAAATTCACCACGATCGCCGATTCGATGGCGCCACGCGCCACGGCGGGGAAATTCTCCGCCGGCTTGTGCGCCTGGCTGGCGCCGAACACCTTGACCTCGACCTCGCCATTGGTGCGCGCCTTGACGTCGGCGGCAAAGGCTTCGACCACTTTGGCGATGTGATGCGCCGGCGGCAGCTGGTGGCTAAGGCCCATCGTGACCTTGGCCTGGGCATGCGCCAGGGAGGGCAGGGCCAGCAGCGCCAGCGCGGCCAGGAATGCGTTACGCATGGGCGTTCTCCTGATTTGTTGCTTTATCCGGCAAGCGCCGGTTGGTGCCGCAGGCTAAACCGACGCATAGGGGCAGGACAATCCGCAATTGCCACACCGACCCGGCAATTGCGGCCTTAATTGAGCCGGGTTTTGTGCTAAACCTGCCTCTTCAAGCAGCCTCGGTAAGCAGATGAAAAAACAGGTAGAAATTGGTCAGTTGTATCAGTCGGTTGGCAAGCCGAGCCTGACCTGGGAAGTGGCCAAAATCGTCGATCAGTCCGGCATCCCGCATGCGCGGCTGATGTCGCTCGACGGGCGCGATCAGCGTCTGGTGGCGTGTTCGGTGATCATCGACACCTCGCGCTATCGGCTGACGCGCGAAAGCGGCCGCGGGCACGACAACGCTGCGGAGTAGGTAGATCAGCCTGCCAAATGCCGGTCGCGCATCAGGCGCGTGCGCAAACTGTTGTGGCGCCCGACGAGCATCGACAGGAACCAGATGCAACCGGCCATCAGTACGATGGCGGGGCCGGATGGCGCGTCGAGATGGTACGACGCCAGCAATCCGGCATAGGAGCTGAGCAGCGCCAGGGCGCTGGCCAGCGCCCATAGCGCCATGATGCTGCGCACCCAGAATCTTGCGGCAACCGCCGGCAGGATCATCAAGCCGACGGCCATCAACGTGCCCAGGGCCTGGAAGCCGGAAACGGTGTTGATCACCAGCAGCGCCAGGAAGGCGAAATGCCAGATCGCGCCCGAGCCGCTGGCGGCGGCCATGAATTTGGGATCGAGGCACTCGATCAGCAGCGGCCGGTAGATCAGCGCCATGGCCAGCAAGGTCAGGGTTGCTGCACCCGCCATCAAGGTCAAGGCCGCATCGTCGACCGCCAGAATGCTGCCAAACAGCACATGCACCAGATCGACGCTCGAGCCGCCCAGCGACAGCAGCAGCACGCCGCCGGCTAGCGCGACCAGATAGAAGCCGGCGAAACTCGCATCCTCGCGCAGATCGGTGACGCGGCTGATGAAGCCGGCAAACCCCGCGACCACGAAGCCCGCGATCAGCCCGCCAAGGCTCATGGCCCATAGCGACAGGCCGGATAGCAGGAACCCCGCCGCCGCACCAGGCAGGATGGCATGCGCCATGGCGTCGGTGACCAATGTCATGCGGCGCAGGATCAGGAACACGCCGATCGGCCCATACGCCAGCGCCAGCGCCAGCGTGGCGACCAGCGCGCGGCGCATGAAGGGCAGGTCGCCGCCAAAGGGCGCGAGGAAGAAATCGTACAGCACGGGATGCTCAGGGATGGACGTGGCGCTCGACGGACAATTCGCAGGCGCCGGCGCTTTCGTCCCAGGCTTCCGAACGCCTCCGCGCCTGCGCCAGCAGTTGCGGCGTCAGCACCTCCTGCGTTCGTCCCCAGGCGACCGGCTCGCGCGCCAACAACAGGGTTTCGGGACAGGCGCGCCGCACCAATTCCACATCGTGCGACACCAAAATGACGCTGCGTCCTTCCTCATGCCAGCGCAGCATCAGCGCCACCAGATCGTTGGTGGTGGCGGCATCGATGGCGGCGAACGGCTCGTCGAGCAGGATCATGCGCGCGTCCTGCACCAGCACGCGGGCGAACAGAGCGCGCTGGAACTGGCCGATCGACATGCCATCGATCAGCCGGTTTTCGAATCCGCCCAGACCCACGAGCTGCAAGGCGCGTTGGGCTTCGGCGCGCATGGCGCGGCTGATGCCGCCGAATAATCCGGCGCGCGGCAGGAAGCCGACTGAGACCAGATCGAGCACGCTCAAAGGAATCGAGCGGTCGATCTCCGCATGTTGCGGCAGATAGGCGATGTCGCGCCGGCGCAAGCCGTCGAGATCGAGCCGGCCGGAGCTGATCGGTTGCACACCAGCCAGCGCCTTCAGCAAGGTCGATTTGCCGCCGCCATTGGGTCCGACCAGCGCCGTCAGCCCGCCCGCCGGAAAACTCCCGGACAGGTGATGCACCGCCGGATGGCGCTCATAGGCCACCACCAGGTCTTCCACCACAATGGCAGGCGCCAGATTTCGGTCTTGCTGCAATGCCATCATCACCACCACCCCAGCGCCCAGGAAACCGCCAGCCACAGGACGATGGATGCCGACGCAGCCGCTGCCAGACGCAGGCCAGCTGACACAGCAAAAGCCGAGGCGCCGGTGAGGGTGGCCTGCTGGCGAGGGTGGTCCGGCGCATGATCGTGCACAATGTAATATTATAACCTTTCATTATCCCCGTCCATCCTCTGTGCGGAACGCGCGCCCAAGCTTGGCGGGGGCGCAATGCTGTGTTGAGATTTGCGCCAATCAACAAGGCAATGGGCGAGGAGCGCGTAATGTCGGGCAGTATCACCAGTGGCGCACGGACCATCTCGCAGCAGGAGGTCGGCTTGCGCGCCGCGCGGGCAGCGAGCGGCCTGAAGGCAATGGGATTTGAGCCCGGCAATGCGGTGGCGATCTTCCTGCGCAACGATTTTCCGTTCTTCGAAGCCTCCTTCGCCTCTGCCCTGCTGGGCGGCTATGCCGTGCCGGTGAACTGGCACCTGAAGGGCGACGAGGCGGGCTACATTTTCCGCGACTGCGATGCCAAGGTGATCGTCACCCACGCCGATCTGCTGCCGCAGTTCGAGCACGACATTCCATCCGGCGTGCGCGTTCTGGTCGTGCCGACACCGGCGGAGATCCAGCATGCCTATGGATTATCGGACGCGGCCTGCAAGGTGCCGGCGGGACGTGAGACCTGGGACGATTTCGTCGCCGCGCATCAGCCCTGGACGCAGCCGCCGCAAACGCCGCCCAACACCATGATCTACACCTCCGGCACCACCGGCCGGCCCAAGGGCGTGCGGCGCCAGCCCATGACGCCAGAGCAGGTCGAGGGCGTGACGCGTCAGACCATGGCGATCTTCGGCATCGGGCCCGGCATCAAATCGGTGGTCACCGGCCCGATGTATCACAGCGCTCCCAATTTCTACGCCCTGCACGGCGCGCGCCTGGGCGGGCAGCTCTGGCTGCAGCCGCGCTTCGATGCCGAGGAGCTGCTGCAGTGGATCGAGAAATACAAGATCGAGTCCCTGCACATGGTGCCGATCATGTTCGTGCGGCTGTTGAAGCTGCCCGAGGAAGTGAAGAAGAAATACGATCTCTCCTCGCTCAAGCATGTCGTGCATGCCGCCGCACCCTGTCCGCCCGAGATCAAGCGCGGCATGATCGAGTGGTGGGGCCCGATCATCGTGGAATATTACGGCGCCACCGAATCGGGCGCCGTGGTGTTCAACGACAGCAACGACTGGCTGGAAAATCCCGGCACCGTCGGCAAGCCGCATGAGCGCTGCGAGGTGCGCATCCTGGACGTCAACGGCAAGGAAGTGCCCAATGGCGAGATCGGCGAAGTCTATATGCGCAACCGCTTCTTCCCCGAGTTCACCTACAACAAGGCCGACGCCAAGCGGCGCGAGATCGAGCGCAATGGGCTGATCACCGCGGGCGATGTCGGCTATGTCAACGAGCGCGGCTTTCTTTTCCTCTGCGATCGCAGCAAGGACATGATCATCTCGGGCGGCGTCAACATCTACCCGGCCGAAATCGAATCGGTGCTGCACACCATGCCGGGCGTTCAGGATTGCGCGGTGTTCGGCATTCCCGACGACGAATACGGCGAATCGGTCGCCGCCGTGGTCGAGAAGCGGCCCGGCATGAACGTCACCGTCGAAGACGTGCGGACCTATCTGCGCGAGCGCATTGCCGCCTACAAGGTGCCGCGCCTGGTCGAGTTCCAGCGCGACCTGCCGCGCGAGGATTCGGGCAAGATATTCAAGCGCAAACTCCGCGATCCCCATTGGGAAAAGGCGGGACGCAGAATCTGAAAATCTGCTGCGGTTTCACGTGCTTGGGCCTTGGGTCGCAGTTGACAAGGGGGAGCGGATGCTTCATCCGTCTCGCTTTGGCGGATACTGGTAGGGCGAATGGCCGAGAGCCAACAGTTTCACGAGAGTTTTCAAAGGGTTGAGCACGTAAAAAGCAGTTCGAACCGCGCGTTCGGGCTGGTCTTTTTCGTCGTCTTCACGCTGATCACGATCTGGCCGGTGCTGTTCGGTAATCCGCTCCGCTGGTGGACGGCGCCAATCGCGCTGGGTTTTCTCATCGTCTCTTTTGCCGCCCCGCAAATCCTGACGCCGCTGAACAAGGGCTGGACCTGGCTCGGGCTGCAGATGCACCGGGTGGTCAATCCGCTGATCATGGGCCTGCTGTTCTACGTCGCCATCACGCCGATGGGTCTGCTGATGCGTTTGTTCGGCAAGGATTTGTTGCGCCTGAAACGCGATCCGCAGGCTTCGAGCTACTGGATCGAACGCAATCCGCCGGGACCGTCGGCGGACAGCATGCGTCGGCAATTCTGAGAATTCTGGGAGAGAACGACATGTGGTTGGTGCGCGAATTGTGGGAGTTCATGCGGGTCAGGAAGAAGTTCTGGCTGGCGCCGATCCTGATCCTGCTCGTCGTCTTCGGCGCCTTGCTGGTGCTGGCCAAGGGCTCGGCGGTGGCGCCGTTCATCTACACGATCTTCTGATCGTCCCGGATCACGGCTAGAAAATGCGTGTCCTCGGTATATCGGCGTTCTACCACGACAGCGCGGTGGCATTGGTCGAGGACGGCCATATCGTCGCCGCCGCGCAGGAAGAACGCTTCACGCGCAAGAAGCACGATTCGGGCTTCCCCACCCAGTCGATCGATTTCTGCCTGGAGGCGAGCAAGATCGGCCTGGGCGATGTCGATTATATCGCCTTCTACGACAAGCCATTCCTGAAATTCGAACGCCTGCTGGAAACCTACCTGGCGTTTGCGCCCAACGGCTTCCGCTCCTTCCGCATGGCCATGCCGGTATGGCTCAAGGAAAAGCTGTACCAGAAGGTGCTGCTGCGCGACGAGTTGAAGAACTGGCTGCCCGACTTCGATTGGCACAACAAGCTGCTGTTCAGCGAGCATCACCAAAGCCATGCCGCTTCCGCCTTCTATCCCTCGCCGTTCGAGGAGGCGGTCATCCTGACCATGGACGGGGTCGGCGAATGGGCCACCACGTCGCTGGGTTTCGGCGCCGGCAACAAGATCGAGATGCGCAAGGAAATCCATTTTCCGCACTCGCTGGGCTTGCTCTATTCCGCCTTCACCTACTACACCGGCTTCAAGGTCAATTCCGGCGAGTACAAGGTGATGGGCCTGGCGCCCTATGGCGAGCCGCGGTTCAAGGATTTGATCCTCGACAAGATTATCGACGTGAAGGAAGACGGCTCGTTCCGTCTCGATTTGTCCTATTTCGACTATTGCACCGGCTTGCGCATGACCAACGCGAAGTTCGACGAGCTTCTTGGCGGTCCCGCCCGCAAGCCCGACGAGCCGCTGACGCAACGCCACATGGACCTGGCGGCGTCGGTGCAGGCGGTGACCGAGCATATGGTGCTGAAACTGGCGCGGTCGGCCGCGCGCGAGACCGGCGCGCGCAATCTCTGCCTGGCCGGCGGCGTGGCGCTGAACTGCGTCGCCAACGGCAAGGTGCTGCGCGACGGCGCCTTCGACAACATCTGGATCCAGCCGGCGGCCGGCGATGCTGGCGGCGCGCTGGGCGCGGCGCTGGCGGGCTATCACAGTTTCCACAACGGGCCGCGGCACGTTAACGGCGCGCTCGACGCCATGCAGGGCTCCTATCTCGGCCCGGTCTACGAGCAAAGCGATATCGAGCAGCGGCTGACGGCGGCCGGCGCCAAATTCGCCGTGCTCGACGATGCCGCCACCATCAGCGCCACAGCCCGGGCGCTGGCCGATGAAAAAGCAGTGGGCTGGTTCCAGGGCCGCATGGAGTTCGGCCCGCGCGCCCTGGGCGGACGCTCCATCCTGGGCGATCCGCGCTCGCCTTCGATGCAGAAGACCCTCAATCTCAAGGTCAAGTATCGCGAATCGTTCCGGCCGTTCGCGCCGTCGGTCTTGCGCGAAGACGTCGCCAACTGGTTCGAGATCGACGGCGACAGCCCCTACATGCTGCTGGTGGCCGATGTCGTTGAAAGCCGCCGCAAGTCGATGACGGCGGAGCAGCAGGCGCTGTTCGGCATCGACAAGCTCAACGTGCCGCGCTCGGACATTCCGGCCGTCACCCATGTCGATTATTCAGCCCGCGTCCAGACGGTCCATGCCGAAACCAACCCGCGCTACCACGCCCTGATTTCGGCCTTCAAGGCGCTGACCGGCTGCCCCGTCATCGTCAACACCAGCTTCAACGTGCGCGGCGAGCCCATCGTCTGCACGCCCGAAGACGCGTTCCGCTGCTTCATGGGCTCGGAGATCGACGTGCTGGTGGTCGGCAACTGCTTCCTGCGCAAGGAAGACCAGGATCCGGCGCTGAAGCTCGACTACAAGAACGCGTTCGAACTCGACTAGCCTGCAATCGGCCTAGGGCTTGAGCAGTTCGCCCACGGCGGGCGCCACGGCTTCAGCCAAAGCCTTGTGCCCTTCCTGCGTCAGGTGGACGTTGCTGGGGAAGAACAGCAGTGGCCGGTCTTTGGCCAACTCGCGCATCTTCTCGGTGGCGTCGAAGAACCTTACTCCCAGCCGCGCGCTGTTGTCGGCCAGCCATTTGCGCTGCGCGTCGCTATAGTTGTGCATGGCGGGTGCGATCTTGGCGTCTTCGAACTGGATGCTATCGGCATAGACGGTGTAGACGGCCGGCACCAGTAACACTAGCGGCACGAAACCGCGCTCGCGGGCTATCGCTGCGAATTGGCCGATGCTTTCCTCGTAGAGCTGAGGCGAAACCTTGCCTTCGCCGAGACGGAGCGCCAGCTTCAGCTCGTCGAGGTCGCCACTATTGACGTTCAGCGCCACACGCTTGTTCTGCACCATCGCGGTGTAGCGGAAGTTTGGCCCCAGGCTTTCGCGGACCGATTTCACCGCCACTTCGATACCGCTTTTGAGAAACGCCAGCGCGTAGCTCGCGGCGAAAATCCCGTCCGATGGTTTCTTTTTCTTCTTGGCCGAGTTGCTCTGATCCGCCTTGAACTTCAGGAAGCGTTCGATGTCGCGCAGGTCGTTGGCTTCGGCGATCGCCATGATGACGATCTGCGGCGAAAGCCTCTCGCCGAACCGGCGCAGCGTTTCGAGATACTCGTAGGGGCCAACGCCGGGCACCGCCATGTTGTAGGAGTTGATCTGCAGGATTTGGCCGAGACGCGCGGTATAGTTGTCGGATGCGGCGGTTCCGGCGCAGTTGGGAATCGAGCCGCCGATAGTCAGCACATGCATCGGCCGGCGTTCGGCGATTTCCGGCGGATTGCAGAAGCCAAGGGAGTCGGTGTCGAAATTATCCACCGCGCCCGCCGCGCGGTCGGCTTCGTCCACCGGCCGCACGTAGCGACGATTGGGGAAATGCAGGTTCAGGTTGGGGCCCTTGTCGCTGCGCTCCTGGGTGGCGATCACCAGCCGGTCGGCGCGCGTGGCAAGACCCAATCGCGAAGCGATCTCGCCGCGGAGGGAAGGGGCGAACCGTTCCAGCACGGCGACGCCGATCAAAGACGGCATTAGCCGTAGAGCGCCTTCGACCGCCAGCATCATCACCAGAATGGTGACCAGCACCATTACCGTACGAACGACTATCTCGCGCATCAGTCGGTCCTCAACGGTTGAGAAGGTCAGGGAAAGAGCGGCGCAAGGCGGCAACGAGAGTGTCGCTGAAACGGGCGTTGGCGGTGGCATTGGGGTGGGCGTCGGTGGGCGATACCCACAACGATTCCGGCTTCTGATCAGCCACGGAAGGCAGCAGATCGAGGAAAGGCACTTTCTCGCTCGTCGCGAGATCACGCATCGCCTGAGAAACGGCCGTGAAAGGATAGTCCTTCAGAACATGGAGTTCGGGATAATTGACGATCATCAGTTTGATGCCCTGTTCGCGACAGGCTTTGGCGAGATCGCGAATCGCCTGCTGCGCGGCCAGCCAGGCGGTGGCGTCGGGACGATAGAGATTGCTGTAGTACTCGCGCCAGTCGGCCTTGCCGAAATAGGAGCGCGATAGCGTATCGAAAGCGCTCAAGCCGGTGACCGCGGCATAGGAGCGCTCCGCCAGCATGCTTTGCTTGCGCAACGGCGTCGGTTCGGCGTCGTTGATGAAATAGTTCAGGACCACGATATCGGGCTTCAACTCCAGCCCACGGTTCAGGAAAAAGGCGACTTCCTGGAGGGTATTGTAATTGCCGACCCCGGCATTGATGACCTCGAAGCGGCGTCCCGCGCCGGGATCGTTCAGGCGTCGCTCAAGCATTTTGGACGTCGTATCCTCGACCGGCACGCCCCAGCCGAAGGTCACCGAATCGCCCAGCATGATGATGCGGATCGCGCCGGGTGGCTTGGCGGCGGAATACTCATGATCGCGCAGACCCATTGCGTTGATCGATACCGGCACGCCCATGAAATGGCCGGCAGTGCCCGGGCGATGCTCGTGGCCGAGGCCCGGAACGGCGGATTCGCGCTTGATCTCCTTGGCGTATTTCCACATTTCCAGGTCGAAATGCATGCCGTCGTCGATCACGGCGCGGGTGAAGATTTCCGCGAGCAGTCCGGCGGCGATCGTCCCGATGGCGATCGAAAACACAGTTCCGAGCACCCGCACCAACAGGCCGGGGTTTGCAGGACGACTGGGTCCGTCATTCATGGGACACTGCGCCTTGCGAGCGCGCGATTTGCTTCATTCGCTGTCGAGCGAAATCGGAAGAGGCGGATCGGCATGATCGTCACGTTTTCGATTGTGGAGGCGTTGAGGGAGGGATGTTCGCCGCTAAGGCAGAGGGGTCTATTTTGCAATCTCTGCGGCGAGTATTTTCGACACGGTCGCATAGCCGCGGTCCGTCAGATGAACGCGATCGACGAAGATAGCTGTCTCGGGCGCGTCGCGCGCATCCTCGACATGCAGCGGATTGGCGTTCGCGAAAAAACCCGAGAAATTCATGCAGCGGGAGGTGCGGCAAAGCTCGCTGTCCAGTGCCCGCTGGAAGAACATCGCCCGCAATTCGGCCGCTCCGGCTTGCGGCTGCCGCACCGGCGGTCTGATGAAATCGATGTGCGGCTGCAGGGCGAGAAGATATTCTGCGCCGCGTTCTCGCGCCAGATCGCGGATTACGCGCTGATTGGCGATGAATGCATCTGCCGCTTCCGCGATGCGTTTCCGGCAGTCGGGATTGATGGTGCGGCGCTCCCGTTCCGGTTTCAGCAAATTTGATACTTTTTCATGGGTTTGAGGAAACAGGTCGCCGAGAAAGCCCCTCTTGGCCTCATCCGGCAGCATTCCGTTGGCGGCGGCCAGATGCTCGAACGATTCCGGTGTCCCAGGCGGGAAATCGTATTCCTTCTGGCAATAGCGGTAGGCGATGATGAAATCGTTGGAACCGCTGAAGGCGATGACGTAGCGGGTGTCGAAGGGCACTTTCGTATAAGCCACCATTTCCTGGTGGGAATTCCAGCTTGGCACTCCGAAATTGAAAAAGTCATACTGCATCTGAAGCTTGTTCAGGCCCGATGCGATCGTGGTCGCATCGCTGGTCGCCTGACTGCCGAAAGCGGTGGAGCCGCCCAGCAGCACGGCCCGCGCCGGCGCGCCATTCTGGTGCGAAGTCCGGAAGCCGAAATCGTTGAGACTGATGATTTTCGTATTGATCTGCGCGATGCGCTCTTTTACCCAGGGAAAACCGAACCCATAAAACGGATGGGGCTGCTGAACGGAAAAAGCGTCGTACGGATCGCTATCGCGGGGCGTCCCGTAGTAATTTGTATGGTAGATTTCGAACTTCTTGCTCTTGGTCCATCCCTTGATCATCTCGTATCCGCCAAGATGTTCGAGCGCTACGACGGCGGCGCCGGCCAGGCACACGGTCCACAGCGCGACGGTCAGTGACACGAATATAAGGCGTTTCATGGAGCTTTCTTCTGGATCGTAAGGTCGCTAGCCGAAGATGAGGTTCGGCATTTTATTTGGCAAAGCGCGCCACTCAAGCTCGATTTGGCTGGCAGCCTTGCAGAATGCCGGGTCAGGGGCAACGGGAAGCTGAAACATCGAATGCAAGCGCTGCTGTGCTCCCGTCTGGGAGATCCTTCCGTTCTCGAATTGGTCGAGCTCGAGCCGCCGGCGCCCAAACCGGGCGAGATCGGCGTGCAGGTGCGCGCCGCCTCGATCAATTTCCCCGACGTGCTGATGGTGGCGGGCGGCTACCAGTTGAAGCCGCCGCTGCCCTTCATTCCCGGCATGGAAGCCTGCGGCGAAGTGGTGGCGCTCGGCGACGGCGTGCGCGACCACCGCATCGGCGATCGCGTCATCTTCGGCAAGCGCTTCGGCGCGTTCGCCGAACAGGTCACGGTGCCGGCCGCCGAAGCGCGGCCTTTGCCCAAAGGCTGGAGCTTTGCCGAGGGCGCCGCCTTTGCCGTCGGTTACAAGACCGCCTACCACGCGATCGTGCAGCGCGGCCACATCAGGCCGCGCGAAGTGTTGCTGGTGCATGGCGCCTCAGGCGGCGTCGGCCTGGCGGCAGTCGAGCTGGGCAAGGTTCTGGGCGCACGCGTGATCGCCACCGGCAGCGACGACGCGCGGCTGGACGTCGTGCGCGAGAAGGGCGCCGATTTCGTGCTCAATTATCGCGAGGCGCCGTTCTGGCAGGCGGTCAAGGATCTCACCGACGGCAAAGGCGCCGATGTGATCTACGATCCGGTGGGCGGCGACGTGTTCGACCAGTCGCTGAAATGCATCGCCTGGAACGGCCGCATCCTGCTGATCGGCTTCACCTCGGGCCGCATCGCGACGTTGCCGACCAATATCGCGCTGATCAAAGGTTTTTCGGTGATCGGCGTGCGCGCGGGCGAGGCGGTGCGGCGCGAGCCCCAGATCGGCGTCGAGTATCACCGCGAATTGTGGCAGCTGGCGAATGCCGGCCGCATCCGGCCGCATGTCTCGCACGTCCTGCCGCTCGATCGCTGGGTCGAGGCGATGGCGCTGCTCACCGAGCGCAAGGTGGTCGGCAAAGCGGTGCTGGATCTGGGCGGCGCGACCCAGACTTGAGTCGCGCCGAAGCCCGTTCGGACTATTTGGCGAAAACGACGACGACCTTGCGGTCCTGCTGCTGATCCTCACTCCTGCCGAGCGACCATTCCTTGTAGGCCTCTTCGTTGGGATCGATCAGCATGTATTTGGTCTGCACGCCATGGGCGGCCAGTTCCTTGGCAACGGCATTGGCGCGATCACGCGCCAGTTTCTTGTTGAATGCAGCATTGCCCACCTTGTCGGCGGTGCCGATCAGGCAGATGCGGGTGACGAACAGCGTCTTGGCCTGGCCAGCGATCTTCTGCAGCTCCGCCTTGTCGGCTGGACGCACCACCGCCTTGCCGGTATCGAACAGCACGTTGAACGGGCCGGGATAGGTCTGGCCTGGCGACAGCATGCGCTGGCAGCGCCCTTCGGCGATCGTTGCCTGCGTGGTTTGACTAAACGCCGGCGAGGCCAGGCCGAAGGCGAAGACCAGGCTTGCCGTTGCCAACCCCAGAGTCTGCAGTTTCATGAATCTCCTCCTGCCCTTTCCATGCGCGGGCGATACCAGCATACTCCCTGGGGTTCGACCGCAACATTGAAATGGCGGTTCCATGGCGCAACTGAGCGAAAAATCCATCGCCGACGGACGCAGCTTCCTGCAGGCGCTGGATGGCGCCGGCGTCGTCAGCTCCGCAGCCCTGTGGCTGTGGCGGCCAAGCGAGAATGCCTGGCGTTACGTGCTGTCCTCGCCTTTGGTGCAGAAAGGCAGCGACATGCCGGTGAAGATCGCCGCCGTGCTCGCCACCATGCCGGCCGAGTTCGCCGTCAACCGCGACAACATCCTGCTCTACGAATCGCAGGATCCGGCCATCCAGACCTTGCATAAGGCGATCCAGACTGGCCCCGGCATCACCGCCATGCGCATGAGCGGCAACGTCATCAATGGCGTGCGCATCGACGATGCCTACGTCTATCGCCTGAACCGCCGCGCCGCCTGATTGCGCTTGCCGGCTTCTGCGGGCGCTTCCACAATCGCCTGAACGAACATTTGCGGGAGACGAAACGTGGCAGGTCGGGTCAACGGGAAAGTCATCATGGTCACGGGCGCTGCCTCGGGCATTGGCCGCGCCACGGCTACCTTGCTGGCGCGAGAAGGCGCCACGGTGGTGCTGACGGATGTCACAGCCGATGCCGGAAGGGCGCTGGCGCGCGAGCTGGGCGGACCGCACGTCTTCATCCAGCACGACGTCAGCGACGAGCGGCAATGGCAGGACGTGATCGGCGAGACGCAGAAGCTGTTCGGCAAGCTCAATGGGCTGGTCAACAATGCCGGGGTCTCGGGCCCGGTGCCGGCCAACAGCATCGAGACCGAGACGCTGGAGACTTGGCGCAAGATCAATTCGGTCAATCTCGAAGGCGTGTTCCTGGGCTGCAAGCATGCCATTCCCGCCATCCGCGAGGCCGGTGGCGGCGCGATCGTCAACATCTCCTCGCTCGCCGCCATGGTGGCGACGCACCAGATCCCGGCCTATGGCGCCGGCAAGGCGGGCGTGCGCCAGCTCTCCAAATCGGTCGCCATGCACTGCGCCTTCAAGGGCTACAAGATCCGCTGCAACTCGGTACATCCGGGCGTCATCGTCACGCCGATGGGCGAGAGCATGTTCAAGGGCGACGAGCGGGAGAAGGCGAAATACCTGCGCTCGATTCCGCTCAAGACATTCGGCGAGCCGGTCGATATCGGCTATGCCGTGCTCTATCTGATTTCCGACGAGAGCAAGTTCGTCACCGGCGCTGAATTCATCGTCGATGGCGGCGCTTCGGCGATCTAGCCTTTCGCTTTCGGAATCAGCAGCAGGCAGACCGGCGTCAGCAAGCCGCATACGACGCAGACCGCGATCAGCGACACCGGGCTGGCGCCGGCGAAAGCGCCGGCGATGGCCGAGGCGAAGGTGCCGATGATGAGCTGGATGAAGCCCATGAAGGCCGAGGCCGCTCCGGCGATGCGCGGATCGACCGCCGTGGCGCCCGAGATCGAGGTCGGATAGACGAAGCCGTTGGAGATCGAGTAGCTCAGCATCACGGCGACGTAATAGATGGGGCTGTCGACGAAGGCGGCGCTGACCAACAGCACCATGCTGCAAGCCACCGCCACCGCGCCCCATACCATCATGCGCTCCATGCTGACGAAACGGGCGGCGCGGGCGGCGGCGAAGGTGCCGATCACGAAGCCGATCGAGATAGTCAGCATGATCGCGCCGAATTCGCCGGGCGAGATGGCGTAACGGAAGGCGAACAGGGCCGGCGCCGCCGAAACCCAGGCGAAGAAGCAGCCGGTCATCATCGACAGCACCAGCGTATTGCCGAGAAAGGCGCGGTTGCGCAGCAACGAGCGGTAGCGGCGCAGCAATTCGCGCCAGTTGGGATGGCCGGTGGCCTCGATCACCCGCGTCTCGATCAGGCTGATGCTGAGCCAGACCAGCAGCACGATGCCGAGCACGACGCAAAAGCCGAAGCCGAAGCGCCAGTTGACCAGCTCCTCGCCGACGCCGCCGATCACTGGCGAGAGTGCGGGCCCCACCGACATCACCATGGCGATGAAGGCCATGGCGCGCACCGCTTCGGCGCCGGGATAGGAATCGCGCACGATGGCGCGCGGCACCAGCATCAAGGTGCAGGCGCCGAACGCCTGGCCCACGCGCACCACGGTCAGCAGCTCGATGGAGGAGGCGAACAGCCCGCCGGCGCTGGACGCGATGAAGACCAGCAGGCCGAGCTGCAGGGTGGCGCGCCGGCCGATGCGGTCGGCCAGCGGGCCGACCACCAGCTGGAAGCCGCCGAACGCCAGCAGATAGACCGTCAGCAGCAATTGCACGGCGCTGTAGGAAACGCCCAGCGCCGTGGCGATGCCGGGCAGCGACGGCACGATGATGTTCAGCGCCAGCGGACCGCCGGCGCTGATCAGGGCGAGCAGCGCAAGGGAGGGACGGGGCACCTAGAAGACGGTGTAGCCGCCGTCGACCACGAAATTCTGCCCGGTGGTGTAGCCGGTGGCGTCCGACGCCAGGTACACCGCCAGCGGCCCGAAATCGGCGCCGACGCCGCCCCGGCGCACCGGCACGCGCGGCAGCACCTTCTCCTCGAACGGCTTGTTGTTATGGAACAGCCGCTCGGTCATCGGCGTTTCGATCCAGCCCGGCAGGATGGAATTGGCAGTGATCTTGTAGCGCGCCAGTTCGACGGCGATGGCGCGGATCATGGCGCACAGCGCGCCCTTGGTGGCGCCATAGTGAGAAGCGCGCGCCGCCCCCTCGATGGCGGCGGAAGACGACATCGCCACCAGCGAGCCGCCCTTGCCGCGCTCGACCATGTGCCTGGAGGCCGCGCGCAGGGTGAAGAACACGCCATCGAGATTGATGCTCATCATGCGCCGCCACTCGGCGGTCGGCATTTCATGGATCGGCGCGCCGCCCTTGCCCGAGGTGCCGGCATTGGCGACGCAATTGTCGACATGGCCCATGACCTTGACCGTCTCGGCGAAGCTCTTCTCGACCGCCGCCTCGTCCGATACGTCGCAGCGGATCGAATGCACCTTGCCGCCGAACTGCTGCAGGTGTTTCAGCGCCGCCTTGTTCTTCTCCTCGTTGGTGCCCCAGATGCACACGCCGGCGCCGGCCTGCGCCAGCGCTTCGGCCATGCCCAAGCCGATGCCACTATTGCCGCCGGTCACCAGCGAGACCTTGCCGGTCAGGTCGAAGCCTTTATAAGCCATGGCCGTTCTCTCCTTTGATTTGTCGGCGGCATTCTAGGGAGCGGCGCGGGTGCTGAACAGGGCGGCGGAATTTTCCGCATCGCGACGCGGCGATAAAGAAAATGCCGCCCTCGTTGCCAAGGGCGGCATCGCGTTCTTGCGACTGTGGGGAACTACCCGCGCCACGCCGGCCCGGCCGGCACGTCGACCAGCACGATCTCGGTCTGCTCGCCGGCCTTGATGGTCAGCGCCTCTTCATCGCTCACCGCGGCGCCGTCGCGCGGCCCGAGCTTGGTGCCGTTGATCTCGGCGCTGCCTTTGGCCAGCACCAGATAAGCCTGGCGATCCTTGCCCATCACGTGCTCGACGCTCTCGCCCGGCTCCAGGGTGGCGGCATAGACGGCCGCATCCTGGTAGAGCGGGATCGCCTTGTCGTCGCCCTTGCGGCCCGAGGCCAGCGGCAGAAGCTTGCCGTTGCGCTCGGAGGTGGGGAAATCGAGGGTCTCCCAGCGCGGCTTCACGCCCTGCTTGTCGGGCGCGATCCAGATCTGGAACAGCTCGGTCTCCTCGCCCTCCAGATTGTGCTCGGCATGGACGATGCCGGTGCCGGCGCTCATCACCTGGATCTGGCCGGCGCCGGTGCGGCCCTTGTTGCCGATATTGTCCTGATGGCTGATCGCGCCCTTCATGACGTAGGTGATGATCTCCATGTCGCGATGGGGATGCGGATCGAAGCCGGTGCCGGCGCGGATGCGGTCGTTGTTCCACACGATCAGCGGACCCTGGCCCATGCGCTTGGGATCGTGGAAGCCGGAGAAGGAGAAATGATAGCGCGCGTTCAGCCATTCGTTGTCGAAGCGGCCGAGCTTGCTGTACGGGCGGGGATCGATCATGGCGGGAACTCCCGTGTTGCGGATTGACGCCATATATGGATTTTTCCGCAGCCGGCGCAATGACCTCGCGCGGCGCTGGGACTCAACGCAGCGATGCGCGCACCCCAATGACTTGGCAGTGATCCGGTTTCTTGCGCGAAATCTCTTCAGCGGCCTTCGCGATACCAGGCGGCGCCCAGCCCGAACACCAGCAGGATGGCAAGCAGCGCACCCGGCATCAGCGGATATTCGCGCACGCCGGTGACGTTATAGGCTTCGCGCCGCTGCAGGCCGAACCAGTCGCGGCCCGAGGAGGCGCGGCCCTCGCGCACCATGCGCACGTCCGGATCGGGCGCATCCGACAGCCAGACGAAGCCGCCGGCATTGGCGGTGACCAGCGGCTGCAGCTTCTCGGTGGTGGCGCGCACGTCGGCGAATTCGACCGGGTTGGCGCTGCCGATGGCGGCGATGGCCTGGGCGCGGCCGTCGTCGAAGCGGTAGATGCCGGGCTTGTCGACCGTGACGCTGGCGGTGCCGCGGCCGGGCCCGACGCCGTTCAGCGCCAGCACCCTGGTGGTGCCGTCCGGGCCGGTCATCGACACCGGATCGAACGTCTCGGCCAGAGTGCGGCGCAGGATGTCGATGCGATTGCCGCGCACCGTGGCCCGCATCGATTCTTCCTCGAGATCGGGCTCCTTCATCAGCCAATGCGCCAGCCGCCGCACCAGCTCCGCCTGCGGCCCGCCGCCTTCGACGCCGCGGTTCCACAGCCACAGATGGTCGGACATCAATTGGCCGACCCGGCCTTCGCCGACCCGGTTGACCACCAAAAGCGGCTGATCGCCCGAACCCTTCATCAGGATCTCGCCGCGGCTGACACTGGAGGTCACCAAGCGGAACCAGCGGCCCCAATTTGGATCGTTCTCGCCGGCGCCGGCGCCGGGCAGGTCGGCGGTGATGGGATGGCGCTGGCCGAGAGCGGACAGTTGGGGCTTGAAGCCACTCTCGTTGACGCGGCCGGTCGGCGAGGCCGGCAGCACCGCGCCTAAGGGCGAGCGGAACAGCGAGCGCTGCGTGGCATAGACCGGGCCGACGCCCAGCAACAGCGCGCCGCCATCCTGCACGTATTTGGCGATGTTGCGGAAATAGTCGGCGGTGATGATCGAGCCCGCCTCGTAGCGGTCGAAGATGATGAGGTTGAACTCGTTGAGCTTTTCCTCGAACAGCTCGTTCATTGGGAACACGATCAGCGACAGCTCGCGCACCGGGGTGAAATCGTCCTTGGCCGGGGTGCGCAGGATGGTGAAATGCACCAGATCGACGGCGGGATCGGATTTCAGCAGATTGCGCCAGGCGCGCTCGCCCTGGTAGGGCTCGCCCGACACCAGCAGCACGCGCAGCCGATCGCGTACGCCCGAGACGGTGAACAGCACGCGATTGTTTTCCAAGGTCAGTTCTTGCGTACCCGGCCCGACCGTGATTTCAACGATGTTGTCGCCGGCATGCTGGACCGGCACGTCGACCGACAGCATCTCGCCGACCCGGCCCGCGACGGCAAACGGCGCCTGGCCCTCGACCGAGACGTTGACCGACACCGGCGTCCCCGGCGCGGCCTCGTCCTCGACCTTGACCCGTGCGGTGACGCCCTTGCCGACGACGCCAAAGCGCGGCGCCTGGTCCAGCACCAGCCGGCGGTCGATCTCGCCGCGCTTTCCGGTCAACACGCCATGGATCGGCGCGCCCAGCACCGGCGCCGCACCCGCCGGCACGTCGTGCACCTGCCCGTCGGTCAGCAGCACCACGCCGGCCAGCCGATCACGCGGCACGTCGGAGAGCGCATCGTTCATGGCATCGATCAGCCGCGTGCCATTGCGCTCGACCCCGGCGCTGGACGGCGGCAGCACCACCTCGCGGATTTCCAGCCGCTCGACGGCGCTGAGCTTGCGCTGCAGGCTGGCGCGGGCGGCAGCGATCTGCTGCGGCCGCTGCGCCAGGTTCTGGCTTTCGGACTGGTCGACGACGATGACGGCGATATCGGGCAGGAAGCGGCGCTCCTCCTCGACCAGGATCGAGTTGGAAAGCGCGGCCAGCACCGACGCCAGCACCAGCGCGCGCCACCACAGGCCGCGGGCGCGGGCGCGCAGCGACAGCAGCAGCAGCAGCAGCGCCACACCGCCGAACGCGGCGATGGACCACCACGGGATCAGCGGATCGAAGGCGAGGGAAGCAGCGGACCCGCTCATCGCACCAGCCTCTCGAGGATCTTGGGCAGATGCACCTGGTCGTCCTTGTAGTTGCCGGTCAGCGCGTACATGACGATGTTGACGCCGAAGCGATAGGCCAGTTCGCGCTGGTTGTTGCCGCCGGGCGCCACGGGAAGCATCGGATCGCCGAAGGAATTGATGGCCCAGGCGCCGGCCCAGTCGTTGCCGCCGATCACCAATGAAGAGACGCCGTCATTGACCCGCCCGTCGCCCGCTTCCAGCCACAGCGAAGCGCCGGCCCAACGGCCGGGGAAGTCGCTCAGCAGGTAGAACGATTTGCCCAGCACGTGGTCCTTGGACATGGCGATCAAAGGCGGAATCTCGATGCCGGCCAGCAGGCGGCGCAATTCGCGGGTGCCTTGACCGGCACCGGTGCGGCCGCCGGTGAGATGCGCATCGCGCGTGTCGAACAGGATGATGCCGCCCTGCTTCAGATAGCGATCGACTGCCGCGACGCCATCGCGCGACAAGCTGGGCTGTTCGGTGGTGACCGGCCAGTAGATGAAGGGGAACAGGCGCAGCTCATCGCTGTCGGGATTGATGCCGACCGGTTCGGCCGGTTCGACCGAAGTGCGCTGCTTGAGCACGGCGCTGAGGCCGGTCAGACCGGCGCGCGAGACCTGGTCGACCTCGTTGTTGCCGGTGACGATATAGGCCAGTCGCGTTTCCAAGGTGGCACGCAGCATGACCTCGTCGTCGCGCGTTTGCGCTCCGGCATCGTGCGGCGACAACAGTGCCGCGCCAACCAGGAGCGCGATCAGCATCGTCACCGGCGCGCGTCGCAGGCGCGTGGCGGCCGGCAGCAGACCGCGCAGCCACAGCGCGATGAAGATATCGGCCAGCAGCAGGATCATCGCCGCCACCAGCACCAACGGCACAAGGTCGATTTCGCCTTGCGCCTCGATCAGCCCCAAAGTCGCGCCACCGGCGATGCCGGTCAGCGCCGAAAGATTGCCGACGCGGTCGCCGAGATTGAACGCCTGCTGCGCGCCTTCCTCGCCGTAGAGGCCGGGCGGTGTCGTGGGACCGGGCGCAAAGCGTGCCGCCAGCTCGGGCGTGATGGCGCGCACGCCGACCGGCGGATCGCCCAGCCGGCCGAAACCGTCGAACACGCGATAAGGCCTGAGCGCCTGGTCGAACTTGCCGCCGGCGACGCCGCGCGAGAGCGCCACCAGCCGCTGCAGCATTTCCACGAACAGGCCGGAGAGCGGCAGATTGGTCCAGGTGGTGTTGGCCGAAGTGTGGAACAGCACCAGCCAGCCTTCGCCCTTGCGCTGCGCGGTGACCAGCGGCGTGCCGTCGCTCAACCGCGCCCAGGTGCGCTCGCTCAGTTCGACATCGGGTTCGGCCAGCACCTGCTGGCTGATCTGCACGTCGGGCGGCACGGCGAGGCCGGCGAACGGGCTCTGGTCGGCGAATTCGGCCAGCCTGGCCGGCTCGCCCCAGGCGATGGCGCCGCCCAGCGCGCGTTCGCCCGCGCGCAAGCGCACCGGCGACAGCGGATCTTCCGGCGCATTGGCCAAACGCGGGCCGGCGAAGCGCACCACCACGCCGCCGGTCGCCATCCAGCGCTCCAACGCCTCGCGGTCGGCGGTCGAGGGCGCGGCGCTGTCGGGCAGCAGCAGCACGGCAAGCTTCTCGTCCATCAGCGTTTTCACGTCGCCGACCGAGATGGCGGCAATCGGCGCCAGCGCGCGGTCGAGATAATAGACGTCGTTCAGCAGCGGCGTGCCGGTCTCGCTGGGCGGCACGCCGATCACGCCGACGGGCCGGCGGCGGAAGCGCTCGTCCAGCAGCGCGGCGCTGCCGGCGCCGTTCTGGCGTTCGACGTCCAGCCGCACCACACGGTTGCGCAATTCGTTTGGCACGTTGAAAGGCGTCTGCGCCTGTGTCGCACCGGCGGCGAATTCCATTTCCATGCGCGCGATTGCGCGGCCCTGATCGTCGCTCGCCTGCACGGCGATGCGGCGCGGCAGATCGGAGGCGGGGCGCTGGGAGCGGAGCACCAGCTCGTTGCCTTGCGCCGACGGCGGCAGCAGCGCGATCGGCGCTACTTCGCCATCGGGCAACAGCAATTGCAGCGCACCGGCATCGCGCAGCTTCTCGCCCAGCGCCGCGACGGCGGGATCGTCCAGGCCGTCGCTGACCCACACCACCGTGGCGCCGCTGCCGAAGGCACTGACGTCGAGCGTCTGCGCCAGGGCGGCGCGGTCGGTGGGCCATGGTTTAGGCTTCAGCGCATTGACCAGCGCCCGCGCATCACTGGGACGCAACAGGCCGCGCGGCAGCGGCTGCTCGTCGATCGCAGCAGGTGCCGTGGTGAGGATCGCCACATTGCGGTCGGCGCGTTCGGCCTTGTCGATCAGCGCGCCTATATGATCCTGGCGCTGGCGCCAGCCGGGCGCTGCGGCCCAGCCATCGTCGATCACCACCACCAGCGGACCGCTGCCTTCGAGATCGCCGGCTGGATTGAGCAGCGGCTTGGCGAGGGCGGCGATCATCAGCGCCACCAGCAGCAAACGCAGGATCGCCAGCCATAACGGCAGCTTATGCGGCGTCTCTTCTTCCGGCTTCAGCCCCAGCAGCAGGCGGATGGCGGGAAACTTGATCAGCTTGGGCGAGGGCGGCAGCAGGCGCAGCAGCCACCAGATCACCGGCAGCACGATGGTCAGCGCCAGCGCCCAGGGGGCGGCAAAGGCAAGCGCGCCGAGATTGAGCATCGGCCTTACCTCGCCACGGCGTTGCGGCGCGGCTGCGCCAAAGCGAGATAGAGCGACAGCAGCAAGGTCTGCGGCGCGTGGTCGGTGCGGTGCTGGTGCAGGGTCCAGCCCGAGGATTGCGCAATCCGCGCCAGCCCTTCGCGCTGCGCCGCCAGGCGCTGGATGTAGGCGGCGCGTACGGCTTCCACTTTGCGGATCAGATGCGTGCCTTCGTTCTCCAGCCCGGCGAAACGCACATGGCCGGCGAAGGGCAGTTCCTCCTCGGCCGGATCGAGCACCTGCACCAGATGGCCGAACACGCCCATGCCGGCGTAGTAGCGCACCATGTTTTCGATCTCGTCGAGCGGCGCCAGGAAATCGGAGAACCACACCACATGACCATAGGCCGGCAGCGCCATGCGCCGCGGCAGGCTGGGCGAATCGGTCTGCTCGTGCCGGCGCTCGATCTGCAAGGTCGCGGCCAGCCGGCGCAACACGGCGCGGCCGGTGACGGGCCGCTCGCCGGTGCCCAGTTGCGCGATGCGCTCGCCGCCATTGACCAGCAGACCGCCCAGCGCCAGCAGCGCCAGCTCGGCGCGTTCGGCCTTGTGCGGGAATTCGTCGCGCGAGGCCCAGCGCATCGAGGGCGATGCATCGCGCCACAGCCACACCGAGGCGGCCGCTTCCCATTCGGTCTCGCGCACGAACACGGCGCGGCTCTTGGCCGATTGGCGCCAGTCGATGCGCGCGGTGGCATCGCCCGGCTGGTAGCGGCGGAACTGCCAGAAACTGTCGCCCTGGCCGACTCTGCGGCGGCCGTGGACACCCTGGATCACCGTCAGCGCCACGCGATCGGCGGCGACCAGCAGCGCCGGCAGCGTCGCCGCTGCCGCCATGGCCTGTCCGAAAAGCGTCCTGTCGGTCGATACCATCTAATGCGCTTTCCGCTCCTGCTACAGCAGCGGTTCGCGCAGTTTGTCGATGACGTGATTGACCGTCACGCCGTCGGCGCGGGCGGCGAAAGTCAGCGCCATGCGATGGCGCAGGATCGGGCCGGCCAGCGCCACGACATCGTCGATCGACGGCGCCAGACGGCCATCGAGCACGGCGCGGGCGCGAGCGGCCAGCATCAATGCCTGGCTGGCGCGCGGGCCGGGACCCCAGGCGACGTTGCGGCGCACGATATCGAGGCTGGAGCCGTCGGGACGGCCGGCACGCACCATGGTGAGGATGGCATCGACCACTTTCTCGCCCACCGGCACGCGGCGGATCAGCGCCTGGATGCGCATCAGTTCTTCGGCGTTTAGCACCGCATCGGCCTTGGGCTGCGCGGAGCCGGTGGTGGCGATCATCATGGTGCGTTCGGCATCGTGGTCGGGATAATCGACGTCGACCTGCAGCAGGAAGCGGTCGAGCTGCGCTTCGGGCAGCGGGTAGGTGCCCTCCTGCTCCAAGGGGTTCTGCGTCGCCAGCACATGGAAGGGCCGCGGCAGCTCATGCCGCTGGCCTGCGACCGAGACGTGATATTCCTGCATCGACTGCAGCAGTGCCGATTGCGTGCGCGGGCTGGCGCGGTTGATTTCGTCGGCCATCAGCAACTGGCAGAACACCGGGCCGCGGATGAAACGGAAGCTGCGTTTGCCGCCTTCGCTTTCTTCCAGCACTTCCGAACCCAGAATATCGGCCGGCATCAGATCGGGCGTGAACTGCACGCGCTTGGCATCCAGCCCCAGCACCACGCCCAAGGTTTCCACCAGCCGCGTCTTGGCCAGACCCGGGACGCCGATCAGCAGCACATGGCCGCCGGCCAGCAGGGTGATCAGGGTCTGGTCGATGACCTCGCGCTGACCATAGATGACCTTGCCGATGCTCTCGCGCACCGTCGCCAGGCGCCCCCCCAGGGTTTCAATTTCGTTCAAAAGCGCATGGGCATCTTCGCCGCTCAACGCGGGAGTGCCTGCGACGGAGGAAGTGGAAGCCGAGTTCAGCACGCTCAAGACCCCGCTGGGATGCGCTCCTCAAACAACGTTCGGCGGCGCCCGCGATCCAAATGGCGTCGGCCGGTTTGCAGACATTGCCAGTCTTCCGCTCGGCGGCGCCAGTGCGGGCCTGTGGGCGGACGGTTGCTGCAGTGCAAAAACATTATCGGACCATTTCCATTGATGGTAAACCGCTGGCTGATCCTTGCCTGACGGTCAGGCGGGAATGTGGCGGAGGAATGGCATGCGGCGGGGCGAAATCGAGCAGCGACTGGCTATTTATCGGCCAGGCGAGGCGCGCTCCTCCCTGCGGCAGCGCGGCGATCATGAGCTGAACAAGGACGGAGCCCCGCCGGCCAGCTTGCGCCCGGCGTCGGTGCTGGTGCCGCTGGTGGAACGCGATGCCGGGCTAACGGTGCTGCTGACCCAGCGCACCACCAATCTGCCCAGCCATGGCGGCCAGATCAGCTTTCCCGGTGGCCGCCAGCAGCCCGAAGATGCCGATGTCGTCGCCACCGCCTTGCGCGAGACCAGGGAAGAGATCGGCCTGGACGCCGAGCGCATCACCATCATCGGCGCGCTGGACACCTATATTACCGGCACCGGCTTCCTGGTGACGCCGATCGTGGGCGTGATCACGCCGCCCTTCGACCTGTTGCCCGATCCCGGCGAGGTCGCCGACGTGTTCGAGGTGCCGCTGGCCTTTTTCCTCGATCCCGCCAACCATGAATTGCGCTCCGCCGTGTGGCAGGGCCGGGAACGTCACTTCTACGTGATGCCGTTCGAGGATCGCTACATCTGGGGCGCCACCGCCGGCATGCTGAAGAATCTTTACGACGTGCTGGTCGACACGGCAGTGCAGGTCTGAGCATGGGCCGTCTTATCCTCATCCTGCTGGTCGTCTTCGCCGCGCCTGCGCTGGCATGGTTCGCCTGGCGCTGGCTGCAGCGCCCCAACAAGGAGAGCCAAGCGCTGCCGCCGCTGCGCTGGCAGGAGGCGCCGTGGATGTGGCTGATCCTGATCGGGCTGGTGCTGTCGGTCGCCACCGTACTGGGCTTCGGCATCTGGGAGCAGCGCGATTGCCATCCGGTGCCGACCCAGGTGATCGACGGCGAACTCGTGCCGGCGCATTGCGATTGATGCCATGGAAATTTCCGGCCGCATCGACAGACAGGCATGGATGGAAGCAGCAGCGACCCAGGCCGTCATGCGCGCGCTGATGACGGAAGGCGCCAAGGCGCGGTTCGTGGGTGGCTGCGTGCGCAACACGCTGCTGGGCCGCAAGGTCGACGATATCGACATCGCCACCGAAACCGCACCGCAGGAAACCATGCGTCTGCTGCAGGCAGCCGGCATCAAGACCGTCGCCACCGGCGTCGAGCACGGCACGGTGACGGCGGTGGCCGAAGGCAGGCCGTTCGAGGTCACCACCTTGCGTCGCGATGCCGAAACCTTTGGCCGCAAGGCGCGGGTCGAGTTCACCGACGACTGGCTGGAAGACGCCAAGCGGCGGGACTTCACCTTCAACGCCCTCTACTGCGATGCCGATGGCGCGCTCTACGATGCGTTCGACGGCCGCGCCGATCTGAAGAAAGGCCGCGTACGCTTCGTCGGCTCGGCCGCGCAGCGTATCGCCGAGGATTATCTGCGCGTCTTCCGCTTCTTCCGCTTTCTTGCCTGGTACGGCAAGCCGCCGCTCGACGAGCAAGCGATCGACGCCATCACTGCTGCAGCGCCGCGACTGACCGATCTCTCCGGCGAGCGTGTACAGAAGGAGATGCTGCGCCTGCTGGCAGCGGACGATCCTGTCGCTGCCGTCGAACTGATGCATCGCCTGTGCGTGCTCGATCACTGGCTGCCGGAAAGCTCGGACGCCGCAAGACTGGCGCGGCTGCTGAAGATCGAAAGCGCTGGCGCCATCGCGGCCGATCCGGTGCGTCGCTTGCTGGCGCTGCTGGACGACGACATCGAACTCGATCCTGTTGCGGCGCGCTGGAAGCTCAGCCGCGTCCTGCAGACGCGCCTGGCCGCGGGCCTGGCGCATGAGCCCAAACTTGCCAGTCTCGACGCCAAATCGATGCGGGCGCTGGTCTATCGCATCGGCAATCAGGCGGCGCTCGATCGCGTGACCTTGCATGCGGTGCGCTCGCGCATCGGTCCGGCGCATCCGGCGCTGATCGCCGCCCTGCAGATCGCGCGCGACTGGCGGGCGCCGAAATTTCCCCTTTCCGGCGCCGACGTGCTGGCGCGGGGCGTGCAACCGGGCACTGACGTCGGCTTGCTGCTGGCCGCGGTCGAGGAATGGTGGATTACGGGCGATTTCGCCGCCGATGCCAATGCCTGCCGGGCCGAACTCAAGCGCGCGGTGGGACAGAAGCGGTGAAGTTCGGCGTCGCCCTGCTGCTTTGGTTTTCGAGCATGGCGCTGATCGTCGCCAACAGCGCCATCGGCAGCACGGTGATAGCCGGCATCAGCCCGCGCGCCGCCGATCTCTACAGCACCATCGTGCCGCTGCCCTATATCGCGCTCTGCGCCTGGGTGCTGGCGCGCCGCAGTCCCACGGCCACACTACAAGATGCGCTGGTGGTCGGCCTGCTGTGGGCCAGCTCGACCGTCATCGTCGACGTTGCGGTCGCACGCCTGCTGCAGGGGCTGAGCTGGCGGCTGGCCGCCGTCCATCTGCGATTTTGGGACGGCTATCTCTTCGCGCTGGTGCCGGCGGCGCAATTGATGGCTCCGGCGGTGGCGCTGCGCCTGTTGCGGCGGAGCCGGTCTACTGCTTGATCCGCGTCAGCGTGCCCTTGACGATGCGCGCCCTGGTGATCTCGCCCGAGCGCTGGAACACCAAATTGACCTGATCGCCGTCCAGCGTACGCTGCCACACCGCCAGCTCATGCCGGCCATCGGCGCCGACACTGAGGCGATAGACGTCCAGCGTCTTTTCGCTGACGCGGGCCCAGTAGACCGGATCGCCGCTCGCCAGATCGCCCGGCTTCTGTTCGCCGAACAGGCCGGGACGCTCCGACTTGGCGAAAGTCACTTTCTCATCTTCCGCATCCAGCCGCGAGCGCCGCGGCTTGATCGTGTACTCGGTCGTCTTCCACGTCACGGTGAAGCCGCCATCGGCAGCCTTGGCAATGGTGACGTCGAAGTCGCGCGGCTTGACCTCGACGACCTTGCCGTCTGCCATGGTTTCCGACAGGCCGAGCCCGTTGAACGTGCCGTAGAAGCCCTCAGGCAGCGCGGTTTGCGCCCGCGCCGGCGCGGACAGTCCCAGCGCCGCGATGACGGCAAGGGCAAGCAGACGGACCATGGACGACCTCCAGTGTTGGCTCGCGGCAGGTTTAGCAAGAAGCCGCGCGGGCGGCTACGGCGCCGTGCGGATTTAAGTATTACGGCGCCACCTTCACCAGCTTGCCGCGCACCGTGCGCACGGCTTCGCCGTCGCTCAGGCGGCGGAACACCAGATCCATGCCGTTGGGATTGAGGGTGCGCGCCCAGCTGGTCAGCTCGTAGGCGCCACTGGCGGTGATGGTCAGCGCATAGACCGTCATGGTGCGCCCGCCGATCCGCGCCCAGTAATAGGGCGCACCGGCCATCGGCTCGACCGGCGTCATGGCGCGGAACACATTGGGCTTGTCGCCGGGGACGAAGGAAACCGTATCGGTCTTGCGCACCACGCGCTGGCCGCGCGTCGTGCCCTGGGTGATGGTGGTCCAGGTGACCTCGAAGCCGCCGTCCTTCGGTTTGACCGTGACATCGAGATCGCGCGCCACGATGGTGAAATAGACGTTGTCGCGGCCTTCAGCGACGCCGCTGCCCTGGTAGGTGCCGGCGAATTCCGCAATCTTGGCGTCCTGCGCCTCCGCCGGCGCCGGCAGCAAGGCTGCCAGCAGCAGGCCGATCCAGCCGATCATGCGCATCTCGAAAGTCTTCCCCCAAAATCCCCGGCCGCAGATTACACCCAGGGCGCTGCGGATTTCACGGCCATTTCGCTTCCGGCGGCAGCGACATCAGTATGGCTTCGGTATTGCCCCCGGTCATGATGCCGAAGCGCGTGCCGCGATCGTGCAGCAGGTTGAACTCCGCATAGCGGCCGCGGCGCACCAGCTGGTGCTCGCGATCGGCTGCGGTCCAGCCTTCCTGCAGATGCCGGCGTGCGATGGCGGGATAGATTTCGGCGAAGGTCTCGCCCACGGCGCGGGTGAAGGCGAAATCGGTCTCGAAGACGCCCGTATTGACGTAGTCGTAGAAAATTCCCCCGATACCGCGCGGCTCGTTGCGATGCGGCAGGAAAAAATACTCGTCGCACCATTTCTTGAAGCGCGGGTAATACGCGGGATCGAAGCGGTCGCAGGCACCCTTGAAGGCGGCGTGGAAATCGCGTGTGTCTTCGTTCACCGGCGTCATCGGCGTCAGATCGGCACCGCCGCCGAACCAGGCGCGCGAGGTTGTGACCATGCGCGTATTCATGTGCACCGCCGGCACTTTGGGCGAGCGCGGATGCGCCACCAGCGAAATGCCGCTGGCCCAGAAACTGGGATCGGCCTCGGCGCCGGGGATTTCCTTGCGGAACTGCGGCGAAAACTCGCCATGAACGGTGGAGACGTTGACGCCGACCTTCTCGAACACCCGCCCGCGCATGACCGCCATGGTGCCGCCGCCGCCCTTGCCCTCCTCGCGCTGCCAGCTCTTGCGCTCGAAGCGGCCCGGCGGCAGTCCGGCATGCGGGCCGCTGGTTAGCTCGTCCTCAAGCCTTTCGAAGGCCGCGCAAATGCGATCGCGCAAGCTGGTGAACCAGTCGCTGGCGCGCCGCTTTTCCTCGTCGCCGGCCAGAAAGGCCGGTCCGGTCTGCGGCGCGGGCGTGGTCATGGGGTGGGAAATCCTTTCGTCTGGCGCAATGCCTCAGTCAGAACCATGGCAGCGGCCAGCGCCACATTGATCGAGCGCATGCCGCCTCGCATCGGGATACGAAGCCGCAGATCGGCGGCATCGTGCACTTCGCCCGGCACGCCGGCGCTTTCCTGCCCGAGCATCAGCGTATCGGTGGGTCGGAAGGCCAGGCCGGGAAACACCGTATCGCCATTGGTGGTCAGCAGGATCAGCCGGCCCGGCTGACGTCCGCTCACATAAGCGTTCCACGAGGAATGCCGGGTGAGATCGACCTGGTCGAGATAATCCATGCCGGCGCGGCGCAAACGCCGGTCGTCGAAGGGAAAACCGCAGGGCTCGATGACGTCGACCGCCACGCCCATGCACGCCGCCAGCCGCAATATCGTGCCGGTGTTCTGGGCAATGTCGGGCTGATAAAGGGCGAGCCGCATGGCGACATGCTTTAGCAGGGCTTTGCGGCAGCGAAAACGCCGTGGTTTCAGCCCGTTGTATCACCGCCAGCGACATCTAAACGCACTGTTCAGCGTGTGGAAATTCGACTATACCCGCGCCGGCTGGTTTCGTATGTGAAGGGCAAATTCTCCTTTCCGTGCGGCAACTTGTCACAGTTTTGGGGGCAAGGATCAGGGGCGGTAAGCTGCCGCGCCGCGGTTCTTAAAGTCTGCAGAGGAAACGAAATCGATGGCTTCTCCGAAATCGTCGCCCGCCGGTGCCGCGGCGCTGCACGGTCCCGAGGTCACCAGACGCGACTTTCTCTTTGTCGCGACCGGCGCGGTCGCCGCTATTGGCGTCGGCGCGACCTTGTGGCCCTTCGTGCATCAGATGAACCCGGCCGCCGACGTGCTGGCGCTGTCCTCGATCGAGGTCAACATCTCGGCCATCGAAGTCGGCCAATCGGTGACGGTGAAGTGGCGCGGCAAGCCGGTATTCATCCGCCGCCGCACCCCGGCCGAAATCGAGACCGCTGCCAATACGCCGGCGGGCGATCTGCCCGACCCGCAGGCCGACAAGGACCGCGTCAAGGACGGCAAGGCCGAGTGGCTGATTCTGGTCGGCGTCTGCACCCATCTGGGCTGCATTCCGCTGGGCCAGAAGCCGGGCGACCAGCGTGGCGATTTCGGCGGCTGGTTCTGCCCCTGCCACGGTTCGCACTACGATACGTCGGGACGCATCCGCAAGGGACCGGCGCCGAAGAACCTGGCGGTGCCGGCCTACGCCTTCGCCACCGACACGCTCGTCCGCATTGGCTAAGCGCGGACACGGGGAACAGCATGAGCACGCATAACGGGCCTTCGCCCTTCACCAACCCGGTCATCAAGTGGATCGACACGCGGTTGCCGATCTTCAGCTACGTCGAGAAGGAATATCGCTCCTACCCGACGCCCAGGAATTTCAACTACTTCTGGAATTTCGGCGCCATCGCGACGGTCATGCTGCTGACCATGATCGTCACCGGCATCGTGCTGGCCATGCACTACACGCCGCATGTCGATCACGCCTTCAATTCGGTCGAGCGCATCATGCGCGACGTCAACTGGGGCTGGATGATCCGCTATTTGCATATGAACGGCGGCTCGTTCTTCTTCATCGCCGTCTACATCCACATCTTCCGCGGTATGTACTACGGCTCCTACAAGCAGCCACGCGAATTGCTGTGGATCCTGGGCGTCGTCATCCTGCTGCTGATGATGGCGACCGCCTTCATGGGCTACGTGCTGCCGTGGGGCCAGATGAGCTTCTGGGGCGCCACCGTCATCACCAATCTGTTCTCGGCCATTCCCTTCGTCGGCGAGAGCATCGTCACCTGGCTGTGGGGCGGCTTCGCGGTCGACAACCCGACCTTGAACCGCTTCTTCGCGCTGCACTATCTGCTGCCGTTCGTCCTCGTCGGCGTGGTCGGCCTGCACGTGGTGGCGCTGCACGTGGTCGGCTCCAACAACCCGACCGGCATCGACCCCAAGGGGCCGAAAGACACGCTGCCGTTCCACCCGTACTACACGATGAAGGATGGGTTCGGGATCACCGTGTACATGCTGTTCTATCTCGGCTTCACCTTCTTCGCGCCGAACTTTTTCGGCGAAGTCGACAATTACGTGCCGGCCAATCCGCTGGTGACGCCAGAGCACATCGTGCCGGAATGGTACTTCCTGCCGTTTTACGCCATCCTGCGCGCCGTGCCCGACAAGCTTTTAGGCGT
>JAQSWP010000148.1 GCA_029266575.1 Alphaproteobacteria bacterium | reverse complement strand
CCACGTTCGATCGCCTCCTGCTGCCGGCGCCACATGGCGGCATAGATGCCTTCGTGCGCCAGCAGCTCGACATGCCGGCCGCGCTCGACGATGCGGCCTCCCGCCAGCACGATGATCTCGTCGGCATCGACCACCGTGGAAAGCCGGTGCGCTATGACCAGGGTGGTGCGGGCGCGCGAGACTTCTTTCAGCGAGTTCTGGATCTCGCGCTCGGTCTGGGTGTCGAGCGCCGAGGTTGCTTCGTCGAACAGCAGGATCGGCGGGTTCTTCAGGATGGTGCGTGCAATGGCGACCCGCTGCTTCTCGCCGCCGGAAAGTTTCAGCCCACGCTCGCCCACCATGCTGTCGTAGCCCTCGGGCAGTCCGGCGATGAAATCGTGGATGCGCGCCAGATGCGCTGCCTGCTCGATCTCCTCCTTGCTGGCCGCCGGGCGCCCATAGGCGATGTTGTAATAGATCGTGTCGTTGAACAGCACCGTATCCTGCGGCACGATGCCGATCGCCGCTCGCAGGCTTTTCTGCGTCATGTCGCGGATGTCCTGCCCGTCGATGGTGACGGCGCCCGAGGCCACGTCGTAGAAGCGGAACAGGATGCGCGAGATGGTGGACTTGCCGGCGCCGGAGGGGCCGACGATCGCCACCGTATGGCCGGCCGGCACGCGGAAGCTGACGTCGTGCAGGATGGCGCGGTTGGCCTCGTAGCGGAAATCGACGTTCTTGAACTCGACCACGCCCTGGCTGACCTGCAGCGGCGTCGCACCGGGCTTGTCGGCGATCTCGGTGTTGATGGAAAGCAGCGAGAACATCTGCTCCATGTTGACCAGCGACTGGCGGATCTCGCGATAGACGAAGCCCAGGAAGTTCAGCGGCATGTAGAGCTGGACCAGATAGGTGTTCACCAGCACGAAATCGCCCACCGTCATGCGGCCCTCGACCACGCCCTGCCCGGCCATGATCATGACCAGCACCAGGCCGATGGCGATGACGACTCCCTGGCCGATATTCAGGGTCGACAGCGTCGCCTTGGAGCGGATGGCGGCGCGCTCGTAGCGCTGGCGCGAGCGGTCGAAACGGTCGGCTTCGTGCTCCTCGTTGCCGAAATACTTGACCGTCTCGAAGTTCAGCAGCGAGTCGATCGCCTTGGTGTTGGCCTCGGCATCGGTCTCGTTCATCTGCCGCACGTATTTGGTGCGCCACTCGGTGATGGCCAGCGTCAGGCCGATATAGACCACGATGGTGGCGACGATCACTGCGGCGAAGGTGAAATCGTACAAGGTCCACAAAATGGCAGTGACCAGCGCCATCTCGACGATGGTGGGCACGATGTTGAACAGGCTGAAGGTCAGCAGGAACTCGATGCCGGCGGTGCCGCGTTCGATGGCGCGCGACAGCCCGCCGGTCTGCCGCTCGAGATGGAAGCGCAGGGACAGCGCATGCAAATGCCGGAAGGTTTTCAGCGCCACCTGGCGGATCGCCCGCTGCGCCACCCGGGCGAACACCGCATCGCGCAACTCGCCAAAAGCCAAAGCCAGCGCCCGCGCCACGCCATAAGCCACGATCAACAGCACCGGTACCGCCAGGGCGGCAGCTACCGCGTTACCGGGAGTGAGGGCATCGACCGCCTGCTTGTAGAACACTGGCACGATGACATTGGCCAATTTCGCCAATACCAACAGTACGATAGCAATGATTACCCGCAGTTTCAGATCGGCTGCGCCGCGCGGCCACAGATAGGGCAACAGGGTCGCCACCGTGCGCCAGGTTGGCGCAGGCTTCCCGGTCTTGGCGGAGGGATGTTGTGCTGACATGGCGCGAAACCATATAGCCAAGCTCGGGGCAAAGGGACAAAAAACGCCCGGCCCGGCCTTGTTGCCCATGCATTCCGACCGGTAGAGTTATTGCATGACGTCATGGAAATCCCTGACTGCGGCTGGCGTGGTGGCAGCGACGATGCTGAGCGCCGCCGGCGCTTATGCGGCTGAAGGACGGCAGATCGCCCTCAACTACGAGGTGAAGATCGGCGGTATCCACGGCGTGCGCATCGATACCGTGCTGCGCATTGCCCGCGACCGCTTCGTCGCCGAAGCGGAGATCGGCAAGGAAGGCCTGCTCGACAAGCTGTCGAAGACCTATCGCGCCATGCACGTGTCGCGTGGCCGCCTGCTGGACGGGCGCATCGCGCCCGATGAATCGGAAGCCAGCATCGTGTCCGGTGACGAAAAGCGCGCCGTGCGCGCCTCCTACACCAGCGACGGCACGGTGGAGATCGCGGAAAATCCGCGGCCCAACATCAAGCCGGGCCGCGAAGTCGGCGCCACCCAGCGCCGCGGCGCGTGGGATCCGTTGATGGCCGCCTTGATGACGGTGCTGGGCCGCCAGGATCCCTGTGCCGGCACGGTGCCGATCTATGACGGCCGCACGCGCTTCGATCTGGTGCCCAAGCGCGTCGGCACCGAAAGCTTTGCGTCCGAGGATTTCAAGATCAAAGGCCCGTCGGTGGTGTGCGAGGTGCGCCTGCGCAAGATCGCCGGCTACAAACCCAATACCGATCCGGACGAGGATTTCGACAAGGCGGCCAGGCTCTGGCTGGGCATGCTGGATGACAGCGGCCGGCTCTATCCGCTGCGGATCGAGATCGACACCAATTTCGGCACCGTCGCCGGCCAGCTGCGCAAGTTCACCAGCCGCCCGCTCACCAGGGAAGAAGAGCTGGCACTGGCGAAGTGACGCGCCGTAGCCGCGTCATCCTGAGCGCTGCGAAGGATCTTCTCTCAACCCAAAGGCCTTTTTGTCGAAGCAAGATGCTTCGCTGCGCTCAGCATGACGGGGTGGAAAACCGTCTTAGTGCCTGCGTCCCAGCGCCTCGGCCAGCAGCACGTAGACCTTGCCGATATCGCCGGTGACCAGCGCCTGGTGCACCAACTTATCGGAATCGATTTCCAGCGCCTTCTCCTCCAGCTTCTCGAACTGGCGGATGAAGCGATCGACATGGGCGCGGAAATCGCTCTCCTGGTGATATTTGGCGCGCACGATGGGAATGGCGCCCTCGTCCTTGATCTTCAGCAGCCGGCGAGCGAAGAAGCCGCGGTCGCCGGCCTGGAACTTGGCCCAGGCATCGGCGGGAATGCCGCCCTGCAGCAGCCGGCTCATATCGACGGATGCGGCATTGAGCTGGCTCAAGATCTCGCTGGCCGAACGCAGGAAACTGTCGCGCCGCGCCTCGAGCTCGGTCGAGCGGATATGTTCGACCTGCTCCGTTGCCGTTTGCGAAGCGGCTTGCAGGTTCTCCGATTGCTCACGCATGCGCTCGATCGCCTGTTCCACAGCGGCCAGCGTGTCGCGCTGCTGCCCGACCCATTTCTCGACGCGCTGCGCCAGGGCGGCGCCGGCATTGTCGGTCTGGGTGGCGGCGGTTTCGACCGCGAGGTTGATCTGGCGGGCGCGCGCAGCGAAGGCATCGCCCACTTCCGTCATGCGCTGGGCGGCATCGTCTGAAGTCGAGGATAGCTGCTGCATCTCCTTGGCGATCTCGTCTGACAGCGCCTTCAACCCGTTCAGCGCATCGTTCAGGCCGCCGTCCATGGCATCCTTTTGCTGGGCGAACATGTCGGCGATCTCGCCGATGCGGCCGACGGCGGAATCGGTGTTGTCGATCAGGGTCTGGGTCTGCTGCTGCAGCAAGGCGCCCAGGGCCGGCGCTTTGTCGATCAGACTCTCGCTGGCGCGCTGCATGGAATCGGACTGATCGCGCAAATTATCCGCCACGGCACCACTGCGTTCGGCCGCGACGGCGGCAGCGTCGGCGAGATGACGGGTGTGGTTTTCCAGCTGCGTGTTGACCGATTCGATGCGCGACAGCACCGCACTCGCGGCCTCGTCGATGCCGCCGCCCTGTTTCTGCAAAGCCGCGTCCAACCGTGAAATATCGTCTTCCAGGCTGCCGACCACGGCGCGCACCGCCTCGCCGCGCGCCGCCAGGGTTTCGCTGCGCTCCTGCATGTTAGCGCCCATGGCCTCGAGATTGTCGAGCGTCCTGGTGGTCTCGGCCGCCAGCGCCACGACCTCGCGGCGAAACATTTCGCCGGCCTGCGCCACCTTGCTGCCGGCCGCCTCGGCGGCCACGTTGAGCAGGCGGATGCGCTCGTGCATGCGATCGTTGATGCCGTCGATGCGCTTGCTCGATGCGCCCAGCGCCTGATCGAGTGCATCGGTCTCCCGCTGCAGCGCTTCGCGCACCGAAGCGGCGGCCGCCTCCGCCCGCGTCGCCGCGCCAGCCAGGCTGATGGTCTGCTTGCTGAAGGCTTCGCCCAGCGCTGCCGCGCGCTGGCCGGCCTGTTCGGCGACCTGGGCGATGGATCTGGTATGGCGATCGAAATCGTTGGAGATGCCGCCAACCTTGCCCAGGAGCGCGTCGACGTCGCCGTGGTAGCTGCGCAGGCGTTGGCCGAACGCGGCGTCGAGCTCGTTCAGCCTGCTCTCGACCGCGCTCAGCGTCTTGCCGGCCGCTTCGGCCAGGCCGGAGAGTTCGCTGGCGAAGGCGTGTCGCAGGTTCTGCCCGTTCTGCAAGGTCTTGGCCAAAGCCGCGTCGACAGCGCGATCGATGCCGCCGATCTCCTCGCTCAAGGCACCGCGCAGCCGCTCGCCGGCAATGCCGGTGCGCTCGAAAGCCTGCCCAACGGCAGCGTCGAAACCCGAAACTTCCTCGGCAAAGCGCTGCCGAATTTGCTCGCCCGCGGCTCCCGTGCGCGCCAAGGCTTGGCCGACAGCGAGGTCGAAACCGGAATGTTCCTCGGCAAAGCGCTGGCGCACCTGTGCTTCCGCCGCGCTGGCGCGCTCGAGCGCCTGGGTGGCTGCCGCATCGAAGCCCGCAACCTCGGCCGCAATGCGCTGGCGCACCTGTTCGCCCGCGAGCCCGGCTCGCTCGAAGACCTGGGCGACCGCCATATCGAAGCTCAAGACTTCACCGGCAATGCGCAGGCGGACATCTTCGCCGGTCGCTTGCATCTTTTCCGTCATCTGCTGCGGCAGGGCGTTGATGGAGCCGATTTCGGCCGCCACGGCGGCGCGCAATTCGCCCGCCACGGTTTCGATCTGGCGCCGCGACTCGTTGACCGCCTCGTTGAGGGCCGACGACATGCCGGCGCTGGCATCGCTCAGGCCGGAGATGGTCAGCCGCGAAATGCTGACCGCCTGCTCGACCAGGTTGCGCAACTCGATCGTGCGGTGCTCGAGATTTCCCAGCTCCGCCAGCCGCGGCGACACTGATGCATCGAATGCCTGCCGCTCCTGCGTCAGACGCTCGACCAGTTCGGCGAAGCGCTCCAGCTCGCTGGCCTGCGCGCCCAGGCGGTCGGAAATGGTGTCGATGCGATTGCCCGCCATGCCCAGGCGGTCGGATAGAAGATCGGTGCGCTTTTCGGCATCGGCCAGCAGGCGGCCTACGGCGCCCTCGGTGTCCTCGCGCGCCTCGCGCAACACCACGGGAAGGCGCTCGACCGCCTCCTCGCGCAGATGCACTCGCATCTGGCCGCGGAAGGCAGCGATCAACGTCACCAGCAGCAGTGGCGGCAGCACCAGTGCCAGTACCAGTGTCGCCACCTCATGCGGCAGCAGGGTCTGCACGTTCTGCCAGCCCAGCGCGTCTTCGACATAGAGGAAGAAGGCGGCCATCCAGGCAATGCTGGCCACGATCAGCGCCGCCCAAAGCAGCCTGGTCCACAACGCCCGGCTCCTGTCCATTCCCCCGTCCCCCTTCTTAACCCTCCCCCGAGGGCTGGCCGCGGCCGATCAGGCGGCGGCTTTTTTCTGTCTCAGCAACGACAGAATTTCCGCCGCCGCTTGCGGAATGTTGGTGCCCGGCCCGTAAATCGCCGCCACTCCCGCCTGGCGCAGGAAGTCGTAGTCCTGCGGCGGGATCACCCCGCCACAGACGACCTGAATATCGCTGCCGCCCATGCGACGGACCTGCTCGATCAGCTCCGGCACCAAGGTCTTGTGCCCGGCCGCCTGCGAGGACACGCCGATGACATGCACGTCGTTCTCGATCGCCTGGCGGGCAGCCTCCTCCGGCGTCTGGAACAACGGCCCGATATCGACGTCGAAGCCGATATCGGCAAAGGCCGTGGCGATCACCTTGGCGCCACGGTCGTGGCCGTCCTGGCCCATTTTCACCACCAGCATGCGCGGGCGGCGGCCTTCGCTTTCGGCGAAACGCGCTACCATGTCCTGCGCCTTGCGGAAGCCTTCATCGCCCTCGAAGCCCTGGCCATACACGCCGGCGATGGAGCGGATGGTCGCCTGATGGCGGGTGAAGACTTTTTCCAGTGCGTCGGAGATCTCGCCGACCGTGGCGCGCGCGCGCGTGGCTTCGATCGAGAGCGCCAGAAGATTGCCGCTCTTGTCGGCCGCCGCCTTGGTCAGCGCCTCGAGCGCGGCCTTGACCCTGGCCGGATCGCGCCTGGCCTTGATGGTCTTCAGCCGTGTGACCTGCGCCTCGCGCACCTGGCTGTTGTCGATGTCGAGGAAATCGATCTCCGGTTCCTTGTCGGCCTGGAACTTGTTGACGCCAACAATGATCTCCTCGCCGCGATCGACTCTAGCCTGGCGACGGGCGGCAGCTTCCTCGATGCGCAGCTTGGGCATGCCGGCTTCGACCGCCTTGGTCATGCCGCCCATGGCTTCCACTTCCTGGATCAGCTTGCGCGCCTCAGTTACCAGGCTGGCGGTCAGGCTCTCGACGTAATAGCTGCCAGCCAGCGGATCGACGACTTTGGTGACGCCGGTCTCGTGCTGCAGGATGAGCTGGGTGTTGCGCGCCAGCCGCGCCGAGGTCGGGGTCGGCAGCGCGATGGCCTCGTCGAAAGAATTGGTGTGCAGCGACTGCGTGCCGCCCAGGATCGCGGCCATCGCCTCATAGGCGGTGCGCACCACGTTGTTGTAGGGATCGCGCTCGGTCAGCGACACGCCGGAGGTCTGGCAATGGGTGCGCAGCGCCAGGCTATTGGGATTCTTGGGCTCGAATTGCTGCATCAGTTCGGCCCACAGGAAGCGGGCGGCGCGCAGCTTGGCGACTTCCATGAAGAAATTCATGCCGATGCAGAAGAAAAACGACAAGCGCGTGGCGAATTCGTCGACCTTCAGGCCCTTGGCCATGGCGGCGCGCACGTATTCCAGGCCGTCGGCCAGCGTGAAGGCCAGTTCCTGGACCAGGGTCGCGCCGGCTTCCTGCATGTGATAGCCGGAGATCGAAATCGAGTTGAACTTCGGCATGTGCTTGGCCGTGTACTCGATGATGTCGGCCACCGCGCGCATCGAGGGCTCGGGCGGGAAAATGTAGGTGTTGCGGACCATGAACTCCTTGAGGATGTCGTTCTGGATGGTCCCGGCCAGCTTCTCCTGCGGCACGCCCTGCTCTTCGGCGGCGACGATGTAGCCTGCCAGCACCGGCAGCACGGCGCCGTTCATGGTCATCGACACGCTCATCTTGTCGAGCGGGATGCCGTCGAACAGGATCTTCATGTCCTCGACCGAATCGATCGCCACGCCCGCCTTGCCGACATCGCCGATGACGCGCGGGTGATCGGAATCGTAGCCGCGATGGGTGGCGAGATCGAACGCCACCGACAGGCCCATCTGGCCGGCCTTCAGATTGGCGCGATAGAATTTGTTGGATTCCTCGGCAGTGGAGAAGCCGGCGTACTGGCGCACGGTCCATGGCCGGTTGGTGTACATGGTCGCCTTCGGCCCGCGCGTATAGGGCGCAAAGCCCGGCAGCGTGCCCAAGGTTTCAAGGTTCTCGAGGTCGGCCGCGGTGTAGATCGGCTTGACGGCGATGCCTTCCGGCGTCTGCCAAGTGATGTCGGCGAGCTTTTCCCACTCCGCCAGCGTTTTGTTCGGAAATTCGGCCATAATCTTGATCTTCCAGACTGTTCCTCGGCAGTATGGTCCCCGGCCTTCCGGCGTGTCAACGCAGGCGCAGCATAAGATTATGCATCAATATCAATTCGTTAGGGTATAGTGATGAAACTGGACGATGAAGCGGCCATGGTGCTGGACCTGATGAAAAAATCGGGCCGCCCGACGCTCGATACGATGGATGCCAAATCCGCCCGCGCCCAGGCCGATGGCCTGGCGGAAAAGGGCGAGATCGATGC
>JAQSWP010000310.1 GCA_029266575.1 Alphaproteobacteria bacterium | reverse complement strand
TCGAGAAAGATCAGCGCCACGTAGCAGATGACGAACCCCAGGCAACCGATGGTCCACACCCATTCGCGGCCGATACGGTCGGACAGTGCGCCGAAGCTGATCTGCCCCGGAATGCCGACCACCGCCACCATGCCCAGCGCCCACGCCGCCAGCAGCGGCGAGAACCCGATTTCCTGCAGGTACTTCGTTTGATGCACCTGCACCGGATACCAGGCGAACAAGCCGCAGAAATAGGCCAGCGACAACCACCAGAAACGGCCGGTGCGAACAGCGCGCGACACCGTCCAGTCAACCGCCGCCCAAGCGGCATCGACCACTAGCAGCCCGTGTCCTTTGATGACCGGCGCGTTCTGCGCGGCGCCATCGGGCAGGCCGATATCGGCCGGACGCCGCCACACCATGAGATTGAGCGGCCCCAGAACGACGATCGCCAAAATGCCCAGCAGCCAGCAGGCAGCGCGCCAGCCTTCGCCCTCGATGATGCTCTGCAGCAGCGGCAACAGCGCGATGGCGCCAACGCCGGCGCCGGCGAAAGCGATGCTGATGGCAAGGCCACGGCGGCGGGCGAACCAGTTCGGTAGATAGAGCGATTGGGCGGTATAGCTCATCAGATTGGAGCCGCCGCCCACCATCATGCCCAAAGTCGCATAAAGCTGCCACGGCGTGTGGATGAAGGGTGCGAGCAATAGTCCCGCTCCCATAACCAAAACGCCGATTTCGATCACCACCCGCGGGCCATAGCGATCCATCAACCTGCCGGTGATCGGACCCAGCACCGCCGACACCAGAAACCCGAAGGAGAACGCACCGGCAGTCAGGCCGCGATCCCAGCCGAATTCGTCGATCAGCGGCGGCATGAACAGCGAATAGGCGGTGCGCGAGGTGACGCCGATCGCCATGGTCACGAAGGCGATGCCGACGATCACCCAGCCATAGAAGAACGGCAGCCCAAGTATCCGGCGACGCAACGCTTCGATCATCGTCTGGCCTTATGGAGAAAAGCAGCCATTTTCAATTACCTTATGGATAAAGAGGCGATTGCTCGCTGGCGGAGCGGCGCGGTTATTTGATTTTCGCCACGACCCATTGCAGCCCCAGCCCGACGCTGATACCGAGCGTCGGCCAGAGAAACCACGGGTAGCCGCCCCAGGTCGCCATGTTGACGACAAAGCAGATGGCGATCGCGAAACCGCCCAGCACGGCGCGGCGCTTGAAGCTGCGGGGCCAGTCCGAGGCCGGCTGCTCGTCGCCAACCGACGGTATCGGCGGCGGAGATGGCCGCGGGGCCGCAGCTTGCGCCTGTTCCACGCCGCCCAGCAGCACACGATAAGCCGGAACGGCCTCGGAGATGTTCTTGACCTCCTGCACGCCGAGGAAATCGAAGCCGAGCGTCAGCTTGTTGCGCACCTGCTCGAACACCGATCCTGACACCAGAACGCCACCCGAATCGGCCAGCGCCTGCAGGCGGGCGGCGATGTTGACGCCGGCGCCGAACAGATCGTCGCCATCGACCATCACGTCGCCCAGGTTGATGCCGATGCGGAACTGCATGCGATCCTCCGCCGCTACGTCGGCGTTGCGCTCTGCGATGTCGCGCTGGATGCGCACCGCGCAATCGACGGCATTCACCACGCTGGAAAATTCGGCCAGCACGCTGTCGCCGGCCGTGTTCACCACCCGGCCGCGATGGCTGACGATCTTCTCCAGCACCGAATCGCGATAGGCCTTGAGCCGGGCGAAGGTGCCTGGCTCGTCCTGTTCCATCAGCCGGCTGTAGCCGGCGACGTCGGCGGAAAGGATGGTCGTGAGTTTTCTGTCGGGCACTGCGTGCATCGGCGGACGTTAGCAGGAAGCTCGCACGACGCGCTATGCTCGTCGCGATGATCCGCAGAGCACAGACCGAAGACGTTCTCCAACTGATGCGCATTCGCGCTTCGGTGCGCGAGAACATCCTCTCCGATCCGGCGAAGGTGCCGGCATCGGTGGTGGTCGAATTCATCGCCCATTCCGGCATCTGGCTGTGGGAAGAGAATGGCGCCGTGCTGGGCTTTGCCTCAGCCGACACGCGCGACGGCAGCATCTGGGCGCTGTTCGTCGATCCCTTGGCGGAAGGGCGCGGCATTGGCCGCGCTTTGTTGCTGCACGCGCTGGACGATCTGAGAGCCAAAGGCTGGAGGCAGGCGCGGCTGACGACGCAGATCGGTTCGCGGGCGGACCGTTTCTACCGTCGCGACGGCTGGCGCGATGGCGGCGTGTCGCAGTCTGGCGAGAGGATTTTCACGCGCGATCTGTGACAGTATCGGCACAAATCCTCCGCTAACGAGTTGGCAATGACCCGCGACGACGTCGACGTGATCGAACGCAAGGTGGCCTGGCAGGGCTACTACCGCATGGATGTCTACAGGCTGCGCTATCGCCGCTTCGATGGCGGCTGGAGCGAGCCGATCGAACGCGAGGTCTTCGAGCGCGGCAAGGCGGCGGCCGTGGTGCCCTACGATGCCGTACGCGACGAGGTGGTGATGATTCGCCAGTTCCGCCCCGGCGCCTATGCGGCGGGGCGCGATCCGTGGCTGTGGGAAGTCGTCGCCGGCATCATCGATGCGAGCGAAACGCCGGAATCGGTCGTCACCCGCGAGGCCCGGGAAGAAGCGGCACTGGAAATCTCAGACCTGATCCGCGTCTGCGAGTACCTGGTCAGCCCCGGTGGCACTTCCGAAATCTGCACCCTGTTCGGCGCCCGCACCGATGCGTCGAAGGCTG
>JAQSWP010000147.1 GCA_029266575.1 Alphaproteobacteria bacterium | reverse complement strand
GGGCCAAGCGCAGCATTCTCGACAAGGACGACCGGCCCGGAGGTCCGAACGATGGCGCATGAGAAGCACGATCCGGTCACCGGGCGGATGACCACCGGCCATGAGTGGAACGGCATCGAGGAGCTCGATACGCCGGTGCCGCGCGTGGTGCTGTTCTTTCTCGCCGTCTCGACGCTGTTCGCCATCGTCTATTGGGTGCTAATGCCGGCCTGGCCGCTGGGCTGGACCTATACCAAGGGCTTGCTGGGCATCGACCAGCGCGAAATCGTGACCAGGCAGGTGCAGGAGGCGTCGCAGGCCCGCGCCGTGTGGACCGACCGCATCGCCAAAGCGGACTTCGCCGCCATCGCCGCCGATCCGGCCTTGATGCGGCATGTGCGCGAGACGGGGCGCACGCTTTTCGCCGACAATTGCGCCGCCTGCCATGGCGGCGGCGGCGCCGGGGGCGCCGGCTTTCCCAACCTGACCGGCAACACGTGGCTGTGGGGCGGCGAGCCGGAAGCCCTGGCCCAGACCATCCGCGTCGGCATCAACTCGACGCATCCCGAAACGCGCGTGTCGCAGATGATGGCCTTCGGCCGCGACCAGATCATCCCGCCCGAGGCGGTGCTCGACGTCGCCGCCTATATCCGTTCGTTGTCCGGCCAGTCGCTCGGCGAGGCGGACAGCAAGCGTCTTGCCAGCGGCAAGGAGGTCTTCGCCGCCAATTGCGCCGCCTGCCATCGCGCCGACGGGACCGGCGATCGCGAATTCGGCGCCCCCAACCTGACCGACGCCACCTGGATTTACGGCGGCGATGCGAACTCGATCCATGTTTCGATCTACACCGGCCGCCAGGGTTACATGCCGCACTGGGAAGGGCGTCTGTCGCCGCTCGAGATCAAGCTGTTGACGCTTTATGTCGGCACGCTGGGCGGAGAGCAGCGATGAGCAGGACGTCCGGCGCTGCCAGGCTCTTGGGAATGAGGTGGCGCACCGTTGCGCTGCTGGCCGCCGGCGCGGGCGTCGCGCTGCTGATCGCCGCCAACGCGCATCTGGTCTACGTCGCCTTCCAGTCCCAGCCCGACTGCGTGCCGCACGCGAAATCGGCGGGCGAGCCCGGCGCTTTGCGCGCCGCGCGATCCGCCTGTTGAGGGAACAACGCCATGGCAACCATGCAAAAGGCTGAAAATTCCTCCAATGCGGCGGCGTCGCGGCGGCGCAATCTTCCGGCCACGGCGGCGTTTGGCTGGCTGGCGATGGGCTGGCGCGATTTGTGGCGGGCGCCTCTGCCCAGCCTCGCCTACGGGCTGATCGTGTTCGCGATCTCGCTGGCGATCGTCTGGGGCCTGTTCCGCCTCCAGCTCGACTACATCCTGTTCCCCACCCTGGCCGGCTTCATGGTGGTCGGCCCGCTGATCGCGATCGGCCTCTACCAGAAGAGCCGCGACATCGAGGACGGCCGGCTGCCCAGCCTCGCCCGCATGATCCTGGTGCGCGCCCAATCGGGCGCGCAAGTCTGGTTCACCGGGGCGATACTCGGTCTTCTGATGCTGGCGTGGATGCGGGCGGCCGTCATCATCTATGCGCTGTTCTTCGGGTTGCGGCCGTTCCCCGGCCTGAACGAAATCGTCCACATCCTCCTCACGACCCCCGAAGGATGGGGCATGCTCGTGGTCGGAACGGCGACCGGGGGTCTGTTCGCCGCGTTCTCCTTCGCCATCAGCACCTTCGCCATTCCCATGCTGTTGGCCCAGGACACCGACGCCTTCACCGCCATGGGAACCAGCATTTCGCTGGTATGGAACAATCTGGGCCCGATGCTGGTCTGGGGTGTCGTCGTGCTGGCGCTGTTCGCGCTGAGCCTCGCGACCGGTCTGCTTGGCCTCATCGTCATCTTTCCCCTGCTCGGTCATGCGACCTGGCACAGCTATCGGGCCATGGGATGAGCAGCCATCCGGCATTAGGCGATGCCGGCACGGAAGTCGGCCGCTCGGCGCGTGGCGCGGAGATCCGCCTGGCCAGCCGCACGCTGGGGCAGGATCTGCACCGCATCGAACTGTCGGTTCCGGGCGTCCATTGCGCCGGCTGCATCCGGACGGTGGAAACCGGCCTGGCGCGGATCGCCGGCGTCGAGCATGTCCGCGTCAACCTGTCGACCAGGCGCGCCAGCGTGACGTGGCGCGGCGCGGAACCGCCGGATCTGCTGGCGGCGCTGCAGGCACTGGGATTTCCCGGCCATGCCACCGAACCGGATAGCGATCGCAAAGACCCGGAACTGTCGCGCCTGGTGCGGGCGCTGGCGGTGGCCGGATTTTCGGCCATGAACATCATGCTGCTGTCGGTTTCGGTCTGGTCCGGCGCCGATGCCGCCACCCGCATCGCCTTCCACTGGATTTCGGCCGCACTGGCGCTGCCGTGCCTGATCTATTCCGGCCGCATCTTCTTCGTCTCGGCCTGGGCGGCGCTGCGGCGGGGCCGCACGAATATGGACGTGCCGATCTCCGTCGGCGTCTGCCTGGCGTTCGGTTTCAGCCTCTACGACACAATCCATAACGGACCGCACGCCTATTTCGACGCTGCCACCTCCTTGATCTTCTTCCTCCTGATCGGCCGCACGCTCGATCATCTCATGCGCGAGCGGGCGCGCTCGGCGGTGCGCGGGCTGGCCCGCCTGGCGCCGCGTGCAGTGACCGTGCTGCGCGCCGACGGCAGTCGCGAATTTCTGCCGGTCGAGCACATCGAGCCCGGCATGCGGCTCGCATTGGCGGCGGGCGAGCGGATTCCGGTCGACGGCGTCGTGAGGGAGGGCTTGTCCGATCTCGACTGCGCCATCGCCACCGGCGAAAGCGCGCCGCGACGCGTCGAACCGGGATCGCCGGTCCAGGCCGGCACGCTCAATCTCTCCGGCCCTCTGACCGTCGTCGCTTCGGCGCGGGCGGACGATTCCTTCCTGGCCGAGATGGTGCGCCTGATGGAAGCGGCCGAAGGCGGACGCGCCCGCTATCGCCGCCTCGCCGACCGCGCCGCGGCGCTTTACTCGCCCGTGGTACACGCCACCGCCTTGCTGACGTTCCTGGGCTGGATGTGGGCGAGCGGCGACTGGCATCGCGCCATCACCGTTGCCATCGCGGTCCTCATCATCACCTGTCCCTGCGCGCTGGGCCTGGCCGTCCCGATCGTGCAGGTGGTGGCCGCGCGCCGCCTGTTCGAGCGCGGCATCATGGTGAAGGACGGTTCGGCCATCGAGCGCATCGCCGAGATCAACGCCGTGGCCTTCGACAAGACCGGCACCTTGACCTTGGGCCGACCGCGCGTCGTGGCGGCGGATGGCGCTTCGCCGCGGGATTTCGCGATCGCCGCCAGAATCGCGGCGCTCTCCAACCACCCGTTCGCCCGCGCCATCGCCGCGCGCCACGCGGCGGCCGACGTTGCGCTTTCGGACGTAAAGGAACATCCCGGGCTGGGCATCGAAGCGGGTATCGACGGCGCGATCTACCGGCTCGGCCGCGCCGAATGGGCGCTGGCCGGCGGGGCGGGCGATCCGGAGGGCGGTGCTGTGCTCGGGCGCGACGGCGTGCTGGCGGCAAGCTTCGCGTTCGAGGACGAGTTGCGGCCGCAGGCGCACCAGGCGATCGACGCCCTGCGTCAGGTGGGCTTGCGCCTCGCCATGCTGTCGGGCGACGCAGCCGGGCCGGTCGCGGTCGTGGCGCGGGATCTCGGCATCGACGATTTCTCAGCCGGCCTGCTGCCGGCGGAAAAGGTGGTCCGGCTGCAGTCCATGGCTGCGGCGGATTGCAAGGTGCTGATGGTCGGCGACGGCATCAACGATGCGCCGGCGCTGGCCGCCGCCCATGTCTCGATGGCCCCCGCCAGTGCCGCCGATATCGGCCGCAACGCCGCCGACTTCGTGTTTCTGCACGAGAGCCTAGACGCGGTGCCGGCGGCATTCTCGATTTCGCGCCGCGCCGGCCGGCTGGTACGGCAGAATTTCGCTCTGGCGGTCGCCTACAATGCCATCGCCTTGCCGATCGCCATCGCCGGCTATGTCACGCCGCTGATCGCCGCGCTGGCGATGTCGCTTTCCTCGGTTCTGGTGGTCGTCAATGCGTTGCGACTGAAGGCGGATCGCCCGCAGCCACGTTCGCTGCGGCCCGTGCCGCTAGCCGCCTCTGGCGCAATGCCGGAGCCGGCGGAATGAGCAGCCTGATCTATCTTGTGCCTCTGGCGCTGCTGCTGGGCGGCGCAGCGCTTGCAGCCTTCCTGTGGTCCCTGCGCAGCGGGCAGTACGAGGATCTCGACGGCGCGGCGCATCGGATCTTTCTCGAAGACGATGGCGATCGCGCCGGCGGTGGACCGGATTCAGGCGCTACGGCGAGGGCCGAGCCCAACGACTCAATGCCCAGCTCCCGCTGATTGTTCCTCGCGCACTTTCAGCAGCAGGAAGAAGCCGATCACCAGGAACACCAGCACCACAACGATGCCGATGCGCTGGCTGTTGCTGACATCGGTGACCCGGGCGATGAGGAACGGCGCCATGAAGGTGGTGGCGCGGCCCGACAGTGCGAACAGGCCGTAGAATTCGCCGACCATGTTCGAGGGCGCCAGACGGCCGATCATGGTGCGGCTGGCGGCCTGCATCGGGCCCATGCAGATGCCCAGGATCAGCGCGAAGCCCATGAAGGCCATTTCCGGCGCCGAGGCGAACAGCCCGCCGCCCGGCGCCGGCGGCGCGACGCCGACCGCGAACAGGATCGAATCGCGGCCGACCGAAACGATGCCCAAGGTGGCGATCATCACGCCGACAATGGCGACCAGCACCGTGGGCTTGGAGCCGAAGCGATCGTCGAGCCAGCCGCCGACAAAAGCGCCGATGGTGGCGAAGATAGTCAGGATGATGCCGAAAATGCCCAGCGACACGGTGGTCCAGCCGAAGGTGCCGGCGGCATAGACGCCGCCAAAGGCGATGATGGCGGCCAGCCCGTCGTTATAGATCATATAGGCGATCAGGAAGAGCAGCGGGTTGCGATGCTGGCGCAGCCTCCTGAAGGTGTCGATCAGCGAACGCACGCCTTTTTTCGCCGCCTCGATCTTGCTCAGGCCGGTCGAGCGCATGTCGGGCACGAACAAGAACATCGGCGTGACGAAGATGATGAGCCAGATCGCCGAGGCGGGGCCGATCCAGCGCTCGACCTCGTAGGTGCTCTTGTCGAAACCGAACAGCGCCTTGCCTTCGGGCGGCGTGATGCCGACCAGCTCCGGCCGGCTGACGATCAGGACGATGAACAGGCACAGCAAGCCGCCGAGATAGCCCATGCCCCAGCCCAGGCCCGACAAGCGTCCCATGCGCTCGGGCGGCACCAGATGAGGCAGCTGCGCATTGTTGAAGACGATGGAGAATTCCGCCCCGATCGTGCCCAGGATCAGCCCGGCGATCACCCAAGGCAGCACCGTGGGATCGTTGGGATAGGCCCAAAACAGCATGATGCAGCCGGTGATGGTCACGGCCTGGAAGAAGAAGATCCACGGCTTGCGTGGGCCGCCGGCATCGGCGATCGAGCCCAGGAACGGGCTGAGAAGTGCGATGGTCAAGCCGGCGAAGGACTGGATGTCGCCCCACATCACCTGGCCCCTGACCGGATCGCCGACCATGGTCGAGGTGAAGTAGGGCACGAAGATGAAGGTGGTGATGACGGTGAAGAACGGCTGGTTGGCCCAGTCGAACAGGGCCCAGCTCATGCGCGCCCTAAGCGGCGCGCCGCCCGGCGGCCGGCTCTGCTGCCCCGCTCGCAACACGTAATGTCCCCGCGCCATCGCTTGCCCCCAAGGTTGCGGGAGGGAGTTTCACATATCGGCAGGCAGAGGCAAGGCAGTCCTTTTTCGTCATGCTGAGCGAAGCGAAGCATCTTGCCTGGGCAAGTATGATGCTCTCGAGAATGAGTTTTAGCGTTGAGGCAAGACCCTTCGCTGGCGCTCAGGGTGACGGGGGAAGTGACTAGCGGCTTTGACCGCAACTGCGTTGGCAGGCAAGCTTGCGCTCCTAGCGAAAGACGGGGGCCATCCGATGTCAATTCTGGGCGGATCGATCCTGGCGGTGTTCTTGGGGACTGCCGGCTTCGTGCTGGCGCATGTGATCATGTCGCATCCGTTGCGCCCCGTAATGGTGCGGGCGCTGGGCGACAAGGCCTTCTCCGGCGTCTATTCGCTGGTCATTGTGTTGTTCTTCGCCTGGATGCTCTACGCCTATTCCACCGCACCGTATGTGGCGCTGTGGGGAGATCCGGCCTGGGCGCGGCATTTGCTGCTGATCGTCATGATCCCGGCGGTGGTGCTGCTGGTGCTGAGCCTGACCGCGCCCAATCCGACCTTGGGACCGCAAGGGGCGGAGAAGCTGCAGGCTGGCGCCGCCACGGGCGCCATCACGCGCCATCCGATGCTGTGGGCCTTCGCGCTGTGGGCTTTCGGGCACATGATCGCCAATGGCGATGCCGCCACCGTGATCCTGACCGGCGGGGTTTTGCTGCTGGCGCTGGGCGGGGCGGGCGCCATCGACTGGAAGCGGCGCAAGGCGCTGGGGCCGGCCTATGCCGCCTATATGGCGCGGACCTCTTTCGTGCCGTTCGCGGCGGTGATGGGCGGGCGGGCCAAACTCGATTGGAAAGCGATCGGGCTGTGGCGGATTGCGCTGGGGATCGCGGCCTATTTCGCCATCCTGTTCACCCATGGCTGGATCATCGGCCGGTCGGCGCTGCCGTTATAGATCTCAGTGTCGGGCGCGATGGGCGACCATGCGCTGGTAGAGATCGCTGATCATGCCGCTGCCCGTCCTGACGAACAGGAAAGGCAGGACTGCATGCACCAGGCAGGCCATGCCGGCCAGCATCAGTTTGAACCCAAAACCTGACGCCATGACGGCGTGCTCGGCATAGGTCTCGCCGACGCTTTGCGGGTGGGACGTGAATTTTTCGGTGAGCGACATGGTCAGACAATGCCGCGGACCACAGGCAATGTTTTTCCAAATTGTTCGACTATCCGGCTGGATTGTGGAATAATTTTCCATAGTATGGCCAAGCAGAAGAAAATTCCTCTAGATTTGATCGACAAGCGAATCCTGCGCCTGTTGCAGGAGGATAGCTCGCTGTCGCTGCAGGAGATCGCCCGCAAGGTGGGGCTGTCGGCGACGCCGTGCTGGCGGCGCATCGAGTTGCTGGAGAAACGCGGCGTCATCGCCAGGCGCGTGGCGCTGCTCGATCCCGAACTGCTCAATGTCGGCGTCACGGTGTTCGTGGCGGTGCGGGCGGGATCGCACACGCAAGCGTGGCTGGATAAATTCGCCAAGGGCGTGCACGACATTCCCGAGATCGTCGAGTTCTATCGCATGAGCGGCGATACCGATTACATGCTGCGCGTGGTGGTGCCCGATATCGCTGCCTACGATGCGGTCTACAAGCGGCTGATCAAGGTGGCCGATCTCTCGGACGTGTCGTCCAGCTTCGCGATGGAGCGCATCAAGTTCACCACGGCGCTGCCGCTGGATTACGTCGAGACTGTCGGCTGAGGCGCTGCGAAGTAGAGGCGGAACAGCCGCAGGGTCTGGCCGAGGAAATAGCCGCTCATCAGGCCGCGATAGGTCGAGGCCATGATCAAGGTGGCGGGATCGGTCTTGAGCTCGGGATAGCGGGCGAAGAGATAGCCGAAATAGAAGCCGCCGGCGAAAGCGGCCAGCATCAGTAGCAGCGGCACGATGCTGCCGGGCATGGTGATGCGCCGGCGCGCGCGATCGACGGCGATGTGTTGCGAGCGGATGGAGAGCCAGCCGGGGATGGTGCCGACGAACAGCGCCACGACCCAGACGCCGATGCGCAGCGGCGCCAGATGATCGAGCGGCAGCAAATTGGAGACCGAGAGGCCGAAGAAGGCCAGCGGCAATGCGATCAGGCTGGCGACCGGCACCTGCCGAGTGCGCAAGGATCGGGTGCCCAGGAACAGCAGCAGCGCCAGGAGCGCCCAGACCCAAAGCGGCGCGCCCTGCAGGATGGGAAGCAACCGGTTCATGGCCGGCGGACCGGCCGGCGCATCAGCCAGAAGCCGTAGCCCACGCCGGCGAAATAGCCGCCCATATGAGCCACCCAGGCGACGTCGACGCCTTCTTGTCCCGGCACGCCGACCAGGCCAAACGCCAAATTGAGTCCCAGCCA
>JAQSWP010000146.1 GCA_029266575.1 Alphaproteobacteria bacterium | reverse complement strand
TATCTGCTTCGCGCCGGTGCTGACCATGCAGGAGGCGCCCGAGCATCACCACGCCAAGGCGCGCAACGGCTATGTCGATGTCGCCGGCTTCAAGCAGCCGGCGCCGGCGCCGCGCTTCTCGCGCACGCCCGGTTCGGTGAAAGGCCCCGCGCCCAAGCGTGGCGTGCATACCGAAGAGGTGCTGCGCGAAGGTGGCTTCTCACCCGGCGAGATCAAGGAGCTGGCCGGTTCGGGGGTGATCGCGCTCGGCAGCTAGGCGTCAGCGGCGGCCGGCGAGCGTCGCCGCCGCCTCGCCGACGCCGTTGCGGAAAGCTTCGTCGAAGCTGGGGCTATCCATGCTCCAGCTTCTTTTTTTCGTGGCGCCGATGAGCTTCCACTCGGTGCGCCAGAACGCGCCGTCGGTTTGCCAGCGCAAGGTTCCTTGCAGGATCGGCTGACTAGCCGTTGCGGGTGCATTCTTTGGCAGGTTTACGGACATGCCACGCCGCACGGCTGCAGCGGCCAAGGCTTGCTTCTGCCCCAGACCCAGTTCGCCCTCGCTGGAGAGAACGTATTTGTTCGCCGGATATTCGACCGTCACCAATGCGAAAAGCGGTGGCCGGTCGCTGCCCCACGGCTTCAAGCCAAGCTCCGCCAGCGCCGCATCGATCTTGGCCGGATCGAACTTGATGCGCAGATCGTGCGGGCGGTCGCGCGTACCCTGCTCGTCGCGCACCGGCGTGCCCTTCATGCGGTCTTCGTACTCGTAGGACGCGACGAAATCCCTGGCGCGGTCCAACAGCGGCTGCACGCGCGGATCGTCGACCAGCTTGGGCTCGGCCGAGACCTTGACCAGCACGTCGAGCAGCACCTGGCGCAGACCGCGCGTGCGCTCGGGCTCGAAAATGCCGGTGACGATGGCTTGGCCGCCGTAGAGATTCTCAATCTCGATGGCCTGTGCACTGCCGGTCAGCAGCGTCGTGACCATTGCGGCAATCGACAGCAACTTGCGCATGACGCTATGGTGCGCGCGAAATCTGCCGGCCATCAAGTGCGCCGATAAAGGGACTGTCATGCGTCTGATCGATTACTTCGACCGCGGGGTCGACCGCTTTCCCGAGCGCGATTGCCTGCATGACGGGACGCGCGGCTGGACCTATCGCGAGATTTCCGGTTGGACGCACCGCATCGCCAACGGGCTGCTGGCGCTGGGCTTGCAACGCGGGCAGGTGGCGTCGGTGTATAGCCCTAACCATGCCAACGCCTACGCCGCCCTATTGGGCATCGTGCGCGCCGGGCTGTCCTGGGCGCCGGTCAATGCGCGCAACGGGCTGGACGAGAACATCTACATTCTCAACAACGTCGACTGCGTCTGCCTGTTCTACCATTCCAGCTTCGAGCACTATCTGCCGCGCCTGCGCGCCGAGTGCCCGAAGATCGAACACTATATCTGCGTCGACAAGGAAGGCGCCGACACGCCGTTCCTGATGGATTGGCTGATGCAGCAGAAAGAGCGCGCGCCGGATCTGCCGGACGATCCGGACGAGGTCTGCTTCGTCGCCTCCTCCGGCGGCACCACCGGCCGGCCCAAGGGCGTGCTGATCAGCAATCGCGTCATCGAGACCATGAACGCCAATTTCCTGGCCTGCATGCCGTTGGACAAGCCGCCGGTGCATCTGATGGTGGCGCCGATGACGCATGCGGCCGGCGTCTGCTCCTTCCCGATGCTGCCTTACGGCGGCACCAACATCTTCATGCCCGCGGCCGATCCGCTCGCCATCATGGAGAACATCCAGCGCTTCAAGGTCACGCATATCTATATGCCGCCGACCTTGATCTACATGATGCTGGCCCATCCACGGGTGCGCGACTTCGACTATTCCTCGCTGCGTAACCTCGTCTATGCCTCGGCGCCGATGTCGGCCGACAAGCTGGTCGAGGCGGTCGAGGTGTTCGGTCCCGTGCTGACCCAGACCTACGGCCAGGCCGAAGCCTGCATGATCTGCACTTTCTTCTCGCCCGCCGAGCATGTCGAGGCGATGGCAAGCAACAAGCGCCACCGCCTGACCTCGTGCGGGCGCACCACGCCCTTCATGCGGCTGGAGATCATGGACGACGACGGCAATCTGCTGCCGCGCGGCGAACGCGGCGAAGTCGTCGTGCGCGGCGGGCTGGTGATGAAGGGTTATTACAAGAACCCGGAAGCCACCGCCGAAGCTTCGAAATTCGGCTGGCACCATACCGGCGATATCGGCATCATCGACGAGGACGGCTTCGTCTATATCGTCGATCGCAAGAAGGACATGATCATTTCCGGCGGCTTCAACATCTACCCGTCCGAGATCGAGCAGGTAATCTGGTCGCATCCCGCCGTGCAGGATTGCGCCGTGATCGGCGTGCCCGACGAGAAATGGGGCGAGGCGGTGAAGGCGGTGATCGAGCTCAAGCCGGGCAAGAGCGCCAGCGAAGACGACATCCTGGCGCTGTGCCGCGAGAAGCTGGGCGGCATGAAGACGCCCAAGACGGCGGAATTCATCGACGCCTTGCCGCGCTCGCCGGTCGGCAAGGTGCTGAAGAAGGATCTGCGCGCACGCTATTGGGAAGGGCGGGCGCGGGCGATCTGATCTTTCTGCCGGCCTTTTGTTGGGCCATGATTGCAGGGCCTTTCCCGCCGGAGCCTCCATGTCCATCCACGACCATTTCTCGCCGGACTACGTCACCGCCCGCGCCAAATTCCGCGGCGCCTGCGCCGATGCCGGGCTGAAGACCGAACGCTTTCTCAATCCCGAAATCGGCATGCAGGGCGAAGACCTCACCACCGATGCGGTGTGGATCGGCCCGCAAGATGCCGAGCGGGTGCTGCTGACCAATTCGGCCACGCATGGCGTCGAGGGCTTGTATGGGACGGGCTGCCAGGTCGGTTTCATCCGCGACGAGCATTGGAAGAATTTGCCGGCCAACGTGGCGGTGCTGATCGTGCATGCGATCAACCCCTACGGCTTCTCCTGGCTGCGGCGGGTCAACGAAGACAATATCGATCTCAACCGCAACTTCCTCGACTTCACCAAACCGCTGCCGCAGAACCCGGGCTATGCCGGCATTCATCCCGTGCTGACGCCGGAGACATGGGACGACGACACGGCAAAAGAGGTGCGGGCGAAGCTGGAGGAATTTTCGGAGAAGGTTGGCCGGCGCGAGGCTTCTGCCGCCATCTCGGCCGGCCAGCACAGCCATGCCGACGGGCTGTTTTATGGCGGCATCCGCCCGTCATGGTCAAACGGCGTCATCGCTTATCTCGCGGCGCGTTATCTGAAGCGGATGAAGCATATGGTGGTGGTCGATTTCCATACCGGGCTGGGGCCGTATGGGCATTCGGAAATGATCTGCCGCCACCCGATGGATAGCCTCGCCTTGAAGCGCGCGCGGCAATGGTTCGGCAAGGACGTCACTTCGCCGGCGGCCGGCGAATCCGATTCGCCGGTGATCGAGGGCAATCTGCGCATGTCCTTCACCCGCCATTGCCCGGGCGCGGAGTTCACCGCTTTCGCCATCGAAGTCGGCACGCGCGACTGGCGCGACGTCGAGATGTCGCTGATCGCCGACAACTGGCTGCACAATCACGGCGAGCCGCGCGGCCAGGGCGCGGCCAGGATCAAGGCCGCGATCCGGGATTCTTTTTATCCCGACGAAGACGCCTGGCGGGAGAAATGCTATCCGCGTGCGCTCGAGATCCAGCAGATCGCGCTTAAGGGACTCGCGGCGATCTAAAAGGTAACCACAGAGGCACAGAGACACAGAGGGGAATTTTCTCTGTGCCTCTGTGCCTCAGTGCCTCTGTGGTTAGTCTAAATTAATCCCAGAACGCGATCGTCCTGACTTCGATGCTCTCGCGCGGGCGGGGATGGGCCGGCGTGGTAGGATCGTCGAAGGCGGTGTGAGCCGAGAGCTTGGCCTTGGTTGGATCGCTGTCGTAGCACTTGATGAGCACCACCTCGTCGCGGCTCATGCGCGGGAAATAGAACCAGCGCTGATTGGGGCTGTGGGCGATGGCATAGGTCTCGCCCAAGCGGTCGCGATAGATCAGGTCGGACGCCACCAGATCGGATTGCTTCAAGGTGCGCGCATCGGCCAAGGCCAGCGGCGCTTCTTCGAGCGGGCCAGAGATGGGGCGCCAGACATTGATGAAGGCATAGCGCTTTTTCAGCCGGCGCTCGGCTTCGTCCTTCGGCAGCAGATCGCGAATGCGCTGCGGCGCGGATTTGTCGGTGTAGTCGTTGTGCACGCGGCGCACCGCCTCGCGGATACCCTGCGCGCCGCGATGGTCGTCGGCGTTGGAGCGGATGGTGTGGTCGAACACCACTACCTTGTCGGCGCCGGTGACGCTCTTAACCAGGTGCTCGATCTCCGGCCGGTAGACGTCCGCAAGCTCCTGCTCGTCGTAGAGATCGTGCGCCAGGGTCGGGCTGTGCAGCAGCTCGAAGCCCTGCACGTCGAGCGCGAAGGCGCCGCGCAACGGGCGGCCGTCGGCGATCTCGACCACGCGCTCGACATAGGCGCCGCCGCGCCGCTCGATGCCGGGCGGCGGATCATACTGATAGTTGTAGGGCTTGGCCGCGCCGGGCTGCAGGAAAGTCAAGGGCGCGCGCACGCTCGTCAGCAGGCTGAAATTGCCGTCCATCTTCATGCTCCCACGCATGAGCGAAGCTTGCGCTTCGCCGGTTGCAACGGAGATGAAGATGGTGCTTAAAGCGGCTTTCCGCGCGCGAGAAGAATTCAGCTATCGATTAGCTGTATTAATGGAACGAGATCAGCCCAGCACGATATCGAAGCGGCCGGAAACGGCTTCCGGCTCGATCTGCAGCGCCGGGGCCAGGGTCACCGTTACCAAGGACGCATTACCGCCCAGCATGCGATAGAGCCCATCGCGCTCGTTGCCCGCTTCGCCCGTGACATACATCTGCGTCGTCAGTTCGCGATTGCCGGCCTTCACCTTGTAATGGATGTGCGGCGTGCGGCCGGCATAGGCGACGGGTTTGATGGTGCGGAAGCGATACGAGCCATCGCCCGTCGTCGTGGTGGCGCCGAAACCCTGGAAGCCGGTATCGCGCCGGTTCTGCCCGCCATCGCGCGGATGCAGGTAAATGCCCTGCCAGTCGCATTGCCAGATCTCGACCCGTGCATTGGCAACCGGCTTGCCGGCGCTGTCCAGCACGCGGCCCGAGACATGCGCGATGGTGCCGCGCGCCTTGGCCTGCTGGCCGGTCACGGACACCAGGTCATTGTCGGAATCGAGCGGCAGCGCCGTCGGATAGAACGGGCCTTCGGTCGCACGCGGCGTCGGCATTGTGGAGGCACGCAACCATGATGGCGCTGCGATCAGCGCCGCGCTGGTGCCGAGAAGAAAAGCCCGTCGGGAAGAAGTCATGGCCAGCCTCGCTTTATCCGTTCAAGGCTGGCCGGACTCTGTGGCGGAACCGAGGCGGCTATTCCGCCGCCGGCCGCAGCCGCGATTGGCGCGCCTGGTGCAGGCCCGCCATCTCTGCCAGCGCTTCATCGTATTCGCGCGTCAGCCGCGCCACCAGCTCGCCCGCACTCGGTACGCTCTTGACCGCGCCGATGCCCTGGCCGGAACCCCAAATATCGCGCCAGGCCTTGGCCTTGGTGTTGCCGCCGCTGCCGAAATTCATCTTCGACGCGTCGGATTCGGGCAGGTTCTCCGGGTCCATGCCCGCGGCCACGATCGAAGGCCGCAGATAATTGCCATGCACGCCGGTGAACAGGTTGGTGTAGACGATGTCGCCGCCATCGGACGCCACGATCATGTTCTTGTAGGTCTCGGGCGCGTTGGCTTCCTTGGTGGCAACGAAGGCGGTGCCGATATAGCCCATGTCGGCGCCCATCGCCTGGGCGGCGGCAACGGCGCGGCCGGTGGCGATGGCGCCGGAGAGGATCAGCGGCCCCTGCCACCATTCGCGGATGTCCTGGATCAGCGCCAGCGGCGACATGATGCCGGCATGGCCGCCGGCGCCAGCCGCCACCGCGACCAGCCCGTCGGCGCCCTTCTCGACCGCCTTGCGGGCGAATCTGTTGTTGATGATGTCATGCAGCACGATGCCGCCATAGGACTGGATCGCCCGGTTCACTTCCTCGCGCGCGCCCAGCGAGGTGATGACGATCGGCACCTTGTGCTTGACGCACATTTCCATGTCGTGATCGAGCCGGTCGTTCGACTTGTGCACGATCTGGTTGACGGCGAACGGCGCCGACGGACGGTCGGGGTGGGCGCGGTCATACGCGGCCAGCTCTTCCTTGATCTGCGTCAGCCATTCATCGAGTTTTTCGGCGGGCCGCGCGTTCAGCGCCGGGAACGAGCCGACAATGCCGGCCTTGCACTGGGCGATCACCAGGTCGGGCACCGAGACGATGAACAGCGGCGATCCGATCACCGGAATCGACAGGCGGTCCTTGAGAATAGGCGGCAGGCTCATGGCGGATCCTTGACTAAGCGTTGTGCGCTCCCGGCACATACCTAGCACGGCAAATGAAAAATGAAACCGGGGTGCAAACTTCTCGTCCGGCATGCGGAACGTTGCGGTTGACGGCTGCGAGTGGTTCGCGTCAGCCTTGGTAAGGCATTCATTCGCAAGGGGTTGGGCATGCTCGAGGCGGCGCTGAAGGACAGGCTCGTGCAGGCCGTTGCGGCCGGTTTCGACGCTCAGACCAAGTTCACCGCCGACCTGGTGCGCATCCCCTCCCGCCGCGGCCGCGAGGCGCCGGCCCAGGATTTGATGGCCCGTGCGATGGCGAGCCGCGGCCTGGCGGTCGATCGCTGGAAGGTGGAGATCGACGACATCAAGAACATGCGCGGCTTCTCGCCGGTCAACATTTCCTACGACGATGCCTGGAACGTGGTCGGCGCGCACCGCTCGAAAAGGCCTAAAGGCCGCTCGCTGATCCTCAACGGCCATATCGACGTGGTGCCGGAAGGGCCGATCGAGATGTGGACCAGCCCGCCCTACGAGCCGCGCATCGCCGATGGCTGGCTCTATGGCCGCGGCGGCGGCGACATGAAGGCCGGTCTGGTCTCCTGTCTCTTCGCGCTCGATGCGCTGAAGCGCATCGGCTACGCGCCGGCCGCTGACGTCTTCGTGCAATCGGTGATCGAGGAGGAATGCACTGGCAACGGCGCGCTGGCCTGCCTGCAGCGCGGCTATCGCGCCGAGGCCGCGCTGATCCCCGAACCGACCAACGAGACCTACACTTCGGCGCAGGTCGGCGTCATGTGGTTCCAGGTCAAGGTGCGCGGCATTCCCGTGCATGTGCTGCGCGCCGATGCTGGCGCCAATGCCATCGAATCGGCGTTCCGTTTGATCCAGGCGCTGCGCGTGCTGGAGGAGGAGTGGAATACGCGCAAGCACAAGGACGCGCATTTCCACGACCATCACCATCCGATCAATTTCAATGTCGGCAAGATCGAGGGCGGTGATTGGGCCTCGTCGGTGCCGGCCTGGTGTACTTTCGACATGCGCGTCGGCACCTATCCCGACCAGGACCTGGCGTCGGCGCGGGCCGAGATCGAGACCTGCATAAAGCAGGCGGCGCACAAGGATGCGTTCCTGCGCAACATGGCGCCGGAGGTCACGTGGAACGGCTTCCAGGCCGAAGGCTACGTGCTGAAGGGCGCCGAGGAGCCGCTGAAGGTGCTCGACGGCGCGCATCGCTCGGTGTTCGGCGAAGGGCTGGCGCCCGTGGCGTCGACCGGCACCACCGATGCCCGCTTCTTCGGCCTCTATGCCGATATCCCGGCCATCGTCTATGGCCCGGTGTCGGAGAACATCCACGGTTTCGACGAGCGGGTCAGTCTGGAATCGATGCTGAAGACGACGCAGGCCATGGCGCTGTTCGTGGCGGAGTGGTGCGGGGTGGAGAAGTTATAGACGAAAATGGATCGCATGGCGCTTCACACTCCCCTCATCCTGAGGAGCGAGCGAAGCGAGCGTCTCGAAGGATCGGCTACACAGGCAATGGTGCGGTTGCCGATCCTTCGAGGCGCGGCCCTGGGGCCGCTCCTCAGGATGAGGGGAATGTGGAGGCGACCGGCGGATCGAAAACGTCCTTTTCCTAATAGGGGGCCGCTTGCCATAATCGCGTCATGGCAAACGCTGCTTCCTCCTCCGCAACCGCCGAGCCGGTCGAACTCGACGCCACCGGGCTGGTCTGTCCGATGCCGGTGCTGAAGGCCAACCGCGCCCTGCGGGCGCTGCCGGTGGGTGGGCGGCTGAAGGTGCGGGCGAGCGATCCGGCGGCGGAAAAGGATTTCCCCGCCTACT
>JAQSWP010000309.1 GCA_029266575.1 Alphaproteobacteria bacterium | reverse complement strand
AGGTTTCGATGGAATCAAATGCGATTCCATCGAAATCTGTGAATTTGCTCTTAATATATAGAGCGGATTCACACGATTGGGTGGAAGCGTAACGCTTCCACCCAATCGTGATCCGCTCTATTCGATCGGCCGCAGGGTCAGGCGCAGCAAGGTGATGTTGCCGGTCCAGAATCCGAAGGCCGACAGTTTCAGATAGCGCTCGTAGCGGGCCACCTGCTCCGGTCCGACCAGCGCGATCGCCGCTTTCCGCTGGCTGCGCAGATTATTGGCCCATTGCTCGCAAGTGCGGGCGTAGTCGACCCGATCGTTGCGTACCATCACGATCTCGAACAGCCCGTCGCAGGCGACGACGATTTCTTCCAGCCGCGGCAGATCGGAATCGGGAAAGATTTGCGACATCAGCTTCACGTTGGGATCGTCGCGGCGCAATTTGCCGTAGGCGATGGTCTGCAAAGACATGCCGCCCTTGGGATCGAGCCAGCCCCGGCACTTCGAAAAGAAATCGCGATAGATTGCGATCTTGGCGGCGGCATCGTCGTTGGGCTTGGTGAAATGCTCGAAGGCGCCGATCGAGACGATCGAATCGTAGTTCTGCGCCGGCTGGTGATCGGCCCAGCTCTCGAGCCGCACGTCGATCTTGGCGGGCTTGTCGCGCAGGATGTGGTCGGCCTGCGCCTGGCTCAAAGTCAGGCCCATGACATGCTCGACGGTCGGCACGGCAGCAGCCGCTTTGACCACCGCGCCCCAGCCGCAGCCGATATCGAGCACCCGCTTTGCCTTCTCGACCTGGGCCGAGCGTAGATGCCAGGCGATCTTGTTGTGCTGCGCCCAGGCAAGTGGTCGCTGGTCTTCGGCGCTGTCCCATAGCGCCGAGGAATAGGTCAGCGTCTCGTCCAGCCACAGCGCATAGAATTCGTTGCCGACGTCGTAATGCGCCTGGATGGCCTCAGCTGACGCGCCTTGCGCTTCTTTCGCACCGCTCAAGAAAAACTCCCTCCGGCCAACGGCTGTTTCAGCCGCGTCAAAACAGCATAAGCCCCGGTTTTCGCCGCATGTTTACAGAAATGGGGCCGGTTGATAGATTGCGCCGCGCGGTGACGGGGATTACCGCTAACTTGTTGTAATGTCTAGTGGTTTTTCCCGGCTGGCGGCCTCGAGGCGCTGGCGCGGGGGGTGAGAGGCATGAAAGTCATCGCCGGCAACTCCAATCGGCCCCTGGCCGAGGCCATCTCGAGCTATCTCGGGCTGCCCCTCACCAAGGCCAGCATCCGACGTTTTTCGGATCTCGAAGTGTTCGTCGAGATCCTCGAGAACGTGCGCGGCGAGGACGTGTTCGTCATCCAGTCGACCTCCTACCCGACCAACGACAATCTGATGGAAATGCTGGTGATCTGCGACGCCTTGCGCCGCGGCTCGGCCCGCCGCATCACCGCCGTGATGCCGTATTACGGCTATGCCCGGCAGGACCGCAAATCGGGCTCGCGCACGCCGATCTCGGCCAAGCTGGTGGCCAACCTGATCACCGTCGCCGGCTACAACCGCGTGCTGACCATGGATCTGCATGCCGGCCAGATCCAGGGCTTCTTCGACATCCCGCTGGACAATCTGTTCAGCGCGCCCGTCTTCACCGCCGACATCATGCAGAAATACAAGGGCGACGATCTGATGGTGGTGTCGCCCGACGTCGGCGGCGTGGTGCGCGCGCGCGCCATCGCCAAGCGCATCGACGCCGATCTGGCCATCATCGACAAGCGGCGCGAGCGCGCCGGCGTGTCGGAAGTCATGAACATCATCGGCGACGTCAAAGGCCGCCGTTGCATTTTGGTCGACGATATCGTGGACTCGGCCGGCACGCTGTGCAACGCGGCCGAAGCGCTGATGGATCATGGCGCGGCGACGGTCGCGGCCTACGTCACGCATGGCGTGCTGTCGGGCGGCGCGGTGGCCAGGGTCGGCGCCTCGCCGCTGGAAGCGCTGGTGACCACGGACAGCATCCAGGCCACCGAAGCGGTGCGCGTGTCGCGCAACGTGCGCCAGATCAGCATCGCCCCGCTGATCGCCGAGGCGATGCGGCGCATCAGCGACGAGCGCTCGGTTTCGAGCCTGTTCGACTGAACGAGTTTTTTAGGAATTCGCGGACGCGGCACCCCTGGAGGCCGGTTCGCGGAGACGGTGTCACCCGCCGCATGACCATTACGATCGATGGCAAGGCCCATGACGTGCTGCCGCGCGACGTGCAGCTGGATCCGGTCACCGACCGGCCGGTGCATTTCGACTTCCTGCGCATCAACAAGGACTCGATCATCGAGGTCATGGTGCCGGTGGTGTTCCTCAACGAAGGCGCTTCGCCCGGCCTCAAGCGCGGCGGCGTGCTGAACATCGTGCGCCACGAAGTCGGCGTGCGCTGCAAGCCCGATGCCATCCCCGAGAAGCTGGAGTTCGATCTGACCGGTCTGGAGATCGGCCATTCGATCCATATCTCGGCCATCACCCTGCCGGACGGCGTGCGGCCGGTGATTCGCGACCGCGACTTCACCGTTGCCACCATCGCCCCGCCGACCGTGGTGCGCGAAGTCGAAGAAGAGAAGCCCGCAGCCGATGCCGCGACGGCAGCAGCAGCGCCGGCAGCCGGCGCCGCGGCGCCTGCCGCTGGTGCAGCGCCTGCAGCCGGTGCCAAGCCGGCAGCCGGTGCGGCTGCCGCCAAGGCTCCGGCCGGCGGCGACAAGGGCAAGAAGTAACGGCGCTCAAGCGCCGTCTGGAGCGCCACGCGCCATGCTGCTTTTGGTGGGGCTGGGCAATCCGGGCGCGCGCTATGCCGGCAATCGCCACAATATCGGCTTCATGGCGGCGGACCTCATCGTCCGCCGCCATGATTTTTCGCCCTGGCGCAACCGCTTCCAGGGCGAAGCGGCCGAAGGCTCGCTGGACGGCGAGAAGATGCTGGTGCTGAAGCCGCAAACCTTCATGAACCATTCCGGACAGTCCGTCGGCGAGGCGATGAATTTCTACAAGCTGACGCCGGACGACGTCGTGGTGCTTTACGACGAGATCGACCTGGCGCCGGGCAAGGTCAAGGTCAAGCAGGGCGGCGGGGCGGCGGGCCATAACGGCATCCGCTCGATCGATGCCCATATCGGCCCCGATTTCTGGCGCGTCCGCCTGGGCGTCGGCCATCCGGGCGACAAGGCGCGGGTGCATGGCTACGTGCTGTCGGATTTCGCCAAATCCGAAGAGGCGTGGCTGGAGAAACTGCTCGATGCCGTCGCCGATGCCATGCCGCTGATGGCGAAGAAGCAGGACGGCAAGTTCATGACCAAGGTGGCGCTGCTGACCCAGCCGCCGCCGGAGAAGAAGCCGCCGCCGGCGGCCGATAGTTAAATTGCGCCGCGCTTGCGCGCGGCTTTGGAGTTCGAGATGGGTTTCAAGTGCGGCATCGTCGGTCTGCCCAATGTCGGCAAATCGACCCTCTTCAACGCGCTGACGGCGACGCAGGCCGCCGAAGCGGCCAATTATCCGTTCTGCACCATCGAGCCCAATGTTGGCCGGGTCGCGGTGCCGGACGAGCGCATCGACGTGCTGGCGAAAATCGCAAGCTCGACCAAGATCATTCCGACCCAGCTTGAGTTCGTCGATATCGCCGGCCTGGTGGCGGGCGCCAGCAAGGGCGAAGGATTGGGCAACCAGTTCCTGGGCCATATCCGCGAAGTCGACGCCATCGCCCATGTGCTGCGCTGCTTCGAGGACGACGACATCACCCATGTGGCGGGCTCGGTCGATCCGATCCGCGACATGGAGATCATCGAGACCGAATTGATGCTGGCCGATCTCGACAGCATCGAGAAGCGCCTGCCGATGCAGCAGAAGAAAGCCAAGAGCGGCGACAAGGAGGCGGCGGCCGAGGCCACCGTCATGGAGCCGGTCGTCAAGGCGTTGCGCGAGGGCAAACCGGCGCGCACGGTAAAGTTCGATGGTGAGGACGCGCTGATCCTCAAGCGCCTGCAGCTTCTGACCGCCAAACCGGTGATGTTCGTCTGCAACGTCTCCGAAGCGGAAGCTGCCACCGGCAACAAATACACCGAGACAGTCGCCAGGCTGGCGCGCGAGCAGGGCGCGACATCGGTGGTGATCTCGGCCGCCATCGAGGCGGAGGTGGCGCAGCTCGCCGATCCGGCCGAGAAGCAGGAATTCCTCGAGACGCTGGGCCTGAAGGACACCGGCCTGACGCGGGTGATCGCCTCTGGCTATGCGCTGCTCGATCTGGTGACGTTCTTCACCGTCGGGCCAAAGGAAGCGCGCGCCTGGACGGTGCATCGCGGCGCCAAGGCGCCGGAAGCGGCCGGCGTCATCCACACCGATTTCGAAAAAGGTTTCATCCGCGCTGAAACCATCGCCTATCCGGATTACGTCGCCAACAAGGGCGAGACCGGCGCACGGGAAGCGGGCAAACTGCGGCTGGAAGGCAAAGAGTACCTCACGCAGGACGGCGATATTTTCCACTTCCGCTTCAATGTGTGATTGTTTGGCCTGAAAGCGCGGAGAGACCTGTGGCGTTCGGCACCTGCAAGCTCGGCTATCTGGCGATCGAAACGAGCAAGCCTGAAAAGTGGCGGGCGTTCAA
>JAQSWP010000145.1 GCA_029266575.1 Alphaproteobacteria bacterium | reverse complement strand
ACGGCGACATCATCATCCGCCGCATTCCCACACCAAAAGCCGAGCCTCCGACGCGCCGCGCGCCGCCGCCGGCAGCGCCCAAGACGACGCCAGGCGGGCCGAAGATGGAAGAGACCTGAAACGTCTTCGCTCCTCCTACGTCGTCCCAGCTCCCACACTGTCATCCCCGCGCAAAGGGGGATGTTTTTCCGATGGGCCTGAACGGGTGAGGGAAGACGCCGCCTTCTCCCATTGCGGCTCACCGGCCTGAGGTCCCCGCTTGCGCGGGGATGACGGTGTTGCAACAAACGAAAACGCCCGAAGCATGAAGCTTCGGGCGTTCCGTTTCCGGACGCGGCCGGCAATTACGCACCGGCCCCGGAAAACTCTACTGAACTGAACTCAACTCAACGCCGGTTCCTCAGGCGCGCCAGAACGGCTTGGCGATCTCGCGGCGGATGTCGGCTTCGCTGATGGCGATGTCCTTCATCTCGCGCCAGCCGAACTGCGCCAATGCGTTGCGCTCTTCGCTGCGCCGCGCCCACAGCGACACCGTCGCCTTGAAGCGCTCGATCGCGCCGGGGCCGTGCTTGACGGCCGGGATCGCGATGGCAATGCGGTCATGAACCAAACTGGCCATGGTATTTCTCCTTTACGCTTACTAACGAAACTCGAAACTGCGGCGATCAGGACCGGAGTTCTTAGGCGAGCGCGGCGCGATCCAGATCGCGTTGCACCTGTTTGGCGGCGGCGCGGCGTTTGCCGCGGCCGAGCAGGCGGGCGAAGAAACTGCCGATCACATGCGCGCGCCGCTGGCGGGCCGCGGCTTCAAGCGCGATGACATCGACAGTGCCGGCTGGGGTCAGTGGGACCAGGGAAACCCAGTCGTTCTCAGAAGCGGTGTATGGCTGCATGACCTAACCTCCTAATGGTTAGGGCGCCCTCTCCCGGCTGCAGGCAGGTATTCGAGGCTTACTGCTCTTGTGCGCTGCAACCGTGGCTAATATGGCAGGGGAATTGCCGCGATTCAAGGTCAATGCTGCATCGCAACAATAACTTCACAGGAATGAATCTGTTGGTTAAGTATCTATGAACGTTGTGAAATCTTCCACCTTGGCGCGGTCCGTGACGAGGTTGTTCGGCACCTCTGCAGGATCTGCATAGCCTACTGCCAAACCGCAGAGCACGACCTCATTGTCGGGAATTGCCAGTTCGCGGCGGACGATTTTCTGGAAACGGGCGAAGGCGGCCTGCGGACAGCTATGCAGCCCCTCCTCGCGCGCCAAGAGCATCAGCGTGCCGAGGAAGATGCCGCTGTCGATCCACTGGCCGTTGCCCATGCAGCGGTCGACGGTGAGGATCATGCCAACAGGGGCGCCGAAGAATTCGAAGTTCTTCTTGAACTGCTTCAGCATGCCGGCGGCATCGCCCTTGGGCACATTCAGCAGAGTGTAAAGATCCTTGCCGACCTTCTTGCGCCACTGGTCGTTGATCGCCGGAAAGACGCGCGGATAGACGTCGTATTCGGCCGGACCGCCCTCCTCGCCATCGTCCATCGCCTTGAGGATCGCCGCCGACAGTCTTTTGCGCGCTTCGCCCATGGTGACGTAGAGCTTCCATGGCTGCACGTTGCCATTGGAGGCGGCGTAACGCGCCACATCCAGCAGGCGATGCAGCGCCTCCATCGGCACCGGCCGGTCGTGGAACACGCGCATGGAATGGCGCGAGAGGATGGCGTCGGAGACTTTCATTGCGGCAGCACTCGGGAGTTACGGAGGGACCAAATCTGCCTCGCCGCAACTTTCCTGTCGATGCGCCGTGCGCGCCCCTATTGCAGAGCGAACGTGACGCTGACCGAGGCGCGCACCGAAATCTCGCCGGCGGAGAACACCTGCCGGGCTTCGCCGCCGCCCGCCTGCTCCGTCATGTTGGGTGGTGCGGCATGGCGCGTACCCATGGGCATGCCGACGCTATGCTCCTCGATATTCAGCGCCGGCCCGACGGCAGCGCCCACCGCCTGCGCCAGCAAGGTCGCCTTCTCCTTTGCGGCCTGCGCCGCCAGCAGCCGGGCCGCGTCGCGATGCTTGCGCGGCTCGGAGGTCATCAACGTGAAATTATAGGCCGAGTTGATGCCGAGCTTGACCGCTTCGGCGATCAGGATCTCGAGCTTCTTCAGATCGGTGATCGTCACCACGATGTCGCGGCGCACGACATAGGAAGCCGGGCCGACGCCGAAGGTCTTCTCGAAGCGCGGCTCGATGCGGACGAAATCGGTCTGCACGTGGCGCTTCTCGATGCCCTGCTTCTCCAGCATGGCCAGCGTCTGGCCGATCTTCTGCGCATTCTCGCTCTGTGCATGCCCAGCACGATGACCGCGCGATCCGGCTCCACCTTGATTTCGGCCTCGCCGCTGACCGTGATCTGCCGCTGCTTCTCCGGCGCCGCCTGCGCCAGGGCCATCGGCGCGGCCAGCGCCAAGGTCGCCGCAGCAGCCATCACTCCGAGCATTTTCATCCATCGCCTCCCGTTTATCGCGCAAACGTGGCGGGCATTTGCGGCTGAAAAACGCCGGGCTCGCGCAAAGATCGGGGCAAAAGAAAAGGGCGACCGAAGCCGCCCTTTCCATTGCGAGGCTGACGTTGCCCTACGCCGCCTTGGCGAGGTTGCGCAGGACGTAGTGCAGGATGCCGCCGTTGCGGAAGTATTCGACCTCGTCGATGGTGAGGATGCCGCAGGTGACCAGCACGGTCTCCTTCGAGCCGTCCTTGCGCGTGATGCACACCGGCACGTCCATGCGTGGCTTGATGCCGCCGGCGAAGCCGGTGATGTCGAAGGTCTCGCTGCCGTCGAGATTGAGCGTCTTGCGCGTGGCGCCGTCCCTGAAGATCAGCGGCATGACGCCCATGCCGACCAGATTGGAGCGGTGGATCCGCTCGAAGCTCTCCACCAGCACCGCCTTGACGCCCAGCAGCACGGTGCCCTTGGCCGCCCAGTCGCGCGAGGAGCCGGTGCCGTATTCCTTGCCGCCGACCACGACCAAGGGCGTGCCTTCCTGGCGATACTTCATGGCCGCATCGTAAATCGACATCGCTTCGCCGTCGGGCATGTGCCTGGTGACGCCGCCTTCCACGCCGGGCACCATCTCGTTCTTGATGCGGATATTGGCGAAGGTGCCGCGCATCATCACTTCGTGGTTGCCGCGGCGGGTGCCGTACTGGTTGAAGTCGGCTACCGGCACCTTGTTGTCGAGCAGATATTTGCCGGCAGGCCCGTCCTTCTTGATCGAGCCGGCGGGCGAGATGTGGTCGGTGGTGATCGAATCGCCGAGCAGCGCCAGCATGCGGGCGCCTTTGATATCCTCCATGGCCGAGGCGCCGGTCTTCATGCCGGCGAAATAGGGCGGGTTCTGCACGTAGGTCGAGGAATCGTCCCAACTGTACGTCATGGTCGGCTTGATCTTGATGCCCTGCCAGAACGCATCGCCTTCGAATACGTCGGCATAGCGTTTTTTGAACGAAGCGGCAGTGACGTACTTCTCGACGTTCCTGGCGATCTCGGCATTGGAGGGCCAGAGATCCTTCAGGTAGACCGGCTTGCCGCCCTTGCCGGTGCCGATTGGATCCTTGGAAATGTCGATCTTCATCGAGCCGGCCAGCGCATAGACCACCACCAGCATCGGCGACATCAGATAGTTAGCACGGGTCTGCGGATTGACCCGGCCTTCGAAATTGCGATTGCCCGACAGCACCGACCCGACCACCAGATCGGCGTCGGCGATGGTCTTGGAGATACTGTCCGGCAGCGGGCCGGAATTGCCGATGCAGGTGGTGCAGCCGTAGCCCACCAGGTTGAAGCCGATCTGGTTCAGCGACTCCTGCAGGCCCGCCTTGGTGAGATAGTCGGTGACCACCTGCGAGCCCGGCGCCAGCGAGGTCTTGACCCAGGGCTTAACCTTCAGCCCGAGCTTGACCGCGTTGCGCGCGATCAGGCCGGCGCCCAGCATCACCGAGGGATTGGAGGTGTTGGTGCAGGAGGTGATGGCGGCGATGACGATGTCACCATGGCCGAGATCGAATGTCTCGCCCGCGACCTTGAGGCGCTTGCCGTCATCCTTGCGGGCGAATTCCTTGTCCATGTTGGCGACGAACTGCGCCGCGGCCAGCGACAGCGGCACGCGATCCTGTGGCCGCTTCGGACCGGCGATCGACGGCTCGACCGCGCCGAGATCGAGTTCCAGCGTGTCGGAGAACACCGGATCCGGCGTCTTGGCCGAACGCCACAGGCCCTGCTTTTTGGCGTAGGCCTCAACCAGCGGCGCCACTTTGGAACGGCCGGTGGCATTCAAGAAGCGGATGGTCTCGGCATCGATCGGGAAGAAGCCGCAGGTGGCGCCATATTCCGGCGCCATGTTGGCGATGGTGGCGCGATCGGCCAGCGACATGTCGTCGAGACCGGTGCCGTAGAATTCCACGAATTTGTTGACCACGCCCTTCTTGCGCAGCATTTGCGTGACGGTCAGCACCAGATCGGTGGCGGTGGCGCCTTCGCGCAATTTGCCGGTCAGCTTGAAGCCCACCACTTCGGGCAGCACCATCGAAAGCGGCTGGCCCAGCATGCAGGCCTCGGCCTCGATGCCGCCGACGCCCCAGCCCAGCACGGCGAGACCATTAACCATGGTGGTGTGCGAATCGGTGCCGACCAGGGTGTCGGGGAAGGCCACGGTTTCCTTGCCCTCGCGCTTGGTCCACACCACCTGCGCCAGATATTCGAGATTGACCTGGTGGCAGATGCCGGTGCCCGGCGGCACGACGCGGAAATTGTCGAACGCCTTCTGGCCCCAGCGCAGGAATTTGTAGCGCTCGCCGTTGCGCTGGTACTCGAGCTTGACGTTCTGGCCGAAGGCCTTGCTGTTGCCGAAATTGTCCACGATCACCGAATGGTCGATCACCAGATCGACCGGCACCAGCGGATTGATGCGCTTGGCGTCGCCGCCCAGCTTGACCATGGCATCGCGCATGGCGGCGAGATCGACCACCGCCGGTACGCCGGTGAAATCCTGCATCAGCACGCGGGCCGGGCTGAAGGCGACCTCGCGCGTGGAGCGGCGCTCCTTCAGCCAGTCGGCGACCGAGCGCACGTCCTCGGCCCGCACGGTGCGGCCGTCCTCGGTGCGCAGCAGGTTTTCCAGCAGCACCTTCATCGAGAACGGCAGGCGGGTGAGATCGCCCAGCGCCTTCTCCGCCGCCTTCAGGCTGTAATAGACGTAACTCTTCTTGCCCACGGTGAGGGTGCGGCGGGATTTGTAGCTGTTGGGATGGTCCATGGGGCTCGCTCCTGGGCTGGCAGAGAGTGCGGCTGGCAATGCCAACCGAACTCAGGCGGGATTTGCGCCGGAAATTAGAGCGCGCCGCCTGAATTGGCAATTGCCGGCGCTGCTCGCGTTTGGCGCAAACGCCTGACGCTGCGTGAGGTTTGCACGACTGATAGGACGCCTTTCGGCGCGCCGGCGCAAACGACCTTATGAACGGCTGAGGCGGAGTTTTTGTTGGGGTATATCGCGCCGCCGTTTTCCAGCGTGGCCCAGCGTGTGGCAAGGTCACGGTCCGGCAACCGGCTAGGCAGGAAACGCGACGACATGGCGGCTCGAATTCTGGAATTTCTCGATCCGTCGGCCTATCGCCATTTCCCGTGGAAGAATGGCGGCGGGGTGACGATCGACATCGCCGCCGAATATCGAGCTGGCGCCGAGCCCGGCGGCTGGGATGGCATGATCTGGCGGCTGAGCCGGACGCGAATCGAAGCCCCCGGCCCTTTTTCCGACCTGCCGGGATACGAACGCCTGCTCGCCGTCATCGACGGCTCCGGCCTGGTATTGCATCCCAAGGGACGCCCGGCGCTGGACGTACGGACGCCATTTCGGCCGGTGCGGTTCGCCGGCGAGTGGCCGGTCGACAGCGAGCTGACCGAGGGGCCGGTCGGCGTGCTCAACCTGCTGGCTGACCGGAAGAAAATCGGCATCGACCTGTCCTTCGTCGGCGCGCCCGGTGGCGCGACGCTGCCGGGCGGGCGCGCCATTTTGTGGGCGTTGTCGCCGACGCGCGCGCGCCTCAATGGCCAGACCGTTATGATCGGACGCGATGGCGCGATGAGCGTGGCCGGCGGCGGCGAACTGGTGATGGATGACGGGCTGGTCGCGGTCGCCGCCCTGACGGCTGTCTCCTGATCCGTCAGCCGGCAATGGCGCTTGTGGCATCCCGTCCGGCGGGCAATCATGGCCGCATGCCGGCGCGGTTCGATACCGGCAGCCGCCTTCCGACATTCCAGCTTTGGGGAACACGACGATGAAGACCAATTTGACTCTGACGTTCGCTGCCGGCGTCGTCATCGCGCTTGCCGGCGCCTTGCCCGCAACGGCGCAGGATCTGCCCAAGACTTCTTTCAAGGTCGTAGGCTCGATCGGCGGGCTGGCGCCCTACAAGGACTACGAAATCCCGTTCTGGACCAAGCATCTGCCCGAGAAATCCAACGGCGCCATCACCGCCGAGATCAAGAGCTTCAACGAAATGGGCCTCAAGGGTCCGGAGGTGCTGCGGCTGATGGGCCAGGGCGTGATGGAGATCGGTTCGACCATCATGGGCTACCTGGCGGCCGACGATCCGCAGAACGAGGCGATCGACATTGCCGGCCTGGTGCCCGACGTCGAAACAGCGCGCAAGATCACCGAAGCGTCGAAGCCGATGTACAAGGCGCTGTTCGCCAAGACGTTCGGCGTCACGCTGCTCGGCTTCGGCACCTATCCGGCCCAGGTGCTGTACTGCAATTCCGAGATCAAGGGTCTGGCCGACGTGAAAGGCAAGAAGGTGCGCGTCGCCGGCCGCTCGCAATCCGAGCTGATCACTGCCTTGGGCGGCACGCCGGTCACCATCGCCTTCGCCGAAGTCGTGCCGGCGCTGCAGAACAAGACCGTCGAATGCGCCGTCACCGGCACGCTGTCGGGCAACGCGGCGAAATGGAACGAGGTCTCCACCCATCTGCTCGCCCTGCCGCTGAGCTGGGGCGAAATCGCCTATGCCGCCAACACCAAGAGCTGGGAGAAGCTTGATCCGCGCGTGCGCGCGCTGATCGAGAAGGAAATCAAGACGCTGGAAAAGGACGTCTGGGACGCGGCCGGCTACCACACGCAGCAGGGCTACGACTGCAACGCCGGCCTCGATTCCTGCAAGCTCGGCACCAAGGGCAAGATGGTCGTGGTGCAGGCCTCGCCCGCGGACAAGGCGCTGCTGCGCAAAACGGTGGTCGAGATCATGATCCCGAAATGGGCGGCGCGCTGCAGTGCCGAATGCGTCGCCGACTTCAACCAGACCATCGGCAAATCGGTCGACGTCGTCGCCAAGAAGTAGCGCGGCATGAGTTCGGCGAGCCGGCAGGCGCTCGCCGGCGCCGGCCGTTTCCTCGATCCTGCGCTGGCGCTGGCGGAAGCCATCGCCAGGCGCATGGTCTGGGTCGGCGGCGCCCTGCTGCTGGCGGCGGCAACCACGGTTTCGGTCGACGTGATCGTGCGCAAGCTGTTCACCCTGTCGCTGGGCGGCGCCGACGAGCTTTCCGGCTACGCCTTCGCGATCGGCGTGGCCTGGGCGCTGCCGTTTGCGCTGCTGCAGCGGGCCAATATCAGGATCGATGCGCTCTACGCCAAGCTGCCCGCCAGGATCGCCGCCCTGCTCGACGTGGTGGCGCTGGTCGCGCTGGCCGTTTTCGTCACGGTCCTGACCCGCTATGCCTGGGAGGTCGTTGCTGGCTCGTGGCGGCTGAACGCGCTTTCCAACAGCGCGCTCAACGTGCCGCTGTGGATTCCGCAGGGCATCTGGTTCCTCGGCCTGACGCTTTTTCTGCTCACCGTCCTGCTGCTGACCTTGCGCACCATGCTGGCGCTGGCATCGGGCGACCTGGCGCTCGTGCGCGAACTCGCCGGCGCTCGCGGCATCGAGGAAGAATCGGCGGAGGAAGCGGCTTACAGCCGTTCCCTGCAGCGCGACGCGGCCGACGCGCCATGATCGTTCTGGCGCTGATCCTGCTGCTGGTCTTCATGGCGCTGGCCATACCGGTGGCCGTATCGCTCGGCGTGCTGGGCCTGGTGCTGGAGCATTTCTATTCGCCGCTGCCGCTGGTGCGGGCGATGGGCGAAGTTACCTGGTCGGCCTCGACCGAGTTCCTGCTGGTCTCGGTGCCGCTGTTCATCCTGCTGGGCGAGATCCTGCTGCGGTCCGGCTTCGCCGAGCGCATGTATGGCGCGCTGGTGCACTGGGTATCGTGGCTGCCCGGCGGGCTGATGCATTCCAACATCGCCGCCTGCGCCATGTTCGCCGCGACGTCGGGATCGAGCGTGGCGACGGCTGCCACGGTCGGCACCGTAGCACTGCCCGAATCGCGGCGCTTCGGCTACAACGAGCGGCTGTTCCTCGGCACCCTGGCGGCCGGCGGCACGCTCGGCATCCTGATCCCGCCCTCGATCAACATGATCGTCTATGCGGTGCTGACCAATTCGTCGGTGCCGCAACTCTATCTTGCCGGCATCGTCCCCGGCATCGTGCTGGTGCTGATCTTCATGGCGACGATCACCGCAATCTGCCTGGTCCGTCCGGCCTGGGGCGGCGCTGCCGTGCGCACGAACTGGCGGCAGCGCATAATCGGGCTGATCCATCTGGTGCCGCCGCTGGGCATCTTCATGCTGGTCGTCGGCTCGATCTATGCCGGCGTCGCGACGCCGACCGAGGCCGCCTCGCTTGGCGTATTGGGCGCGCTGGGGCTGGCGGCGCTGGCCGGCCGGCTGTCCTTCGCCATGCTGCGCGAAGCGTTCGAGGGCACGATGCGCTCGACGGCGATGCTGATGCTGATCGTCATGGCCGCCTACTTTTTGAATTTCGTCATCTCGGTCATCGGATTGACGACGCAACTGACCGATTTCATCCAGGGCCTCGGCCTGCCCAGGCCGACCATGCTGTTGGCGGTCGTGGCGTTCTACGTCGTGCTTGGCTGTTTCATGGAAACGCTGTCGATGATGATCACCACCATTCCCATCATCGCGCCGGTGATGTTCGCGCTGGGGTTCGACCCGGTATGGTTCGGCATCCTGATCATCCTGCTGATCGAGACGGCGCTGGTGACGCCGCCGGTCGGCATCAACCTGTTCGTGGTGCAGAACCTGCGCCGCCGGGGTTCGCTGAACGACGTGATCATCGGCACCGCCCCGTTCGTCGTGGCGTTGTTCGTGATGATCTTTCTGATCTCGGTGGTGCCCGATATCGCGCTTTGGCTGCCGCGACAGTTTCAGTGAAGCCGTTCACCCCACGAACGGCGCGATGAAGCGGGCGATTGCGGCGCGGGTTTCGGCCGGCGCCTGCAGATGGGGCGAGTGGCCGCAATCGGGGAGCAGGCGGGTTTCGGCGTAGCCGCCGGCCTTGCCGGCGATGGTGCCGAGCTGCGCTTCGGTGCCGTATTCGTCGTCCTCGCCCTGGATGGCGAGCAGCGGGACCGAGATGCCGGGCAGGAATTCCTCGATGTTCCAAGCGGCGAAGTCGGCGGCGAGCCAGCCCTCGCTCCACAGGCGGAAGGCGCGCTCGGTGTTGTCGCCGTGATATTTGTGCAGGCGGTTGGCAAGATCGCCCCGGTCGAACGCCTCTTTTGCCTTGGCGATGCTCTCGATCGAGACCGGTTCGGCATAGACATGGGCGGCCATGGTGACCACCGCGTGCAAGGGCTCGGGGGCGCCGCCGGCATAGATCAGCGCGATCGAGCCGCCGTCGGAATGGCCGATCAGGATGCAGTCCTCGATGCCGGCGGCTTCCAGCACCTGCGGCAGCACCTGCTGCGCCTCGATGTGCATGTACTGGATGCCCGGTTCGGATGGCCAAGGCGAGGAGCCGCCGTAAGCCGTGCGGTCGTAGACAAGGCCCTGGAATCCCGTGCTGCGGCAAAGGCTTAAGGGAAAATCGCGCCACATTTCGATGCAGCCCAGCCCTTCATGCAGGAAGACCAGGGTCGGGCGCTGGAAGCCGTCCTGCTGCGAGGCAGCCTGGGCGCCGTCGCGATTGACCCAGGCGGCGCGCAGGCGCCGGTCGGGCAGGTCGAGCATGAAACTTTCCATGACGCTAGATAGCGGCGGCGGCCGGTGCGGGGCAATGCTTGACCGCGGCAGGAGCGGGCTTTAATGACGGAGAACAAAAGAAATGGCCGCGTGACGAAACTCGCGGCGCAGGGAGCGAAACGCCGGCGCAATCTCGAAAAAATCGGGGGTGCGGTCCGGTCAGGGAGCGGGCGGGATTTCATGGACCAGACCGTCGCCGCGGCGAGCGGCGTTGCCGATACTTTTCCCAAACTCCTGCTGAAACATGCGCTGGAGCGGCCCAGCCGCATCGCCAGCCGCGAGAAGGAATACGGCATCTGGCTGTCCTACGACTGGGCGCGGGTTCGAGCCGAGGTCGAGGCGTTGGCCTGCGGGCTGCACACGCTGGGGCTCAAGCGCGGCGACCGGCTGATCATCGTTGGCGACAACCGCCCGCACCTGTACTGGTCGATCGCCGCGGCCCAGGCGCTGGGCGCCATCCCGGTGCCGGTCTATCAGGATGCGGTGGCGGCCGAGATGCAATACGTGGTCGAGCATGGCGAAGCGCGGCTGGCCATCGCCGAAAACCAGGAGCAGGTCGACAAGCTGATCGAGATCAAGGCTCAAGTGCCAGGCCTGCAGACGGTGGTGTTCAA
>JAQSWP010000144.1 GCA_029266575.1 Alphaproteobacteria bacterium | reverse complement strand
CCCACCTATTCCGAACAAGACTTTTAGCCTCGAATTTAGACACTTTCATACAACTTTCCCAAGTACCAGTAAGTAGCTGTTGATTTCCAGCCCAAACGGCCCGGCACCCGCCTCGCGGGTAGTCCTTGCCGCGAAACGCTCAACAGCGCCGTGCACCTTAAAGGCGGGCCAGATGTTGGAGCATTCATTCGCAATGCCGGTGCCTCCATACTGACCATACCTGCTTTAGAGTTTCAAATCACATGATGCGCGCGCGCCATCGCAGCGGTACCGGAGTTGCGCGTCAGGTTTTCCAATGCTGGACTATTCCTGCAACTTCGCCGCAGGCGGGGCTCGAAAAAGGCGCGCATCGTCTTCGGGTCGGTCGGACCGCTGCAGATTACGCGATTCCTGTGGTGTAGTGGGCCGCGAAAGGGTCGTAACCGCGACCGCTGGAGACACATGTATGGAGTCAATTCATGCGCTTGCAAGGAAGAGTAGCGTTGGTTACCGGCGCTGGGGGGCCCATGGGACGTGCCGTGGCGACACGTTTTGCTGAAGAGGGCGCATCGCTAGTTATCGGCGACATTTCGGGTTCACGCCTGGCCGAATCAGAAGCGTCGATCACTGAAAATTTGAAAGGAGGTGCCCGGCTAGTTGCGATGCGCGGCAATTCAATCGTGCGCGAGGAGGCGCGGGCTCTCGCGCAGAACGCCCTGACCACCTTCGGCAAGGTTGACTTGCTGGTTAACATCGTTGGTGGCATCCGCGCCAAGACTATGTTCGAACCGTTGGTCGGATTGAGCGAGACGCGATGGGATGAAACCATGGCGTTCAACCTGAAACCTAACCTGCATCTGTCGCAAGTCGTCGTACCGGGCATGCTCGAACGGCGCTATGGAAAGATCGTCAACATTTCCTCGATCAATTTTGCCGGCGAGATTGGCAGCGCCGACTATAGCGCGGCCAAGGCGGCCGTTGCATCGCTGACCCGCACGATGGCAATCGAGTTGGCACCGCATATTAACGTCAACTGCATCGCGCCCGGCATAATCCGCACCTCGGTGATCGACCGCATGACGCCTGACGTGCGGGCCCACTACGAGCAAAAGCCGCTACTGAAACGCCTTGGCGAAGCTACTGATATCGCGAACGCCGCATTATTTCTGTGTTCGGACGAATCGTCTTACATAACTGGACAAATTCTTGCAGTTTCCGGCGGCATATGGCCCGCGCTGGGCTAGGCATTCCTTCCGCTTGTGCGAGCAATTGCGGTGTCCCTAGGATGGTCGGTAAAGAAATGTTGCGTTGGAGGACAAAATGACTACCGAGACTGCCACCACGAAACTGCCGCTCTACCGCAACGCCATCGACTGGCAGTGGTTCGAGCGCGAGTTTCCGGCACCCGACGTCTATGCCGAGACCATCTTCAGATGGCCGGCTTCACGCCTGCGCGAGCTGCAGAACAAGCGCTTCCTCGAGATGATGAAAGTCGGCTGGAAGAACGAGTTCTACGCCAGGCGCTGGAAAGCAACTGGACTCGAGCCGGGCGATATCAGGAGCATCGATGACATTGGCAAGCTGCCAACCTTCAACTCCGATGACATCAAAGACGATCACAAGGCGCTGCCGCCCTTCGGCCATATCAGCGGCGTCGATCGGCAGCAGGAGTTGCAACGCAATCCGCTGAAGATGCAGACCAGCGGCGGCACCACCGGCAAGGCGCGGCCGACTTTGTTCGGCGCGCTGGAATGGGAACTGAACGGGCTGCAGGCGGCGCGCTCGCTCTATATACAAGGCGCGCGGCCGGGTGATGTGATGCTGATCCCCGCAACATGTTCGTTGGCCAATTTGGCCTGGGTGCATTACCACGGCGCGCATAATTATCTGGGCGTCATGCCGCTGACGACGGGCAGCGGCGTGGTCACCACCTCCTACAAGCAGATGGAGCTGGCGCAGGATTACGGCGTAAACATCGTCATCGGATTCCCCGAATACCTGACGCAGCTCGCCAAAGTGGCGCGCGAGGAGGTCGGCTACGATCCGCGCAGCCTGAACTTGAAATACATCGCCTCCTATCTCGGGCCCGACACCGAAGGCCTGCTGCGTAAAAATCTGGAGGATCTGTTCGGCTGCCCGGTCTACGACAATTACGGCACCAACGAGATCTCACATGCCTCCTTCGAGGGCCCGGACAAGGACGGGCTCTATCTTATGGAGGATTGCATCTACATCGAAGTGCTGGACACCGAGACCAACCAGCCCGTGGCGCCGGGCCAGCCGGGCAATCTGGTGGCCACTTCGCTATTCCGCCACATCCCGCCAATCATCCGCTTCAATTTGCGCGACTTGGGCCGCATCGTGAGTGACGGCAAGATCAGCGCGCTGGGTTCCTCATTCCGTCGCATGGACCATTTCCTCGGCCGCAGTGACGACATGGTGAAAATCCGCGGCAACAACATTTATCCGATGGGCTGCCTCAATGCCGTGCGCTCCGACCCGCGCAGTACCGGCGAATGGATCTGCGTCTGCGACCGCACCGTGGTCGATGGCGTGATCCGCGACGAGATGGTGGTGCATGTCGAGGTGAAGAAGGATGCCGGCGCGCTCGATGGGCTGAAGGAGCATATGGAAACCCGCCTGCGCAACGATCTCGGGCTGAAGGTCAGCGTCGAGTTGGTGCCGGAAGGCGGGCTGGCAGACATGGCCAATCTCGGCCGCGAAGGCAAGCCGAGGCGGCTGATCGACCGGAGGTTCAAGAAATGATCCCGATCATTCATAAATGAACGTTTATTAGACTGTTGTTGGATCCGCATACGCGGGTATGATCGACCCTTCACGGGATGGAAATGGCGAATGCAAGCGCTTGCCGAAATGCTGCGGACCGCGGCCAGGCTGGAGCCTGATAAGCCCTACATCGTGTCCGATGCCGGCACGCTGAGCTACGCGCAGTTCGACCGCGAGGCGGCCAGGCTGGCCAACGTGCTGCGCGAGCTTGGCATCGCCAAAGGCGACGTGGTCGGGCTTTACCTGCCCAGCGTGCCGGTGCTGGCGATCGGCTATTTCGCCTGCCAGAAGCTTGGCGCCATTGCCGCGCCCATGAGTTCGATGTTGCGCGAGCGCGAAGTCACCAATGTCGCAAGCCGCACCAGGATGCGCGCGATGCTGACTGCCAGCGGCGAGACCTTCGACGTCGTCAAGAAAGTTCGCGCCGCCGGCATCGACATCAAGAGCGTGCTGGTGCTGGGCGACAAAGTCGAGGGTGGGCTTGATCTGCGCGGCCTGATGGCAGCCGCCAGCGATAAGATCGACGACGTGCCGTGCCGGCCGGAGGATACTGCCGCGCTGTTCTTCACCTCCGGCACCACTGGCGAGCCCAAGGGGGCGATGCAGACGCAGGGCAGCCTTTACGCCACCTTGCGCGACATGGCGGTCTATAACGGCTTCCGCTGGAACGCCGAGACCCTGATGTGCGCGCTGCCGCTGTTCAACAATTTCGGCGCCACCTGCATGATGAACCTGTCGATGTTCGTCGGCGGCACCATGCTGATGCTGGAGCGCTGGGACACCGAGCGCGTGCTGGAGCTGATAACGAAGAACAAAGCGACCTTCATGGCGGGCTCGCCCACTATGTTCGTCTTCCTGCTGCGAGCCTTCGACAGGAAGAAGCACGATCTTTCCAGCCTGAAAATCGCCGTCACCGGCGGCGCACCGGTCTCGCCCATTATCCTGGCGCAGTTCAAGCAGGAGATCGGCACGCCTTTGCTGCAGATCTACGGCGCCACAGAAGTCTCAGGCTATGTCGTGGGCGAGCCACCTTTCGGCATCCAAAAGCCCGGCTCGACCGGCACGCCGATTGGCGGCACCACGATCGATGTCGTGGATGACGACGGCAAGAATGTGGCCACCGGCGAGATCGGCGAAGTGCGGGTTTGCGGCGACGTGGTCGGCGGCGGCTATTGGAGCGATCAGGATACCACGGTCAAGGTCTTCACTCCGGGCGGCTGGTTGTCGGGCGATCTGGGTTATCTCGACGAGCAAGGCTACCTCTTTATCGTCGACCGCAAGAAGGACGTCATTATCTCGGGCGGCTTCAACATTTATCCGCTCGAGGTCGAGGACCTGCTCTACACCCACCCATCCATCGCCATCTGCGCTGTGATCGGCCTACCCGATACCGATAAGGGAGAGTTGCCGGTGGCGGTACTGATCCCCAAGCCGGGCGAGAAGCTCGCCAAGGCGGAGATCATCGATTTCTGTCGCCAGCGCATCTCCGCCTACAAGGCGCCGCGCGACGTCTACAGCGTCGACGAGATGCCGCTGGGACCCTCGGGCAAGATCTTGAAGCGCACTTTGCGGGAATGGGCGGCGTCGGGCCGACTCAAGCGCGTGTCCTAGATTCGTTTGTGAAGCGAAACGGCCGATCAACGGCCAAACGGAGGAAGCAATGATCAAGACGGCAGGAAAACTGGTGGCGATCTCCGCCATCGCCGGCCTCGCCATGATGTCGGCGGCGCAGGCGGAAGTGCTGAAGCTCGGATTGTCGGGACCGAAATCGGGCGCCGCGGCGGCCTGGGGCATCGGCTTCGAATGGGCCGCCAAGCAGGCGGCCGAGAAGATCAACAAGGAAGGCGGCATCAAGGCCAACGGCAAGACATATACGCTGGAAATCGTTTCCTACGACAACCAGTACAACGCCACCGAAGGCGCCAAGGTGGCGCAGACCTTGCTGAACCGTGACGAAGTGAAGTTCGTGGTCGGCTCGATCGGCACAGCACCGGTGAAAGCGCTGCAATCGCTGTCGGAGCGTAAGGGTGTACTGATCTTCACCACCGCCTGGGGCCCGTCGGCCAAGGGTCCGAACTTCCCGCTGACCTTCACCCAGATCAACACGCCCGCCGAAGTGCTCGACCAGCTCTACGGCTACGTCGTCAAGCAGAATCCCAACGCCAAGACGGTGGCGATGTTGAATCCCAATGACGCCACCGGCCAGGACACCGAGAAGGTGGCGCAGGAATCGTGGAAGAAGCTGAACGTCAAGGTTCTGGCGAGCGACTGGTACGAGCGCGGCACCACCGAGTTCCAGCCCATCGCCACCAAGCTCGCGACCATCAAGCCGGACATCATCGACCTGTCGACAACGCCGCCAAACGACGCCGGCGCCATCCTTAAGGAGTTGAAAGTGCTGGGCTGGAAGGGCGTGCAGGTGGTTTCCGCCGGCACCTCGTCCTCCTCGCTGATCAAGGTCGCCGGTGACGCGGTGGAAGGCACCTATATGGGTCTGGCTGCCGACTTCGACGGGCCGGCAGCGACGCCGATTCAGCGCGAGCTGAACAAGGGGGCCAATGCCGCCAATGGCGATCCGCTGAACGTCATCACCATCGGCTCGTGGGATGCGGTCATGGCGCTGAAAGCGGCGATCGAGAAGTGCAACTGCACCGATCCCAAGAAAGTCGCCGAAGCGCTGCCGACCATCGTGTTCGAATCGTCTTACGGCCCGGCCGCGTTTGGCGCCAAGGACGTGTACGGCACGCCGCAGCAGCTGCTCGTCCCGACCATCGTCACCCAAATCAAGGGCGGCAAGGTGGTCGAGGTGCAGCGCGTGGTGCCGCCGGAACTGGATGCGCGCCTGAAAGCCGCCAAGAAATAGGCTAAATCGCCTACACTGCGCCCGGCCGGGGATCTCTCCGGCCGGGCGTTGCGCGCAAGGCTTAAGGTTGTCTGATGGATCTTACCGTACAGCTCATCGTCAACACGCTGCAGATCGGCGCGGTCTACGTGCTGTTCTCGCTGGGGCTGACGCTGATTTTCGGCGTTATGAAGATCGTCAACTTCGCCCATGGCGAATTCTTCACCGCCGCGGCGCTGGCGATGTCGGTTGTGGTACCGTGGTTCGCCAAGGCACTGGGCCTGTCGGCAATCCCCGTCTTCGCGCTCTCGTTCTGCGTTTCAGTCCTGGTCGTGCTGGCGCTGGGCTTGGTGGTCTACAAATTCGGCTTCGAGCGCTATCTGCGCGACCTGATCGGCTCCTTCATCGTCTCGATCGGCTTCGTGCTGCTACTGGAAGGCCTCTATCTCGAAATCTTCGGTGGTGCGCCCCGCATCATCCCGCCGCTTATTCCCGGCGTCGCCAACATTCTGGGTGCGGCTATAACCTGGCAGCGACTGCTGATCTGCTTCCTGGCACTGGCCATCACCTTCGGCCTCTATTTCCTGGTGGCGCGCACCAAACTCGGGCTGGCATTGCGCGCTGTCGCTGAAGACCAGGAGGCGGCGATGCTGCAGGGGATCAAGTATCGCCGCGTGGCGCTGTACGGCTTCCTGATTGGTTGCGGCTTGGCCGGTGCTGCCGGCGCTTTCATGGCGCCGCTTGCCGCCATCACCACCTTCATGGGCGCCGATTTCCTGATCAAGGCCTTCATCATCATCATTATTGGCGGGCTGGGCTCGATCCCCGGCGCCATTCTCGGCGGCTTCATCATCGCCGCCATCGAAAGCTTCGGCAGCTACTATTTCGATTCGTCCACCGCGACGATCGCGCTGTTCGTGTTGGTCATCGTGGGCCTGCTGGTGCGGCCGCAGGGGATCATGGGCCATGCCGAGAGATAGGCGGATTTATATCGCCTCGGCGCTGCTGCTCTGCGTTGGGGTGGCCGCCGCGCTGATCGTCCGCGACGACTACACCGTCAAGCTGATGCTGTGGATCGCCACCAGCGCGCTGCTGGCGGCCTGCCTGCGCTTTGTGTTGCTGATCGGCGAATTGAACATCGCCACCGCCGCCTTCTACGGCATCGGCGCCTACACGGCGGGCGTGATTACCACCATCTTCAATGGGCCGCTGGTGCTGGCGATGCTGGCGGCGGCGGTGGTCGCGGGGCTGGTAGCGGCCGTGTTCGGTTTCATCACCCTGCGCGTAAAAGGTCCGTATTTCCTGCTCATCAGCTTCGCCTTCACCGAGGTGGTGCGGCTGAAATACACCCAGAGCAACATCATCGGCGGCAATTCCGGCATGATCGGCATCTTCCCACCGGTCGCCATCGAGCCTTATTACCCCGCCATCATGATCGCCATCATCGGGCTGGTGCTGATCGGGCTCTACGCCATCGAGCGCTCGCCGCTTGGCATGCTGTTCAAGGCCATCAAATCGAACGACCAGATCGTGCTCTCCGTCGGCATCTCGGTCCTGGTGGTGAAAGTGATCTGCGTCGTGATCGCGTCGGCGGCACTGGGGCTGGGCGGCGCGCTCTACGCGCATTCCAACAACGTCATCAGCCCAGGCGATTTCGGCTTCCTGCTATCGGTGTTCGTGCTGGCCTATGTCAAAATCGGCGGCGAGGAGCACATGGTCGGCGCCTTGCTGGGCGCTGCCTTCCTCACTTTGCTGGGCCAATACCTTATGGGCGTCGGCGCGCATGAGCGCATCTTCTTCGGTGGCGCCATCATCATCGCCATGCTGGTGATGCCCCAGGGGCTGACCGGGCTGGCGCTGCAACTGGGCCGCAGACTGGGTTGGGCGACACCTGCCGCCTCGCTGGGACAGCACAAATGAGTGCGCCCGCGATGAGCCCGGCAACTGCCGACGATATACTCAGCGCGCGAAATTTGACGCGCCGTTTCGGCGGGCTGGTGGCGGTGTCGGACTTCTCCTTCACCTTGAAGCGCGGCGAAATCCTGGGGTTGATCGGACCCAATGGTGCGGGCAAAAGCACCGTGTTCAACCTGATCAGCGGCTTCATACCGCCGACCGCCGGCCAGCTTTCCTTCGACGGCACCGACATTACAAAGCTGCGCGCGCCCGCCATCTCCCGGCTGGGGCTGGTTCGCATGTTCCAGCATGGCAGCCTGGTGCCGGACATGAGCGTCTACGAGAATATTTTGCTGGCGACGCTCGTCAGGCTGCGCACGCCTAGCACGCGCGATGCGCGGGTGCGCGAGACCGCCGCCATGTTCGGGTTGACGCCTTATCTGGAAGAACTCGGGGGCAATCTCTCGCATGGGCGGCAGCGACTGCTGGCAATGGCGATCGCCACCGCGACGCGTCCCAGGCTGCTGTGCCTGGATGAGCCGCTGACGGGGCTGAACTCGACCGAAACGCGCGACATCCTCGAGTTGTTCCGCAAGCTGCGTGCGGAAATGGGCATGACCGTCCTGCTCGTCGAGCACAACATGCGCGCGGTGATGAGCGTGTGCGACCGGCTCATCGTGCTGCATCACGGCCAGCGCCTGGCCGAAGGTACGCCGGCCGAGATCAGCCGCGACGAGAACGTCATCGGCGCCTATCTGGGCAAGCGGTCATGAGCGACAACGTTCTGGAAATCGCGGGTCTCACCGTCGGCTACGGCGCAGTGACGGTCGTCAACGACCTCACCCTTCACGTACGGCGCAACCGCATTGCCACCATCGTCGGCTCCAACGGTGCGGGCAAGACCACGGTGATGAAGGCTATCG
>JAQSWP010000308.1 GCA_029266575.1 Alphaproteobacteria bacterium | reverse complement strand
GGTATGACGGTGCAACTCACGACCTGCATCGGTGGGATGAATCTTTTTCCCGACGTGGTCGAACAGCGGGACGCCGATCTGCTCTTCCAGCTGTCGCATCTGCATTGAGACCGCTGGCTGGGTGAGGTGCAAAACGTCGGCCGCACGTGTAAAGCTCTGCTGTTGTACCACAGCGTCGAAGATCTGGAGCTGTCTGAGGGTCAGATGCATGGCCGATACATAAGCAACACTAATGGGTTCGATCAAAAATATCAATTAGTGTTTATGCCGGTCTTCTTCTATGTTCTTTACTCGTGAATCGCTGGGCTGGGTGAATCACAGGCCTTGCTGAGACCCACGAACGTCATCCCCGGGCCGGGTGGGGGGGATGGCCACCGCACCGCGGTAGGTCCTCGCCCGTCGTTCGCTTACCGCAAAAGCGCGCATGAAGGAGTCCTCGAATATGGCAGTCAAATCGTACCAGGCCGGCGTCACGCAATATCGGCAGAGCTACTGGCAGCCGGATTACATGCCTCTCGACACCGATATTTTGGCGTGTTTTAAGATCACGCCGCAGCCTGGGGTGGATCGCGAAGAAGCGGCGGCGGCGGTTGCTGCCGAATCGTCCTGCGGCACGTGGACCACGGTGTGGACCGATCTGCTGACCGACCTCGATTACTACAAAGGACGCGCCTATCGCCTCGAAGACGTGCCGGGCGACGATACCTGCTATTACGCTTTCATTGCCTATCCCATCGACCTTTTTGAGGAAGGTTCGGTTGTCAACGTGTTCACCTCGCTGGTGGGCAACGTGTTCGGGTTCAAGGCTGTCCGGGCGCTGCGTCTGGAAGATTTGCGCTTCCCCATCGCTTACGTGAAGACCTGCGGCGGCCCTCCGCATGGTATTCAGGTCGAGCGCGACAAGCTTAACAAGTACGGCCGCCCGCTGTTGGGCTGCACCATCAAGCCGAAGCTTGGTCTGTCCGCGAAGAACTACGGCCGCGCCTGCTATGAAGCGCTGCGTGGCGGTCTGGACTTCACCAAGGACGACGAGAACATCAATAGCCAGCCCTTCATGCGCTGGCGCGATCGGTTCGATTTCGTGATGGAGGCGGTTCAAAAAGCCGAACACGAGACCGGCGAGCGGAAGGGTCACTATCTCAACGTGACCGCGCCAACGCCTGAGGAAATGTACAAGCGCGCCGAGTATGCCAAGGAAATCCGCGCTCCGATCATCATGCACGATTACCTCGCTGGCGGGCTTTGCGCCAACGCGGGTCTGGCGAACTGGTGCCGCAACAACGGAATGCTGCTGCACATCCACCGCGCCATGCATGCGGTGATCGATCGCAACCCGCATCACGGTATCCACTTTCGCGTATTGACCAAGATCCTACGTCTGTCGGGCGGCGACCATCTGCACACCGGCACCGTCGTGGGCAAGCTCGAAGGCGATCGTGCTTCCACCCTGGGCTGGATCGACCTGCTCCGCGAATCCTTCGTTCCCGAAGACCGCTCGCGCGGCATCTTCTTCGATCAGGATTGGGGCTCGATGCCAGGCGGCTTCGCCGTGGCGTCGGGTGGTATCCACGTTTGGCACATGCCTGCGCTGGTCACGATCTTCGGCGACGATTCAGTGCTGCAGTTCGGTGGCGGCACGCTGGGCCATCCCTGGGGTAACGCCGCTGGCGCGCACGCCAACCGTGTGGCGCTCGAAGCCTGCGTCCAGGCGCGCGGCGAGGGCCGTCATCTGGAGAAGGAAGGCAAGGATATCCTCACCGCTGCCGCCGCTCACTCGCCCGAACTGAAGATCGCCATGGAAACGTGGAAAGAGATCAAGTTCGAGTTTGAAACCATGGACAAGCTCGCCGTCGCCAACAAGTAACCGGTCGCCGGCTAGGGTCGGCAGCGCCCATTGGGCGCGCCGCCGCCCAGCAAAAATCGAAAGGACTAAGTCATGGCCGTTCAAGCTTACCGTTCGCTCAAGAAATACGAGACGTTCTCCTATCTGCCGCCGATGACGCCCGAGCAGGTTCGTCGTCAGATCGCCTACGCTATTGCGCAGGGTTGGAATCCGGCGGTCGAACACACCGAAAAGGGTACGCCTGCCAAGGCGAGCTACTGGTACATGTGGAAACTGCCGCTGTTCGGCGAGCAGTCCGTCGACACCGTGGTGGCCGAAATCGAGGCCTGCCACCGCGAGTTTCCGGATCAGATGGTGCGTTTCGTCGCGTACGACAATTACGCCCAGAGCCAGGGCATGGCCTTCGTGGTGTATCGCTGATGAAGTGGGCGCTGGAGCCGACTCGATTCGGCGCCCATGATTTGAACGCGGCGCGGCGCTTTGGCGCCGCCCCTTCATCGCCGAATGACAAACGTCGCCCCCGGTCATGCCACTGCAACTCTATCCGGCCGTGAACTGGCGCTCCAGCGCCGGCAGGCTATGGCGCGTCACGGCAAGGCTGGGACCGTCTCGACGGCGCAAACCGTCAAGCATTCCGCCGCCAGCCGCTTGCAGTTAAATGCGGCGCATTTTGTTAGCGCGCATCACGGCGGTGCTGCTACGGCCACATCGGCGGTGGCGTCTGCATCGGCCGCATCTAACCAACCGGTGACATCGAAGTCCGCGGCGCGAGTCCGACGGCAGGCGCTGTCCACGGTTGGGAAAGCCGGGTTGAAAAACGCCGGCCAGGGCACGGCATCCCGTCCGGCGGCGCATCTGCGCCCGAGTCGTGCGGCTCAAGCTGAGGTGCGTGGCTCCGATTGCGGTTGCGGCTGCGGCGGGCAATGCAGTTGCGGCGGACAGTGCGGCTGCAGCCGCGGCGCGCAGCGGAAGGAAGCGGCGCAGATTGAAGCGGTGCAAAACGATACTCCGGCGGTCGCGCGTGCAGCCGTGAACGCGCCGGAGGCGACCGGCCGCGCGCTCGCCA
>JAQSWP010000143.1 GCA_029266575.1 Alphaproteobacteria bacterium | reverse complement strand
AGGGCGTGAAAATTCCCGACGCGCTGAAGTAGACGACATCAGTCTCTGTCGTGTCGGAAGCGCCCGGCATCGATGACCATGCGGCACCGGTCCCGACAAGGCTGGCGACGGCGTGGGATGTCCTGATCCTCGCCGTCGCCGCCCTCTCCATCGCCTTCCATGTCTGGGTGGTGTTCGGCGGGCTGGTGCCCACTCTGGTCAGCCGGCCGCTGCATCTGCTGTTCGCCATTCCCTTCGTGTTCTTCTTCACCGGCGGCAATCGCTCGCGCCTCGACATCGCTTTGTCGTGGCTGCTGGGCATTCTCGGTATTGCCTGCTGCCTCTATATCGCGCTGAACCGGCGCGATCTGGCCGATCAGTACGGCTCGCTCAAAGGCTGGTTCCAGATCGCGCTATCGGGACTGCTGATCGCGATCGTGCTCGATATGGCGCGGCGCGCCGTGCAGCCGGTGATGCCGGCCATCGCGCTGATCGTGCTGCTCTATGGCTTGCTGGGCCAGCATCTGCCGGGCGATATCGGCCATAACGGCCAGCCACTGACTTCCTTTCTGGGAACGCTAGTAATCTCCGAAGGCGGGTTGTGGGGTACGCTGACCGGCACGTCGCTGGAGCTGATCGCGCCATTCCTAATTCTTGGCGCGTTCGTTGCCGCCGGCGATGCCGGCACCGGCTTCATGGCGATCGCGCAACAGACGGCGGGACGCTTCCGCGCCGGCACCGCCAAGGTCGAAGTGGTGGCCTCGGCGCTTTACGGCACCATCAGCGGCTCGGCTTCCGCCAATGTCGCCTCGACCGGCACCTTCACCATCCCGGCCATGATCCGCAACGGCTATCCCGCGCCCTTCGCCGCCTCGGTGGAAGCGGTGGCCTCGACCGGCGGGCAGATCATGCCGCCGGTGATGGGCGCCGGCGTGTTCCTGATGGCCGAGTTCCTGCGCATGCGTTACGAGGATTTGATGGTGGTGGCGACCCTGCCCGCCCTCATCTTCTTTCTCACCTGCTGGTTCGGCGTCGATCGCTATGCCGTCACGCTGGGCCTGCGTGGCATGAGTGCCGACGAGTTGCCCGGCTGGCGCAAGGTGGCGCGCACCCTGCCGTTTTTCGCGCTGCCGCTCGGCACCCTGATCTTCCTGTTCGTCCATACCGAATACACGCCGCAATTCTGCGGCATCCTCGCCCTTTGCGTCGCGGTGGCGCTGCTGGCGATCGACGTCGATTTGCGCCTGGGTCTGCGCCTGTTCCTGGCACGCCTGCGCGAAGCCACCGTCAACGCCGCGCAGCAGGTCGCGGGCATCGCCGCCATCATGATCTGCGCCGGCATCATCGTCGGCGTCTTTCACATCACGGGTCTGGGCGTGAAATTCACCTCACTGATCGTCGGTCTCTCCGGCGGCAGGCTGTGGGTGGCGCTGATCCTGACGGCGCTGGCCTGCATTGCGCTGGGCATGGAATTGCCCACCACGGCAGCCTACGCCATCTGCATCGCCGTCGCCGGGCCGGCGCTGATCGAGCTGGGATTGCGACCGCTGCAGGCGCATCTTTTCGTCTTCTGGTATGCGCTTCTGTGCACCATCACGCCGCCGGTGTGCGGCAACGTCTTCATCGCCGCCCGCATCGCGCAGACGCCATGGCTGCCAGTGGCGTGGCGGGCAATGAGATTGGGCGGCGCGCTGTTTGTGGTGCCGATCGGCTTCATCACCCATCCCTCGCTGCTAGCGCTCGGCAGCGATCCTTTGATGGCGTTGCTGGCCGGCGCCAAGATCACGCTTGGCATGGCGCTATTCTCCTATGGCGCCATCGGCCGCAACGAGGACTGGCTCAAGCGCATCGCCGCCTTGCTCGCCAGCGCCGCGGTGATCATGCTGTACGGGTTCTAGAGTTTTGGAGCAGGCGATGGATCAGGAATTGGAGAAATACCGGAAATGGGTGGGCCGCACCCAGATTCAGGAAGATATCGCCGCGCCCTTTCCGCCCAGAGCGCTGATCGCCACGCTCGATGCGCGCGATCCCGCGCCCGCCAAGGGCGATCCGCTGCCGCCCTTGTGGCACTGGCTCTATTTCCTCGAAGCCGCACCCGCCTCGAAGATCGGCCTTGACGGGCATCCGCAGCGCGGCGATTTCCTGCCGCCGGTGAGCCTGCCGCGCCGCATGTGGGCGGGCTCGCGGCTGCATTTCGAAGGCGACATAAGGCTGGGCGACGAGATCAGGCGCGAATCGCAGATCGTCTCGGTCGAGCCCAAGACCGGCTCGAGCGGCCAGATGGTGTTCGTCGGCGTGCGCCATCGCATCTTCGCGCGCGGCGAGGAAGCTGTGGTCGAAGAGCAGGACATCGTCTATCGCCAGGCGCCGCAGCCAGGCGACAAGCCGCCGGCCGCCAAGCCCGCGCCGACCGATGCGGTATGGACCAAAGAGATCAAAGCCGACCCGGTGCTGCTGTTCCGCTTCTCGGCCTTGATGTTCATCGGCCATCGCATCCATTACGACCTGCCCTACGCCACCGGGGAGGAAGCCTATCCCGGCCTCGTGGTGCATGGCCCGCTCATGGGCTTGATGCAGATGGAGTTGGCACGCCGCTCCTCGCCCGGCAAACGGGTCAAGGCTTTCGAGTTCCGCGCCATCAGCCCTGTGTTCGACACCACGCCGTTCTCGGTCAACGGCAGGCCCGAGGGCAACACGGCCACGACCTGGGTGGCGCGGGCCGACGGCGGGCTGGCGCAGCAGGGCAAGGTGACGTTCGGGTGAACGAAGAGAAACCACAGAGACACAGAGGCACAGAGACGACCATCACCTCTGTGTCTCTGTGCCTCCGTGGTTAAATCTTAATCCCCCAGCAACGTCGCGTCGGTCTGTTCCAGCTTCTCCTTGCCGGCGATCTTCATCACCCGATCGCCCGCCCGTACCAGGCAAGGCACCGAGCGGGCGAAGACGACGCCGTCGGTGCGCGCCAGCAATTGGGTGCGCGCGGTGCCGGGCGCGGCTATGGGATCGAAAATCTCCGCCACCACATCGCCGGTGCGCACCCGCTCGCCCAGGCTGCGCTTCTGCACTAGCAGGCCGGCGTGTGGCGCCTTGACGAAATCGACCGCATCCAGCGCCGTGCCCGCGCAGGCAAGCGGCGGCAGAGCGCCGGCATCGCCCGCCACCACGCCGCGGCGGATGAGGAACTTCAACAACGCCTGCGCATCCTTCTGCGCCTGCGCATCGTCGATATCGGCGCGACCGCGCAATTCGAGGGTGCCGGTGATCATCGAGGCGGCGCTCAGGACAGCGCCCTGATTGGCGTCGATCAGGCGCCACCACGGCCGCGCCAGCGCCTCGTCGAACGGCTCGCCGCCGGAATCCTCCTCCAGCAGCACCGCCGCCGCGCCCAAGAGTGCCGCGAGGTCGGAGATTTCCGGCCACAGCTTGGGGCCAGCATAGATGTGCATCTGCGCCTCGTCGTCGCAATGCAAGTCGAGCGCGATATCGGCGTCGATCGCCAGCCGCATCAGGGTCAGGCGCAATTGCTGCGCCTCGCCCAACGCCTTCTTCTCAGCAAGCAGCCCCAGCAGCGTCGTGCGCACCAGCGCGGCGTTGGCGGCAGCGTCGCGGCCCAGCCTGTTGCGCAGCGCCTCGACCAGCTTGTCCGACAGATCGGGAAAGCCGCGGTTGAAATTGCCCGAGGCGTCGAGCCCGTAGCGGCCCAGCAACTGGCCATGCACGGTCTGCGACAGGCCGATCGGGTTGGCCGCCGGTACGATCAGGATCTCGCCCGTGACGCGGCCCTCCCGTTCGGCCGTGGCCAGGGCAGCGATGAGATGCTGCAGCACCAGCACGCCCGGCAGTTCGTCGGCATGCAAAGCGGCCTGGAAATAGGCTTTCGGCCGCGCGCCAGCCTTGCCGAAACGGTGCAGGGTGAGATGCCGCTCGGTGCCCGGCGCGGGCGAGGCCAGCGGCAAATGCAGGGTGGTGGGCATCAGGCGGGAAAATTCCGGTGTTCGGGCATGAGCGCAGAACCTATCTTTCGCCGCCCGCGGAATCTAGAGTCTCGCCAGCGAAAACGGAGAAGTTCATGGCGACGGACAAGGAAATCGTTGCAGCGCTGCATGGCGTGTCGACCGCGACATTGACCACGGTGCTGCTGAAGAAGGGCCTGCGCAACGTCTGGATGCGCGGCACCATGCCGTTGCGGGCGGGCCAGAAGCGGCTGGTCGGCCGCGCCTTCACCTTGCGTTTCGTGCCCGCCCGCGAGGATCTGGCGACGCCAGAATCCTGGTCGTCGCCCAAATCGACCCGTGCCGCCATCGAGGCCATGCCGGAAGGCTGCGTCACCGTGGTCGACGCCATGGGCATCACCGATGCCGGCATCTTCGGCGACATATTGTGCGCGCGCATGAAGAAGCGCGGCGTCGCCGGGCTGGTGACGGACGGCGTGGTGCGCGATCTGGCCGGCGTGCTGGGCACCGGATTGCCGGTGTGGTGCCGTGGCGCCGCTGCGCCGCCTTCGGTCGCGGGCCTGACTTTCGTCGATTGGCAGCAGCCGATCGGCTGCGGCGGCGTGGCGGTGTTCCCCGACGATCTGATCGTGGTCGATGACGATGGCGCGGTGGTTGTGCCGGCGGCGTTCGTCGATCACGTGCTGGCGAGCGCGCCGGAGCAGGAGAATCTCGAAGCCTGGATCATGAAAGAGGTGGAAGCGGGCGTGCCGCTGCCCGGCCTTTATCCGGCCAATGCCGAGACGGCGGCGCGCTATGCGGCCAGCAAGCAGAAGAAGTGACGGCCAAGCATGGAGCTGGGCGAAATCGCAATTGCCGCCGGGCCCGAGGATATCAAGACTAGGCGCATGACGAAATCCGCCGCCGCCAAAACGATGCGACGCCGCTGCGCTCTTGCGATGCGGCGCGGCGCGCTGTTGCGGCGGAAACGACGAGGCTGATCGCCAGCGTCTCTTTCATTCGCCACCCCAGCAGCCCTGCCCGCTCCCGCCGGCAGGGTTTTTGTTTGTCTCCAGGAGATCGTCATGCCCGGCATCATCGACATAAAGCTCGCAACCCCCGCCGATGCCATCGCCATTCGCGCGCTGACCCGCAGCGCCTACGCTAAATGGGTGCCCGTGGTCGGCCGCGAACCCGTGCCGATGACGGTTGACTACGAACAGGCCTTGCGTCGGCATCGTTTCGATCTGCTCAACTTCGACGGCGCGCTGTCGGGGCTGATCGAAACCTTGCAGCTTCCCGACCATCTGTGGATCGAAAACATCGCCGTTCTGCCGGACCATCAGGGCAAGGGATTGGGACGCCGGCTGCTGGACCATGCCGAGTGCCTGGCGATCGAGGCGGGCCTGGGCGAAATGCGCCTGCTGACCAATGCCGCCTTCGCCAGCAATGTCGAACTCTACAAGCGGGTCGGCTACCGCATCGACCGGCTGGAACCGTTCCGCGACGGCGGCACAACCGTTTACATGAGCAAAAAGCTCACGCGACAGGCTTAAGGGAAGACGTTCGGGCGGTTGGTGGAGCCGAGCGGGATCGAACCGCTGACCTCGTCATTGCGAACGACGCGCTCTCCCAACTGAGCTACGGCCCCGTCCCCGAACGGCGCGCATAATCATCGCCCGCCTCCGGCCTGTCAAGAAAGCATAAAGCCGCGTCGGTTCAAGGGTTTGCGACCAAAATCCCATACCGCGCCACCGGCTTGCGCGGCAGGGGGGCGTTGGGTAGGGTGGCCGCCGTCAAACCGGCCGCCCCGATGGAGCGCAGATGCTGGCACTGGTCAAAGTTCTCCTGATCGTCATCGAGATCTATATCTGGCTGCTGGTCGCCATGGCGATCCTGTCGTGGCTGATCGCCTTCAACGTCATCAACACGCGCAACCGGTTTGTCGCCACGGTGATCGATTTCCTCTACCGCATCACCGAGCCGGTGCTGCGGCCGTTGCGGCGCATCATCCCCACTATCGGCGGCATCGACATCACGCCCGCGGTGTTGATCCTGATCCTGTTCTTCGTGCAGCAACTGATCTACGACAACGTGGTGCCGGCTCTTCTCACGCGCTGATCCTTTCATGCGGCCGGTCTTCACCGCCACGCGCGACGGAGCGATCCAGTTCGCCGTGCGCGTCAGCCCGCGTTCCAGCCGCCAGGGTATCGAGGGCCTGATCCGCGACGAGAACGGCGCCAAATTCCTGAAGGTCGCAGTCAATGCGCCGCCGGAAGACGGCAAAGCCAACAAGGAAGTGCTGGCGCTGCTCGCCAGCACAATCGGCATCGCCAAGTCGCGCCTGTCGCTGGTCTCGGGCGAGACGGCGCGCAAGAAGGTGCTGCGGCTGGAGGCGGTCGATGCCGCCCTGCTGGCGCGGCTCAACGACTGGATCAACACGCTGGAATACCTGAAATGAGCAGCACACCCGCCTTCGCAGAAAAACGCATCGACGGCAAAGCCTATGCCGAGCGCTTGCGGGCGCAGATCGCCGTCGATGCCGCCAATTTCGCCGCCAAGGCGGGGATCAAGGCCGGGCTGGCGGTGGTGCTGGTGGGCGACGATGCGGCCAGCAAGGTCTATGTCGCCAGCAAGGGCAAGCAGACCAATGAAGCCGGCATGCAGAGCTTCGAGCGCATCCTGCCGGGCAACACCACGCAGGCCGAATTGCTCAAGGTCGTGCGCGAACTCAACGCCGACAAAAAAGTGCACGGGATTCTGGTGCAAATGCCGCTGCCTTCGCATCTCGACAATGCCGAAGTGGTGGCGGCGATCGATCCGGAAAAGGACGTCGACGGATTGCATCCGCTCAATGCCGGAAAACTGGCGCAGCTAGCTTCCGGCGCGAGGCTTAACTTCTCCGTGCCCTGCACGCCTTTGGGCTGCCTGATGCTGCTGCAGGACCGGTTGGGCTCGTTGCCGGGCAAGAGCGCGCTGGTGATCGGCCGCTCGATCCTGGTCGGCAAGCCGATGGCGGCCTTGCTGCTGCGCGAGGATTGCACCGTCACCGTCGCGCACTCGCGCACCAGGAATTTGCCGGAGTTGTGCCGCCAGGCCGATATCGTGGTGGCGGCGATCGGGCGGCAGCATTTCGTCAAGGGCGACTGGATCAAGGACGGCGCCACGGTGATCGATGTCGGCATCACCCGCATCGATCTGGGCAACGGCAAGACCAGGCTGGTCGGCGATGTCGATTTCGCCGCCGCAGCACCGCGCGCCGGCGCCATCACGCCGGTGCCGGGCGGGGTCGGGCCGATGACGGTGGCCTGCCTGCTGCACAACGCGCTGCAGGCGGCCAAGCGTCAGACCGGCATCAGTTAGAAAGCGCCGGGATCGGGTAGTCGCGGGCGAGTTCTTTCACTTCGCCCGCCAGTTTCGCCAGCACCATCTCGTCCTGCGGCGCGCGCAGCGCCTGCACGATCCATGATCCGATGCGCTGCATGGCAACCTCATCCATGCCGCGCGTGGTGCAAGCCGGTGTGCCCAGGCGGATGCCCGAAGGACGCAGCGGCGGACGCGGATCGTCGGGGATCACCTGCTTATTGACGGTGATGCCGATGCGATCGAGCGCAGCCTCCGCCACCCTCCCGTCGATGCCGAAACTGGCGATGGTGTCGATCACCAGCAGATGATTGTCGGTGCCGCCGGTGATCAAGGTCACGCCCTGCTCCAGCAACGCTGCCGCCAGCGCCTTGGCGTTGCGCAGGATGGCAGCGCCATAGGCTTTGAATTCGGGCGTCGATGCCTTGGCCAGCGCCACCGCCGTGCCGGCGACGGCATTCATATGCGGCCCGCCCTGCAGGCCGGGGAACACGGAGGAATCGATGCCGGCACCATGCTCCTGCTTGCACAGGATCAAACCGGCGCGCGGACCGCGCAAGGTCTTGTGCGCCGTGGTGGTCATGGCGTCGAAGCCGAAATCCATCGGATTGTCTTTCACGCCAGCGGCGATCAGCCCGCCGATATGCGAGACATCTGCCATGGTCGGTGCCCCGATCTCGTCGGCGATGGATTTGAAGGCGGCGTAGTCGAGATCGCGCGGATAGGAGGAGAAGCCGCACAGCACCAGCTTCGGCCTATGCCGCTTCGCCAGATCGCGCACCTGATCGTAATCGATGCCGCCATTGGAGCCGGGCTGGGTGCGATAGCGCACGAAGTCGAACAGTTTTCCCATATGCGAGACCGGCGCGCCATGCGTCAGGTGCCCGCCATGCGAGAGGTCCATGCCCAGGACCTTATCGCCGGGCTTCAGCCAGGCGAGGTAGATCGCCTGGTTCATCGGCGAGCCCGACAGCGGCTGCACATTGGCATGTTCGGCGCGGAACAGGGCTTTGGCGCGATCGCGGGCGATGGTCTCGACCGCGTCGGTGAATTCCTGGCCGCCGTAATAGCGGCGGCCGGGATAGCCTTCGGAATATTTGTCGGTCAGCACCGAGCCGAGGCAGGCCAGCACTTCGGGCCAGGTGTGGTTCTCGGACGGGATCATTTCGATGCCCGACGCCTGGCGGCGCTCCTCGCC
>JAQSWP010000011.1 GCA_029266575.1 Alphaproteobacteria bacterium | reverse complement strand
GCCGGCGCCGGCGTAGTCGGCGTGGCCGTCGGTTTCGGCGCGCAGACGTTGGTCAAGGACGTGTTCAGCGGCGTGTTCTACTTGCTGGACGATGCCTTCCGGGTCGGCGAGTACGTGCAGAGCGGTAACTACAAGGGCGTGGTCGAATCCTTCAGCCTGCGGTCGGTGAAGCTGCGCCACCATCGCGGCCCGCTCTTCACCGTGCCATTCGGCGAGCTTGGCGCGATCCAGAACATGAGCCGCGACTGGGTGATCGACAAGATGGTCATCAACGTCGCCTATGGCTCGGATTTCGACAAGGCGAAGAAGATCGTCAAGCAGATCGGTCGCGAACTGGCGGAAGATCCCGAACTCGGCCGCGACATCATCGAGCCGCTGAAGATGCAGGGCGTCGAGGAGTTCGGCGACTATGGCGTCACCATCCGCCTCAAGATGATGACCAAGCCCGGCAAGCAATTCGTCTTGCGCCGCCGCGCCAATGCCATGATCAAGAAACGCTTCGACGAGGCCGGCCTTAAGTTCGCCCTGCCGATGATCCAGGTCTCCGGCGATTCGACCGCCGGCGCTGCCGCGGCGCATCAGGCCATGGCGGCAAAGGCAGCCGAAACGCCGCTCTAGATTCCCTGAAAGACCGCCAGCGCGGGATGGCTGGACGAACCCTGGTCTATGCTGGCGTCCCCAAGGGGATTCGAACCCCTGTTACCGCCGTGAAAGGGCGGTGTCCTAGGCCTCTAGACGATGGGGACGTGAGAGGGCCATCGCGGCAGGGCGCTTACCTAGCAGTTTTCACCGGGAAATCAAGCGCCAAGCCCTGCCGGCGCGGCATCGTCGATCTGCATCTGCACGTCGCTTTTTCCCCGCCAGCGATTGATCCTGAGCGCGCCGGCGACATGCAGCGGCAAGCCGTCGCGGGCCAGAAGAGCGCGGCCGATGGCGTTGTCGGCGGCCCGAAAGGCGATGGCGTTGATGCGGGCCGCACCCGCGCTCAGCACGCAGCGGATATGACCGCCCTCGCCGACCCGATCGGCGTATTCCACCCGCACGGCGGGCAGCACGAAGCGCGGCTCGGGATTGCCGATGCCGAACGGCCCGATGCGCTCGATATGGCCGCACAGATCGAGCGTCGCCGCGCCCGGCATCAGCGGCCCATCGATGCCCAAACTGGGCGCCGGCACCTGCCCGCCCAGGCTCCCCATCACACGCTCCAGCAGGAACTGCCGCACGCGCTCGATCTGCTCGCGCGCCACGGTCAGTCCAGCCGCCATGGCGTGACCGCCGCCATTGATCAGCAACCCGGCCTGGCGCGCGGCAATAACGGCGCTGCCCATATCGAAGCCGCGGATCGAACGGCCCGATCCCTTGCCGGTCTCGCCGTCGATGCCGACGATGAACACCGGCCGGTGCACGCGCTCCAGCACGCGGCTGGCGACGATGCCGATGACGCCGGGATGCCACCCCTCGCCGGCCAGCAGCAGGAACGGTGGCAATTCCCCCATGGTCTCGATCTGGCGCAATGCCTGATCCAGCACCGACGCTTCGATGGCGCGCCGTTCGGCATTCAGGAAATCCAGTTTCTCCGCCAGCATCGCCGCTTCCGCCGCGTCCTCGGTCGACAGCAATCTGGTGCCGAGATCGGAGGCGCCGATTCTGCCGCCGGCATTGACCCGCGGGCCGAACAGGAAACCGGAATGGAACGTTCCCGGCGCTTCCGCAACGCGCGCGATGTCGGCCAGCGCCGCCAGCCCCTTGTTGCGCCGCTGCGCCATGATCTTCAGCCCCTGCACCACCAGCGCCCGATTGAGGCCGGTGAGCGGAACCATGTCGCAGATCGTGCCCAGCGCCACCAGATCGAGCCATTGCATCAGATCGGGTTCCGGGCGATCACCGCCGAACCACCCCGCCTGGCGCAGCGCCCGATTGGCGGCGATGACCAAGAGGAAGGCGACGCCGACAGCGGCCAGATTGCGGTGCGGGCTGGTCTCGTCCAGCCGGTTGGGATTGATCACGGCATAGGCCGCCGGCAAACGCGGCTCGGCGACATGGTGATCGACCACGATCATGTCGAGCCCGGCATCCTGCGCCGCCTGCAGCGGCTCGAAGGCGGTGATGCCGCAATCCACTGTAATCGCCAGCGCGACGCCTGCCTGCCGCAAGCCGATCAGCGCCGCCGCATTGGGGCCATACCCTTCCTTCTGGCGGTCGGGGATATAGGCGCGCACTCTGCCGCCCACGGCACGGATGAAGCGCAGCAGCAGCGCCGTCGACGTGGCGCCATCGACGTCATAGTCGCCGAACACCGCGATCTCCTCGCCATCCCGCACCGATCGGGCAAAGCCCGACGCAGCGTCGGCTGCAGATAATCGTCCAGCCCGTCCAGCGGTACGGAGCGGCCGGAAAGCACGCGCGCCAGTACTTCCGGCAGGTTGCGGTTCTGGGCGATGGTTTGCGCCAGCCGTTCGTCGGCCTCGCGCGCATACCAGCGCCGCCCTGTCAGCGATTTTTCGATGCCGAGGAAGGCCGCGGCTTCGCTCATCGCCGCACCATCAATCGTCGAAGCCGGACTTGCGATTGAAATTATGCGTGCCGGTGATGTAGCGCATGGTGCCGGTCTTCGACCGCATCACCAGCGAATGCGTTTCCGCCCCGCCATGGAAACGGCGCACGCCCTTCAGCATCGAGCCCGAGGTGACGCCGGTGGCGGCGAACATCACGTCGCCCTTGGCCAGATCGAGCATGTCGTATTTGCGGTTATAATCGGTGATGCCCATGCGCTTGGCGCGGCCCTTCTCGTCGTCGTTGCGGAACAGCAGGCGGCCCTGCATCTGGCCGCCGATGCAGCGCAATCCCGCCGCCGCCAATACGCCTTCGGGCGCGCCGCCGCTGCCGATATAGATATCGACGCCCGCTTCCGGCGTCGAGGTGGCGATGACGCCCGCCACGTCGCCATCGGAGATCAGCATGATGCGCGCGCCGGCTTCACGCACCTTGACGATCAGCTCGCTGTGGCGCGGCCGGTCGAGGATGCAGGCCACCAGGTCGGAGATATCGACCTTCTTCGCCTTGGCCAAATTCTTCAGGTTCTCCGCCGGGCTAAGATCGATATCGACCACGCCCTGCGGCAGGCCGCCGCCGACGGCGATCTTGTCCATATAGACGTCGGGCGCATTGAGGAAGTTGCCGTGATCGGCCATGGCGATCACGGCCATGGCATTGGGTCCGCCCTTGGCGGTGATGGTGGTGCCTTCCAGCGGATCGAGCGCGATGTCGATGCGCGGGCCATGCCCGGTGCCGACCTTCTCGCCGATATAGAGCATTGGCGCCTCGTCGCGCTCGCCCTCGCCGATCACCACCGTGCCTTCGATGGAAAGGCTGTTCAGCGCCCGCCGCATGGCATCGACGGCGGCCTGGTCGGCGGCCTTCTCGTTGCCGCGGCCCATCAGCTTGGAGGCGGCGAGTGCGGCCGCTTCGGTCACCCGCACCGCTTCCAGCGCCAGGTTGCGGTCCATCGAGACAGGCGGACTGGCTGATTGGGCGTTCTGCTGCGCCATGTTGGTTTCTCCCTAAGTTCGAATTCTAAAGCTGTTCGACCCGGATAACGCAGGGCTTCTCCACGATCGTATCCAGTCTGGCGATCCGCGCCACTGCCCGCGCCATGGCCGCCTCTTCCGTCTCGTGCGTGGTCAGCACCACCGGCACCGCTGCACCCGGATCGTGGCTGCGCCCGCGCTGCAGCATGGATTCCATCGAAACCTGCTCATCGCGCAAAGCTGCAGCGACGCCGGCAATGACACCCGGCCGGTCCAGCACCATCAGGCGCACGTAATAGGCGCCAGTATGCCGTTCCATTGGCGCCGCCGGCAGCTTCGCCAGCCGCGCCGCCGGCACGGAAAACACCGGCAGCCGCACGCCGCGGGCGATATCCACCAGATCAGCCGCCACGGCGCTGGCCGTCGGACCCGCACCCGCGCCGCGCCCCTGGAACAAGGTCTTGCCGACGAAATCGCCCTCGGCGACCACGGCGTTGAACACGCCCTCGACATGGGCGATCGGCGCTTCCATCGGCACCATGCAGGGATGCACGCGCTGCTCGATGCCGTGCTCGGTCTGGCGCGCAAGGCCCAGGAGCTTGATGCGATAGCCCAGTTCGGCGGCATAGGCGATGTCGATGGCGGTGATGTGGCGGATGCCCTCGACATGCACGCCGGCAAAATTCACCGGGCAGCCGAAAGCGACGCTGGTCAGAATCGCCAGCTTGTGCGCGGCATCGACGCCATCGATGTCGAAACTGGGATCGGCTTCGGCGTAGCCATGCGCCTGTGCTTCGGCCAGCACGTCGCCAAAATCGCGCCCCGATTCGCGCATGGTCGAGAGGATGTAATTGCAGGTGCCGTTCAGGATGCCGTAAAGCCGCGTGATGCGATTGCCTACAAGGCCCTCGCGCAGCGCCTTGATGATGGGAATGCCGCCCGCGACGGCGCCTTCGTAGCCCAGCGCCACGCCGGATTTCTCGGCCGCCACGGCCAGCGCGGTGCCATGATGCGCCAACAGTGCCTTGTTGGCGGTGACAACCGGCTTGCCGGCGGCTATCGCCGTCTCCACCACCTGACGCGCCACGCCATCGCTGCCGCCGATCAGCTCGACCACGACATCGACGTCGTTGCCGCGCGCCAGCGCCACGGGATCGTCGTGCCAGGTGGCGCCGTTGAGATCGATGCCGCGCTGGCGATGGCGATCGCGCGCCGAGACGGCGACTACCTTCAATTCGCGGCCACCGCGCAGGGCCAGCGCCTCGCGCTGCTCGCTCAGCAGGCGAACGAGACCGCCGCCGACCGTGCCCAGCCCGGCGATGCCGATACGGAGCGCGGACATGCTAGGAGGCTACGGCCTTGAGCGGCGTCACCTTGGCCGTGGTCTCGTGCTCGTGCTGCTCGAGAACCCGATCGGCGTTGGCGATAAACGACTTCATGTTGCGGGTGGCCTGGCGGATGCGCTGCTTGTTCTCGACGATGGCGATGCGTACATGCGTGTCGCCGTACTCGCCGAAGCCGATCCCCGGCGACACCGCGACCTTGGCGTGCTGCAGCAGCAGCTTGGAAAAAGTCAGTGAGCCCAGATGCGCATAGGCCTTGGGCAGCGGCGCCCAGGCGAACATGGTCGCTTCTGGCACCGGGATCTGCCAATTGGCCTGGTTCATGCCCTCGATCAGCACGTCGCGCCGCTCGCGATAGATATTGCGGACGTCATCGACGCAATCCTGCGGCCCGTTCAGCGCCGCCGCGGCCGCCACCTGGATCGGCGTGAAGGCGCCGTAATCGAGATAGGACTTGATGCGGGCCAGCGCCGAGATCAGCCGCTTGTTGCCGACGCCGAAGCCGATGCGCCAGCCGGCCATGGAATAGGTCTTGCTCATCGAGGTGAATTCGATGGCGACGTCGCGCGCGCCCGGCACCTGCAGGATCGAGGGTGGCGGGAAATCGTTGAAGTAGATTTCCGAGTACGCCAGGTCGGAGACGATGAAGATTTCGTGCCGGCGGCAGAACTCGACGATCGGCGCGTAGAAATCCAGCCCCACCACCTGCGCCGTCGGATTGGACGGATAGTTCAGCACCAGGCAGGTCGGCTTCGGCACGGAATGCTTGACCGCATGTTCCAGCGCCAGCAGGAAATCGGTGTTCTCCGTCATCGGGATCGAGCGGATCGCCGCACCGGCGATGATGAAGCCGAACGGATGGATCGGATAGCTCGGGTTCGGCACCAGGATGATGTCGCCGGGCGAGGTGATCGCCTGGCAGAGATTGGCCAGGCCTTCCTTGGAGCCGAGCGTGACGATCGCCTCGCTCTCGGGATCGACGCTGACATTGAAGCGGCGCTGGTAATAGGCCGAGATCGCCTTGCGCAGGCCGGGAATGCCGCGCGAATTGGAATAGCGATGGGTGCGCGGGTCCTGCACCGCTTCGGTCAGCTTGGCCACGATGTGCGGCGGCGTGCCGAGGTCGGGATTGCCCATGCCCAGATCGATCACGTCCTCGCCGGCAGCTCGCGCCTTGGCCTTCATCGCGTTCACTTCCGCGAACACATAAGGCGGCAGGCGTTTGATGCGGTGAAATTCCTGATCCATGGCTGGTTGACCGTTTCCGTCGCAGGCGTTTGCTGGTTAACCCCTGGCGCAGCCTGCGGCCTGCGTCAGCGGGAGGGGCCTCGTGATAGGGAAGCCGCCCTCAGAAAGCGAGATAAATTTCAGCCCGGCGGTTGGACGCTACGGCGACTGCCGTCACCGGATCGAATTCGGGCTGCTGATCGCCCGCCGCCTCGACCACGACCGAACCGCGCGGCACGCCCAGGCGCACCAGGTGGCCGGCGATGGCATTGGCGCGCGCCAGCGAAACCGCATAGTTGCCCTGCTGCAGGCGCTGCGCATCGTTGCCGCTCGCGTCCTGGCTGGCATGGCCGACAACGCGCACCGTGCCGCCCTGCTTCTTCTGGATTTCCGCCACGTCGCGCAAAACGGCGACATCGTCGGCCGACAGCCCGGACGATGCGCGCCCGAACTGCACCACGGCCACCTGCATGGTGTTGCCGTAATAGACCGGTGTCGGTGCCGCCGCAGTCGCGCGCGCGGGCGCCAGGCTGCTGACCGCGGGCCGGCTGGTCGGCGGCAGGACCAGAGCCTGTTGCGAGGGCGCAGGCGGGGGCGGCAGGCTGGACGCCACGGGAACGGGTGCGGGCGCCGGAGCCGGAGCCGCCATTGGGGCTGGCGTTACGGGGGCGGCGGCCGGTGCGGGTGCCGCAGGCTGCGCTGCCGATTGCGGTGGCATTTGCTGTGGCGCCGGTTGCTGCATCGGCGTCGGAGGGGCCGACTGGACCGGCGCCGCGGGAGCAGCAGCCGGTTGTGTGGCAGGGCCTTGAGGAGCGGCCTGAGGTGCGCTCGCCGGCGCGGCCTGGCGCGGAGTGCTGGCGCCCAGGCGTTGGCCGACCACCGCATCGGCTGCTTCGTTCACCGGCCGCACTTCATTGTCGGCATAACGCGCGCCCTGCCGGTCGGCCGCTAACCCCTGCTGGGGCGGCGGCGTCGGTCGTTCCGGCCGGGGTGGCACCGTCGAAAGCTTGGGGAAATCCTTGTTGTCGCCGGTCGTGCCGGACTGCGCCGGTGCCGCGCCTACGGTGCGGGCGGTCGGCGGCGCATCGCTGCCGAACATCGAATCGATGCTGCTGCAGGCGCCGACAGTAATGGCAAGCCCGACCGCCAGAGCGGCGTGGCTGATCGAGATTGTCCGCATCGCGCGCACGGCGCGCAGCTTGTGCTGCACCGTACCGGCAATCATTGAAGGCCACGCTTCGACTTCACTCCACATACGACAGATCCTCGCTGCTCGCCTTGCCGCTCCAAGCGATAGCCAAATTGACGGCTGTCGCCAATCCCAATAGCTTGAACCAAAGCGACCGGCACACAAGATGTCGGACGCTTGGGATGGTTACGCGACGGGATTGAAATACCGGCTCAGAACCCGCCGCAAAGTCCCTTGATTATAAAGGATTTTGCCATGTCGGATCAACCGGCCAACGATCCCCGACTCCCCGACCCGGAAAAGCTCGCCAAGGACTGGTCCAGGCTGGCCGAACGCAGCCAGAAAGTCGTGTCCGACTTCCTCGCCAAGCAGGCCGCGGACGGGCCGCAGAAGACCGATCCCCTCAATATCGGCAATGCTTTCCTCGAAATGACCCAGCGCATGATGGCCAATCCCGAGAAGGTGGTTAAGGCCCAGGTCCAGCTGTGGCAGGACTATCTGCGGCTGTGGCAGAACACCGCCGACCGTTTCATGGGCAAGGAGACCAAAGGCCTGCACGAGGCCGCCAAGGGCGACAAACGCTTCGCCGACAAGTCATGGACCGAAAGCCTGATGTTCGACTACATCAAGCAGTCCTATCTGCTGACCGCGCGCTGGATGCAATCGACGGTCAAGGACGTCGAAGGCCTCGACCAGAAGACCGCCAAGAAGGTCGATTTCTACACCCGCCAGTTCGTCGACGCGCTGGCGCCGTCCAACTTCGCGCTGACCAATCCGCAGGTGCTGAAAGCCACGCTCGATAGCGGTGGCGAGAATCTGTACAAGGGCCTGGAGAACCTGCTGGGCGATCTGGAGCGCGGCAAGGGCCGGCTCAACATCTCAATGACCGACATGAAGGCCTTCGAAGTCGGCCGCAATGTCGCCGTCAGCCCGGGCAAGGTGATCTACCAGAACGATCTGATCCAGCTCATCCAGTATTCGCCCAGCACCGAAGAGGTCTACGAGCGGCCGCTGCTGATCATTCCTCCCTGGATCAACAAGTTCTACATCCTCGATCTCAAGCCGGAGAACTCGTTCATCAAGTGGACGGTGGCGCAGGGCTACACGGTGTTCGTGGTGTCCTGGGTCAATCCCGACGAGAAGCTCGCCGCCAAGAGCTTTGAGGATTACATGCGCGAAGGCCCGCTGGCGGCGATGGACGCCATCGAGCAGGCGATCGGGGTGCGCGAGGTAACGACGATCGGCTACTGCCTGGGTGGCACCTTGATGGCGGCGGTGCTGGCCAACATGGCGGCCAAGGGCGACGATCGGGTCAAGGCCTGCACCTTCTTCACCGCCCAGGTCGATTTCTCCGAAGCCGGCGAGCTTTCCGTCTTCATCGACGAGGAGCAGCTCAATTTCATCGACGACGTGATGAGCAAGCGCGGCTATCTCGATGGCGGCGAGATGTCGACCACCTTCAACATGCTGCGCGCCAACGATCTGATCTGGTCCTTCGTGGTTAACAATTATCTTATGGGCAAGGATCCCTTCCCCTTCGACCTGCTGTTCTGGAATTCCGACGCCACGCGCATGCCGGCGGCGATGCACAGCTTCTACTTGCGCAAGATGTACCAGGACAACCTGCTGGTGAAGCCGGGCGGCCTGACCCTGAACGGCACGCCGATCGACCTGACCAAGATCACCACCCCGATCTACATCCAGGCCGGCCGCGAAGACCACATCGCGCCCTACCCGTCGGTTTACAAGGCGACGCAGTACTACAAGGGCCCGGTGCGTTTCATGCTGGCGGGCTCCGGCCATATCGCCGGCGTCGTCAATCCACCGCACGCCAGGAAGTACCAGCACTGGCTGAACGACACGACGGTCAACCCGCCGACGCCGGAAGACTGGCTGCGCGGCGCCAAGGAATATCCCGGCTCCTGGTGGCACGACTGGGATAAATGGCTGTCCGAAAAATCCGGCCCCAAAGTGGCGGCGCGCGATCCCGCCGAGGGCGGTCTGCCGGTGATCGAGGACGCGCCGGGGTCGTATGTGAAAGTGCGGACAGGCGGCTGATGTCGATTACGTAATCGACTTCCGCCCCTTCAGGAACTCCGGCATCTCGCCCGAGCCATCGAACATATTGGGCGCGCCGCGATAGGCTTTACCCAGTTCGACGTAGTGCAGATAAGAGCCCTTGAAGACCAGCAGGTCGGTGTCCTTGATCTCGCGGATCATCTTGGCCGGATTGCCGGCCCAGAGTTCGCCCTTGCGCACGATCTTGTTCGGCGTCACTACCGCGCCCGCCGCGACCATGGCGCCGGTTTCGACCACCGCGCCATCCAGCACCGTCGAATGCATGCCGATGAAACTGTCGTCCTGCACCGTGCAGGCATGCAGCAGCGCCAGGTGGCCAACGGTGACGTTCTTGCCGACGACGGTGCCCATGCGGCCGGAGGAGACGTGGATCACCACGCCGTCCTGGATATTGGTGTTGTCGCCGATCTTGATGCCGGGCCCGTCGCCGCGCAGCACCACGTTGTACCAGATGCCGGCATGCGCGCCGATCTCGACCTCGCCGATCAACGTCGCGTTGGGCGCGATCCAGGCGGTTTCGTGCACGATGGGGTTGTGATTGAGAAACGGAACGAGCAGGCCGGACATGACAACTCTCTGCGCAACGGTTGATGGAGCGACTTTGACCGCCCCTCTCCGGCGGTCAAGAAAAAACCCCGGACGGTTTCGCGTCCGGGGTTTTGTTTGTGTTTGTCGAACTTTATTCGGCTGCCAGGCTTGAAGTTTCCGCCATGCCCAGCATCAGCCGCAGATTCTGCACCGCCGCGCCGGACGCGCCCTTGCCGAGATTGTCCAGCCGCGCCACCAGCAGCGCCTGGCCGTTCTTCTCGTCGGCATAGACGCGCAGCTCCATCTTGTCGGTGTCGTTGAGCACCGTGGGATCGAGCCGCATCTCTTTGGCCTCGACCACCGAAACCAGCGTCGAGCCGCGATAATGCGCCTGCAGCGCCGCCTTGATCTCGGCCACGCCGCCTTTCAGCGTGTCGAGGAACAACGGCACGTTGACCAGCATGCCCTGGCGGAAATTGCCGACCTGCGGGATGAAGATCGGCCGCGACTTCAGCCCGCTGTAGAGATGCATCTCCGGCACATGCTTGTGCGCGAAGTTGAGCCCGTAGAGATCGAACACCGGCGCGGTGCCGGCCTCGTGGCCTTCGATCATCGAGCGGCCGCCGCCGGAATAGCCCGAGACGGCGAAAACGCTGAGCTGGTGATCGCGCGCGATGATGCCGGCATCGACCAGAGGCCGCACCAGCGCGATCATGCCGGTGGGATAGCAGCCCGGATTGGAGACCAGCTGCGCCTTGGCGATCTTGTCGGCCTGGCCCTTTTCCATTTCGGCGAAGCCATAGACCCAGTCGGGCGCCACGCGATGCGCGGTCGAAGCGTCGAGCAGTCGCGTGCCGCTCTTGCCCACCGCCTGCGCGACTTCCTTCGCGGCATCGTCGGGCAGGCACAGGATGGCGACATCGACCTCGCGCATCAGCTTCACGCGCGCATCGAGATCCTTGCGTTTGGCCGGATCGATCGAAACCAGCTTGACGCCCGGCACGCCTGCCAGGCGCTCGCGGATCCCCAGGCCCGTGGTGCCTGCTTCGCCGTCGATGAATACCTGCTTCGCCATGATCGCCTCCTATGGTTGGACTTTTACCACAAAACAAAAAGGGCGTCCCCTCGCGGGGACGCCCTTGTGTTCGGGGTCGAGCCCCGCGAGGGGCCGTATTAGCGTTTCGAGAACTGGAAGCTGCGGCGCGCGCCGGGCTTGCCGTACTTCTTGCGCTCCACCACGCGGCTGTCGCGGGTGAGGAAACCTTCCTTCTTCAGCGCCGTACGCAGTTCCGGTTCGTACAAGGTCAGCGCCTTGGAGATGCCATGGCGTACCGCACCGGCCTGGCCCGACAGCCCGCCGCCGGACACGCTGATGGTAACGTCGAACTGGTCCACCCGGTTCGTCACTTCGAAAGCCTGGGCGATGATCATGCGCTGGGTCGGGCGCGCGAAATAGACTTCCAGCGCCCGGCCGTTGACCGTGATCTTGCCGTTGCCGCGCATCACCCACACCCGGGCGACGGCGTTCTTGCGCTTGCCGGTGGCGTAGGCGCGGCCCTTGGCGTCGACCTGGCGTTCGCGCACGGGCGTGGCTGCCGGCTCGCTCGTCTGCTTGAGGCCGGCGGCCTTGACCAGGCCGGCCATCGGAGTTTCAATCGTCTGCGTTGCCATGATCAGGCAGTCCTCTTGTTCTTGCGGTTCAGCGCGCCGACATCGAGCGCCTCGGGCTGCTGCGCCTCATGCGGATGCTCGGAACCCTTGTAGACCTTCAGGTTCTTCATCTGCTGCCGCTGCAGGGGCCCACGCGAAATCATGCGCTCGACCGCCTTGACGATCACGCGCTCGGGATAGGAGCCGCCCAGCCGCTGGCCAGCGGTGGCTTCCTTGATGCCGCCCGGGAAGCCCGTGTGCCAGTAGAACTTCTTGTCGCGCAGCTTGTTGCCGGTCAGGCGAACCTTCTCGGCGTTGATGACGATGATGTTGTCGCCGCAATCGACATGCGGGGTGAAGTTCGGCCGATGCTTGCCGCGCAGACGGGTCGCGATCACGGTCGCCAGCCGGCCCAGGACCAGGCCGTCGGCGTCGATCAACACCCATTTCTTCTGCACGTCGGCCGGCTTCAGCGATACGGTGGTTTTCATGGCTCGCCCGGTGCGTTGAAAATCGTAAGAGGCGCCAGCGGCGCCTCGGTTCGGGCGGGTTTCTAGGCCCATTGGCTCAGGCTGTCAACGCGAAATCCGCGTGGAATTATAATGGGCTACATTTAGGGTATTATATTACCTTTTGTGCTTGGGTGGGATGGCATAGGTCATCTGGCAATGCGCCACCGGTTCGAGATCGCCGTCCGAGAATAACAGCACGTCGCCCACCGCAAGCTTCTGCCCCAGCTTGAGAATCCGCATTTCCGCGATCACGTCGGCCGCACTGTCGGGGCGGCGCATGAAATTGATGTTGAGGTTCGTGGTGACCGCCAGCGGTACCGGGCCGATCTGCGCCAGGACCAGCAGGTAAAAAGCGGCATCGCAGAAGAACATCAGGGTCGGGCCGGAAACCGTGCCGCCCGGCCGCAGATGCTCGTCCTTGATCGGCATGCGAACCCGCATGGTCATGCCGTCGAGGCTTTCGATCTTCATGTTGAGCGGATTGGACTGCGCGAAATGCTCGGCGCGGAATTCCTCCAGCTCGCTAATCGTCATCACAGGCATGGCACGCTCCCAAATCCCGCCGGACCATAGCGGCGAGTAAACGCTCACTCAATGGCTGGCATGGCCGCGCCGCGGGGTCTATTCTCGCGCCCAGACCGAGATTTGCCGGAGTGAACGCTCATGTCCCTCCCGACCAACGAGCCGGTGCTGCTGCGCCAGGACGATGGCAAGGTCGCCATCCTGACCCTGAACCGCCCCAAGGCGATGAACGCGCTGTCGGGCGAGCTGATCGACGCGCTGCAGGCGGAATTCGACAAGCTGGCCAAGGACGACAGCATCAGCGTCGTGCTGCTGCAGGCCGCCGGCCGCGGCTTCTGCGCCGGGCACGATCTGCGCGAAGTGCGGTCGACGGAGGAATACCGGTTCTTCGACGATCTGGTGGGCCGTTGCAGCCGCATGATGCTGGCGATCCGCGCCCTGCCCCAGCCGGTCATCGCCAAGGTCCAGGGCATCGCTACCGCCGCCGGCTGCCAGCTGGTCGGCGCCTGCGATCTGGCGATCGCCTCGAGCGAAGCGAAATTCGGCACGCCCGGCGTCAATATCGGCCTGTTCTGCGGCACGCCTTCGGTGGCGCTCGCACGCAACATGGCCTCCAAGCACGCGCTCGACATGCTGTTTACCGGCGACACCATCGACGCGCAAACCGCGCTCTCCTATGGCCTGATCAGCCGCGTATCGACGCCGGACGCTCTCGATCGGGACGCGCTGCAACTGGCGCAGCTCATCGCGTCGAAATCGCCGCTGGTGCTGCGCATGGGCAAGCAGCTCTATCACAAGCACAGCGAGATGAACCTCGAGCAGGCCTATTCCTATGCCTCGCCGGTGATGGCGGGCGGGATGATGGCGGAGGATGCACAGAACGGCATCGATGCCGTTATCAACAAGCAGAAGCAGCCGGAGTGGCGCGGCAAGTAGACTGATGGACAGCACCCCACCGCGCGAGCCAGTCGAGCACGATCGCTATCCCGATTCCTATCTGCGCGCCCTCCTGCGCGAGGTGAAGACCATCGCCATGGTCGGCGCCTCGGCCAACTGGAACCGCCCCTCCTTCTTCGCCATGAAATACCTGCAGGAGAAAGGCTACCGCGTCATTCCGGTCAATCCGGTGGCAGCTGGCCAGGAAATCCTGGGAGAGCAGGTGTACGCCACGCTCGACGACGTGCCGGAGAAGATCGACATGGTCGATATCTTCCGCAACTCCGACGCCGCCGGCCCGATCACCGACGACGCCATCCGACTCGGCGCCAAGATCGTGTGGATGCAGCTCGGCGTACGCAACGATGAAGCAGCCAGGCGCGCCGAAGCCGCGGGCCTGCGCGTGGTGATGAACCGCTGCCCCAAAATCGAGCACGCCCGATTGACCGGCAAGCTTGAATGGCACGGCATCGCCTCCGGCGTCATCAGCAGCAAGAAGCGCAAGCTCTGACAAAGAAAAAGGCCGGCATCTTGCGATGCCGGCCCCTCTTCGCTCGATTTGAACGTCAGGCCTTCATCGCTGCCTGCACCGCCTTGGCGGTGATCGGCAGCGAGCGCACCCGCGCGCCGACGGCGTTGTAGATGGCGTTGGCGACCGCCGGCGCAATCACCGTCACCGCCGGCTCGCCGCAGCCCGATGCCGGCAGGCCGTTGGCGATGATGCTGATGTCGATGTCCGGCACGCCCGACAGGCGCATCGGGGCGTAGCTGTCGAAGTTGGTCACGTCGAGCGCGCCATCTTTCATCTTGGCCTCTTCGAGCATGGCCAGCGACAGGCCCCACAGCGCCGAGCCCTCGATCTGCGCCTTCACGCCATCCGGATTGACCGCCGTGCCGACATCCATCGCCAAGGTCAGTTTCTGGACGTTGACGTTGCCTTTGGCATCGACGGCCACCTTGGCGACGCACGCGGTCCAGGTCGCCGCGTTGCGCTCCTGCGCCGAGACGCAGGCAACACCCATGCCGGTGCCTTTGGGCATCTTCGCCACGCCATAGCCCGACCGCCCCACTGCCGTGCGCAGCGTGTTGGCCAGGCGTTGCGCGCCGCCGGCATTGCTGCCGGCACCATCGAGCATCGCCAGACGCAGCTCGACCGGATCCTTGCCCAGGCTGGCGGCAAGTTCGTCGAGCATGCTTTCCACCGCCCAGAAGGTCCAACCGGGCGCCACCGAGCGCAACTGGCCGGACGGCGTTGCCGCCTGCGCCATCTCGTTGAGATAGGTGCGGGCGAGATGGTTGGGGATCGAGTACCAGTGATCGGCGCCGTTGACCGTGAAAGCGTCATACGGCGTCTTCTTTTCGTCGAGCGAGGGCGTCAGGAACGCCGGGATGCCCCAGCGCGCCGTCGGCCACGCCGACACCACGTCATGCTCCATGGCGACGATCTTGCCGGACGCATCGGTACCGAGCTTGACCTTCTGGAAGGTCAGCGGCCGGGTGAAGTCCATCTGCATGTCGTCTTCGCGACCGTAGATCAGCTTCACCGGGCGGCCGACATCCTTGGCCGTCAGCCCAGCCACCACCATCATGTCGCCGTCGAGCCGCCGGCCGAAGCCGCCGCCGATGACGTACTGGTGATGGATGACCGTCTTGGGATCGACATCCATCGCCCCGCACATGACGCCGATCGAACGGGTCGGGAACTGGTTGCCCGAGTGGACATGCCAGGCCTTGCCGTCGTTGTAGACCAGCGCATTCATCGGCTCGAGCGGCGCATGGATGTTGATCTCGGTCGTGTATTCGGCCTCGATCGTTTTGGCCGCTCCGCCCATGGCCGCCGCCGTATCGCCCACCTTGACGAACGGCAGCGCCTTGCTGCCGTCGGCCTGCAGGCGCTTGGCCTCGGCGAGTAACGATTCGGAAGACACTTTGGCGTTAGGTCCCATATCGTAGGTGACTTTCAGCGCCTCGGCCGCCTTCTTCGCCGCCGGATAGGTATTGGCGACGACCACCACCCAGCCAGTCACGGTGCCGGTCTTGTCGTTGAGTGTCACCGTTTTGACGTAGCCCTTGACCTTCTTGGCGGCGCTGTCGTCGACGGACTTGACCGTGGCGCCGTAGCGCACCGGCGGCACCACCGGCTTGCCATAAACCATGTTGGGCACGAAAGCGTCGATGCCGTATTTGGCGGTGCCATCGCTCTTGGACGGGATGTCGAGCTGATCGACCGAGCGGCCGATCACCTTGTATTGCTCCGGCGTCTTGAGCTTAATCGCCTTCATCTCGTCGGCGGTGAAGGCCCGTGGCGCCACGCCCTTGGTCACCAGCTCGCCGTACGACACCGACTTGCCGCTCTTGTGCACGATGCGGGAATTGTTCGCCGTGCACTCGGCTGCCGGCACGGCCATCGCCTTGGCGCCGGCATCGATCAATGTCATGCGGCCCGCCGCTCCGGCGCGCGACATGGTGTCGAAGTTCATGAACACGCTCCAGCTGCCGCCGGTGATCAGCGCGCCCAGGATCGGATCGTTGTATTTCGGATCGCTATCTGGATATTCGAGCTTGACCTTGCGCCAGTCGAGTTCGAGTTCTTCGGCGATGATCTGCGCCAGCGCCGTGCCGACATGCTGGCCCATCTCGGCCTTGCCGACATAGACCGTCATGCCGCCATCGGCGGTCAGCATGTACCACGGGCTGGGCGCGAAGCTGTTGGCTGCCATCGCCTCGCTGACGCCGCCGGCAATTTTCAACGGATCGATGAAGCCCATCACCAGGCCGGCTGTACCGGTGCCAATCAGGAATGAACGGCGGTCGAGGCCGGCCCTGGCGGCTGGTTTGTTGTGCGCGTTCATGGTCAGGCCTCCTTCCGGCTGCGGATGTCGGCTGCGGCGCGCAACACTGCTTTCTTGATGCGCACGTAGCTCATGCAACGGCAGAGATTGCCGTCCATGGCTTCGACCACCTGCTCCGGCGTCGGATTGGAATTTTTGCTGAGCAACGAGGCGGCCTGCATGATTTGGCCCGACTGGCAGTAGCCGCATTGCGCCACCTGCTCGGCGACCCAGGCCACCTGCACCGGATGCTTGCCACCCAGGCCTTCGATGGTGGTGATCTTCTTGTTGCCCGCGTCCTTGACCGTGGTCTGGCACGAGCGCACCGCTTCGCCGTCAAGATGCACCGTGCAGGCGCCGCACAGGCCGGCGCCGCAGCCGAACTTGGTGCCGGTCATGCGCAGTTCTTCGCGAATGATCCACAGCAACGGTGTGTCGTCCGGCGAGTCCGTTTTCTGGACCTTGCCGTTGATGGTCAGATTAGCCATGTGTCCTCCCTCTCGAAACGCTCTGTTGAACACGCGGGACATATTCCCGCTGATGCTTACAAAGTTCGTTCTGGCAGCGACGGCGTGGTCGAAGGGCGCGCTCCCGACGCGATCCGCAATCGACCATTGCGGCTTTGTTCTGTGGCGCAACCCTAGCAGGCCCCACATGGGCCGGCGAGCCTACTTCAGATTTACCCCCATCAAATGCGCGATGTGATTACCTGCGAGTGCCTAGATTTCCCGCTTGGACGGGCACAGGAAACAAGGCCAAGAAGCCTTACCTAAAAGATGGCGCGAAGCTGTTGGCAGCAATGTTGCTGCAATGCCCGCGACGTATTCGTGACAGCGAAGTTTTTCGCGGGCAAAGTCGATGCTGTTGTGCAATATCGACGATGACAATGTTTGTGACCTTAAGGATCAGCTCATGACCAAGCCTAATGCACCCGGCTTCGAAACCCTGGCCATCCATGCCGGCGCCGCACCCGATCCCGCAACCGGCGCCCGGGCGCTGCCGATCTATCAGACCACTGCCTACGTGTTCGAGGACGCCGATCACGCCGCCTCGCTGTTCAACCTGCAGACCGTGGGCTTCATCTATTCGCGCCTGACCAACCCGACCACCGCGGCGCTGGAAGCGCGGCTGGCCGCACTCGAGGACGGACGCGGCTGCACCGTGACGGCCTCGGGCCATTCGGCGCAGATCATGGCGTTCTTTCCGCTGATGGGTCCGGGCGACAACATCGTGGCATCGAACAAGCTCTACGGCGGCTCGATCGCGCAGATGAAGAATTCGTATCCCAAGTTCGGCTGGCAGGTGAAGTTCGTCGATGCCGACGATCCGGAGAATTTCCGCAAAGCCGCCGATGCCAAGACCAAGGCGTTCTTCTGCGAGAGCATCGCCAATCCGGGCGGTGTGATCAGCGACATGGAAACGATCGCGAAGATCGCCGATGCGGTCGGCGTGCCGCTGATCGTCGACAATACCATGGCCTCGCCCTATCTGTGCCGGCCGATCGAGCACGGCGCGACGCTGGTCGTGCATTCGACCACCAAGTTCCTGTCCGGCAACGGCACCTCGATCGGCGGCGCCATTATCGATTCGGGCAAGTTCGACTGGAGCAAGAGCGGCAAGTTCCCCAGCCTCAGCGAACCCGATCCTGGCTATCACGGCCTGCGCTTCTACGAGACCTTCGGCGACATGGCCTACACCTTTCACAGCCACGCCGTGGGTCTGCGCGATCTCGGCCCCTCGCAATCGCCGTTCAACGCCTGGCTCACGATGCTCGGCGTCGAGACGCTGCCTTTGCGCATGGAGCGCCATGTTGAGAATGCGCAAAAGGTGGCGGAGTTTCTCGAGAAGCATCCGGCCGTTGCCTGGGTGAGCTACGCCGGCCTGCCGTCGAGCAAGTATTTCAAGCTCGCCAAAAAATATATGCCCAAGGGCGCCGGCTCGGTGTTCACCTTTGGGGTGAAGGGTGGCTATCAGGCGGGATTGAAAGTGGTGGAGAATGTCGAGCTGTTCTCGCACCTCGCCAATCTCGGCGACGCCAAAAGCCTGATCATCCATCCCGCTTCAACGACGCATCGCCAGCTCACCGAAGAGCAAGGCATCGCCGCCGGTGCGGGCCCGGATGTCATCCGCCTGTCGATCGGCATCGAGACCGCCGCCGACATCATTGCCGATCTGGATCAGGCGCTCGGCACGACGAGCAACGGCTGACCGTCAGTCGATGACGCGAATAAAAAGCCCGGCTCGCCGCCGGGCTTTTTTATTGCCATACTCCGCCCCGCTGAACGGGCGTTCATGCCCGAAGACACATGGGGAAATAACTGGATGAGCAAGATCAGGATTTTCGGCAGCCCGCAATCGCGCGCGTTTCGTGCGCTGTGGGCCGCCAGGGAGATGGGCGTCGATTATGAGCTGGTCAGCGACTACAAGACGCCCGACTTCGCCAAGGTGAATCCCAACGCCAAGATCCCGGCGCTGCAGGATGGCGATCTGACCCTGTTCGAGTCGATGGCGATCAACCTCTATCTGGCGCAAAAATTCGGCAAAGGCCTGTGGCCGGGCAGCGCCGCCGACCAAGGCCGCGTCTATCAATGGTCGTTCTGGGTGATGACCGAAGTGGAGAAGCCGGCTCTGACCATCCTGATGGACGCGTTCGGCATGAAGGCCGATCCCGAAGGCGCCGCCGCCGGCAGGACAGCGCTGGAGAAGCCGTTCGGCATTCTGGACAAGCACCTCACCGGCCGCGATTACGTGCTGGGCAAGGATTTCACCATCGCCGATCTCAACCTGGCGGCGGTGATCGGCTGGGCCAAGGCCGGCAAGGTGGATTTGTCGCCCTGGCCCAATCTTTCGGCGTGGCTCGACCGCTGCCTGTCGCGGCCCCACGCCACGGCGGCGCGCAAGGGCTGATCGAGGTTTCTGCATCGAAAGGCCGGAGTTTTGCTCCGGCCTTTTTTATTTTTGGTTGGCGATCTCGACCAGATTGCCGTCAGGGTCGCGGAAATAGATCGAATTCAGTTTGCCGACGGCGCCGGTGCGCGGCACCGGTCCGAGCTCGACCGCGACGCCGCACTCAATCAAGTACGCCTTCACTTGCTCGATCGGCGCCGGCGTGATCAGGCAGAAATCCCCCGAGCCGGCGAGCGGCTTGCGCGCATGCGGCTGGAACTCGGCCCCGGCCTGATGCAGGTTGATCTTCTGGGTACCGAATTTCAACGCCACCCGCTCGGCGCTGCCATCGGCAGGACGAAACCGCTCGACGCCCATGCCGAGCGCCTTTTCATAGAAAGCGCAGGTGGCGGCAATATCCGCCACCGTCAGCACGAAATGATCGATCGAGGCGATCTCGACCGGCTTGGCCATCACTCGGCGGCGGTCGGGGCAGGTTCAGCCGGCACTTTCAGCGGCGCTTGGGCGCTGCTGACGCTGCCGGGCAGCAGAAGTGCTGCAATCGTCGCGACGCCCGCCAACAGCGCCAGAATATAGAACACCCAGGCCAGCGCGCCGGTGGCCTCGTTGACCTGCGCGATGAGCCAGATCGCCACCGGGCCGGCGGCGAAGGACAGCACGAATTTCGAGCCAAAGGCCAGGCCGAGATGCTGGCTTGGCGTGTAGCGGCCGATCATCATGCTTTCGGCCGGCAGCGCGGTGACCATCAGCACTGCCCCGATCATCGCGGTCAGGACGACGGGTACCTCCCACAGCAGCCCGATCATCGCCACCGCAAGGATCTGCAGGGCGAAGGAGCCGACATAGATCAGTTTCAGCGGCATGCGATCGGCCAGTCGGCCGGCGACGTACTGCATGACGCCCGAGATCGTGTAGACGGCCGAAACCGCAACGCCGATCCAGAATAGCGTTTCACCGGGGCTCGCCATGACGCGATCGAAGAAAGATTGCAGCGTGCCGATGCTGCCGACCAGCCGCACTTCGAACAATTTGGGCAAGGCGAACTGCGTCGCCTGATAGATGACGCCTGCCATGAACATGGTCACCATCAGGATGAAGAACACCTTGACCATGTCGCCCCGGCTGGGCGGCGGCTCTTTCGATTTCGGCATTGGCCGGTCGCCGACCACGCCGCGCTTCCAGTGCCACAGCATGGCGATGCCGCACAACACGGACAACGCGCCGGGAACGATGAATGCCGCGCGCCAGTCGTACAAGGCGATCAACCCGCCGACGCCCAGGCCCGCGACGGCATTGCCGGCGCTGCCGAAGATGCCATTGATGCCGAGCGATTCGCCCTGCTTGTCCGCGGTCCGCATCACCCACGGAATTCCCACCGGATGGTAGATCGAACCAAACAGGCCGATGCCGGCCAACGCTACCGTCATCCAGACGATATCGCGCTCCGGCGTCAGGCCGGCGGCGATCGAGGACAATCCCATGCCGATGAAAAACACCACCATGATGCCCGGCGCGCTCCAGCGGTCGCCGAGCCAGCCGGCCGGCAGTGCGGCGGCCGCCGTCAACGCGGCCGCAGGCGCCCACATCTTGATCGCATCGTGATAGGGCATCTCCCAGGCGATCTGCAGCGCCAGAACGATGGTGAAGAAAAACACGCCCATGAAATGGAACATCAGATGGCCGACGCTGGAATAGACCAGCACTGCCTTGCCCGAGAGTCGTTCCGTGTTCGTATCCAAGCGTGCCATCCCGTGCCGGTAGACCGGCTTATAAAAGAGGCAGCAATTCTGTCAGTTCGATGGCCATGCGGCAAATGCAGGTCTCGCAGGGTCGCCATGTGCCTTAGGCAAGCGCAGTGCCGCCAATGTCCGTGGTTTCGCTGCCAAGCCAGCGCAAATAGGCGGGATTTCCGCCACTGATAGGGAGGACAACGACGCAGGGGCAGTCGTAGGAATGCAGCTCCCGCACCTTGGCGGTCAATTGATCCACCAGCACCGCTCGCGTTTTGGCGATCAGCACCGTTTCCTGCGCCGCCTCTACATTGCCCTGCCAATGGTAGATCGATTCCATGCCGGGGACGATGTTGGCGCAGGCGGCCAGACGCGCTTCGACCAGGCGGCGGCCAATGGCACGCGCTTCTTCGAGCGAGCCTGTGGTCATGTAAACGAAAACGAACTCATCCATCGCCGCCTCCCTGCCGCAGTGCAACGTGAAGAGTATCCCCCATCTCTTTGACGCCAAGCGATTTTTCACGTAAAGTTAATGTTATACGCCAACTCTGCGTGGGGACGTGGGAATGGCAATGGGCAATGTCGTCAGGCTGCCGACCGAGTCGGTGACGCCTGCAGCGCTGCGCGCGAGTCCAACTCTCGCGCAGACGGTCTATTTGCGCCGCGGGCTAAGGCAGCCCGGCGGCAAGCTGCCGCTGTTCGATCTCGATGGCCAGCGCGTGGAAGACGATATCGTGTGCGCCTGCATCGAGGCCGGCTGGGCCGAGCCATGGTTTGCCAACAAGCTCAAGCCCGACTGGCTGGTCTGCAAGCTGACCGAGGCCGGACGCACCATCATCGGCGGCTAGGATGGCGTTCGAGCGCGAAAGCTTTCGCGCCAGCGACGGCGTCGAGCTCGCTGCCTATCGCTGGCGGTCCAACGGCACACCCCGCGCCCTGCTCTTCATCGCCCATGGCATGGCCGAGCATGCGGCGCGATATGACGCTTTCGCGTCCTTTCTGGCGCAACATGGGATTTTGGTCGAAGCCCACGATCATCGCGGTCACGGCAGAACGGCGCGCGCGCAAGACGAGCTGGGATTCTTCGCCGAGAGCGGCGGCTGGCAAAGAGTCGTCGACGATGTGAGGGAGCGGCTGAGCCTGGCGCGCAAGAACAATCCCGGACTGAAGATCATCCTGTTCGGCCATTCGATGGGCTCGTTCGTCGGCCAGCAAATCCTCTACGAAAGCCCCGGCCTGATGGATGCTGCGATTCTGTCAGGCAGCAACGGCAAACCGCTGCGTCTCGCCAGTGTCGGTCGGCTGGTGGCGCGGCTGGAGCGGCTGCGGCTGGGCCGGCACGGGCGCAGCAAGCTGTTGACCGATCTATCGTTCGGGCCGTTCAACAAGCGCTTCGCGCCCAATCGCACGGATTTCGACTGGCTGTCGCGCGATACCGCCCAGGTCGACGCCTATGTCGCCGACCCGCTCTGTGGCTTTCTCTGCACGAGCCAGTTCTGGGTCGATCTGCTCGATGCGCTGCTGCCGCTGGCGAAGGAGAAGAACCGCGATCGGGTGCCGGAGGCGTTGCCGGTGCTGATCTTCTCCGGCGACGAGGATCCCGTCGGCGTCAATCTGTCGGAGCTGGTGAAGGGCTATCGCGGCAATGGCATGACGCATGTGGCAGTCAAGCTGTATCCCGGCGGCCGGCACGAAATGCTGAACGAGATCAACCGGGCAGATGTTCAGGTCGACGTGCTGGCCTGGCTTGATGCGTTCCTCGCCGGCAGTCCGGTCGCCTCGCCGTCCTAGAGCAAATCAGGGTTTGACGGAATCGCTTGCGATCCCGTCAAAAACATTAACGAGTAGAGCGGATTCACATGATTTGACGGAAGCGAACACGCTTCCGTCAAATCATGATCCGCTCTAGTTGCTGTTGACGGCCTTCGCTTCCGGCTTGCCGGTGCCGAGATCGGAGGCGATGAACAGGTTCTTGGGCAGCCAGATTTCGAAGTGCGCGCCTTTGCGGCCGCGCTCGAATTTCAGCTCACCGCCGGCCTGCTGAGTGAAAGCCTCGATCAGACGCATGCCCAGACCGACCCCGCCGCTAAACCGTGCCGGGGCTGGCGCACCATCACCAGTTTCAAGCGGTAGTCCGACGCCATCATCGGTAACGGCCAGCAGGAACCGCTCGTCCCGCGGCGCGAAAGTGACGTGGATCTCGCCTTCCGCGGCGCCGGGAAAGGCGTGCTTGATGGCGTTCATCACCAGTTCGTTGACCACCAGCCCCAGCGGAATGGCGCGATCGACCTTCAGCACCGCCTTCTCGGCCCGCACATGGCATTTGACGCGGCTGTTAAGCAGCACCGAGTTGGAAATTTTCTCGCACAGATCGCGCATGTAATCGGCGAAATCGACCGTGTCGATATGGCCGGCCTTGTAGAGCGAGCCGTGGACCTCGGCCATGGTCATGACGCGGCGCATGGCGTTGTTGAGATGCTCGCGCGCCGGCGAATCGCCCACGCGCGCCGCCTGCATGCGCAACAGGCTGGCCATGACCTGGAAATTGTTCTTCACGCGATGGTTCAGCTCGTGGAACAGCAATTCGCGCTGCTGCTCCACTTCCTTGCGCGAGGTGATGTCGACGTGGGTGCCGATCAGTTTGAGCGGCTTGCCATCTTCGCTGCGCACTGCCTCGGCTCGGCACAACAGCCAGCGCACGGTGCCGTCGGGCTGCGTGGCGCGATACTCCATGCTCAGCGGCTCGCCGGTATCGCGCGCCTGCGCCAGGGAATGCCGCACTTGGGCAAGATCCTCGGCATGCACCGATTTGAAGACCGTGTTGGGGTCCGGATTGAGATCTCCCGTTGGCATCCCATGGAGTTTGTAGAGGGCCGGCGACCACACGACCCGATCGTTCTGCAAATCCCATTCCCAATCCGCAACGCCACTGGCCAGGTGCGCATGGTGCAGCCGCGCTTCGACGCGACGCGCGAAGGCGATGCGCGAATTAAGCAACACCGCCAATGCGCCAATGGAAATGGCCGCTAGGGCAAAGAGGATCAGATTGACGACGTTGGCCGGGGTTGCGACGGCGAAGCTCATGGCCGTCGGCAGGAAGAAGAACCAGCCGGCGAGAACGCTGAGAACGATGGCGCTGCCGCAGGCAAAGGCGCCGCCGTAGTACCCGACCGCAACGACTGCCGGAAAATAAGTGGCGAACGGTACCAGCGCCCCGGGCCAGGCGAGTTCGAGGGCAAAGCGCAGCGCCGTCGCCAGGCCGACGCCGAGCAAGGCGATGACCTGGCCGCGCAAAACGCGGCGCATGTTCAATTCCGAGAGTCCCAACGTCCCATCCTCTTGCCGATCATGCAGTCCCCAGTAGCGGGAGTAAATCGGTATCGCCGTCGCACTCGTGGCATCGCGAAAATTGACAAACGGGTGTTCGAAAAGCGCTAAAAAACGAAGGTATGTCGCTGCCGCGAAACCCTCTCTTATGAAGAGGCTCCCGGCAATTCCTCGTCCCGCAACGAGACGAAAATCAGGACCAGCAGGATGGCGACGTAAAAGCGAAACGCTGCCTGCTGCCCGTTCCACTGCGGCGATTGCCACATGGCGAACCACTCGCCGCCGATCACCATGAAGCCCGTGAACCAGACGGTGAAGCCGCAGGCGGCGCCCAAAACGGCCAGGCGCTTGGCGCGCTGGAAGTCAGCGGCCGGGGCGCGCAGATTCCGCAACAGCATCACGGTCGCCGCGGCGAACAGAATGCCCGTGACCGCCTCGCCGAAAATGATGGCGCCATAGGCGACATGATGCAGCGTCTCATTCGCGATAGCGCGGCCGCGCAGCGCATTGTCGGGAAAGGTCGTGTCCATGCTCAGCACATGGCGCACGAAGGCGAAATTGGAGCCGTAGTCGACCAGGTTGTTGAAACAGACCAGGAGCGCGAACAACGCTAGCCCGCTCACCATGGCGACCTTGGCCCAGCGCATCTCGATCATGCGACTCTCCCCGGCCGGCAGGGGCCGAACGTCTTCGCGGCACAGGAAAAATGGTCGGAGCGGCGGGATTCGAACCCACGACCCCCAGTCCCCCAGACTGATGCGCTACCAGACTGCGCTACGCTCCGACCGATTTGGTATCGCGCCGGTTTTGCTAGGGTTGGGGGTGCAACCGCCGACGCGGGCGGACAATAGACGCGGGGTTTCCCGCATGCAACCGCCTCCTCACCCTGGCCGAAGCTGCAACCGGCGCCGCAAACGAAAGGAGCGGACCCGAGATCCGCTCCATTACCGTTATCCTTGGCCGTCTATTCGCCGCGCAGCAGCTTCAGGGCGGACTGCAGATCGTTCATGACCGCCTGCAGCTCGCGCCGCTTGGCCGGATCGAGCGTTGTTGATGGACGCGGGCCGGCTGCAGCGGCTTCGGCTTTCGGCTCCGGTTCGACCGGCGCTGCCACCGGCCGCAGCAGTTGCGGGCGGACCGGCTCGGGTTGCGCGACGGGCGCGGGCCGTGCCGCCGGCACGCTGTCGGGATTGCGCACCATGTCGGCACGAATGGCCTCGCTATAGGGCGGCTCGCCGGCGCCGAGGCGGCCGCGATTTTCGCGCAGCAGCCGCTGGACGCCCTTGATCGTATAGCCGTCCTCGTAGAGCAGCCCGCGGATCTTGCGCAGCAGATCGACATCTTCGGGCCGGTAATAGCGCCGGCCACCGCCGCGTTTCAGCGGACGGACCTGGTTGAACTTGCTTTCCCAGAAGCGCAGCACGTGCTGCGGCACATCCAAATCGGTGGCGACTTCCGAAATCGTGCGGAAGGCCTGGGCTGATTTTTCGTTGCGCCGCTCCGACGCCGATTGAAGGTTCGTGGCCATTATTCAGACGCCGTCTTGGTTTCGCCGCCTAACGCCTTGTTAATCTTGGATTTAAGGACGTTGGAGGCGCGAAACACCAAGACGCGTCGCGGCAGGATCGGTACTTCCTGCCCGGTCTTCGGATTACGACCAATACGCTGGCCTTTCTCGCGCACGGCAAAGCTGCCGAACGACGAGATTTTCACCGATTCCCCACGCGTCAGAGCCGCCGAAATCTCCTCGAGGACGACCTCGACCAATGCCGCCGACTCATTGCGCGACAGACCGACTTCTTGATACACGGCCTCGCTGAGGTCAGCCCGTGTGATCGTGCGGTTTTCCATGCCCACGCTCCCCTGTCCCGGGAAGATGGTACGTCTGGCAAGGAAAGCCGTCAATATCAGGGGATTGGCGGCAAACGTTTAAGTTACGGTGTGGCTATCGAGCGATAAATTAACTACCAGCCTACCATCGTGTGACGCTGGCGCCCCAAGTCAGGCCGCCGCCCATGGCTTCCATCAGCACCACCTGGCCCCGTTTTATGCGACCATCGGCAACCGCTTCCGCCAGTGCCAGGGGGATACTCGCAGCCGAAGTATTCGCATGTTTATCGACAGTTACGACGATTTTCTCATGTGACATGCCAAGCTTGCGGGCAGTGCCGTCCAGAATGCGCTTATTGGCCTGGTGCGGCACGATCCAATCGACATCGGCGGTGGTCAAGCCGGCTGCGGCAAGGCTTTCGCCCACGACGTCGGCCAAGTTGGTCACAGCGTGCTTGAAGACTTCCTTGCCCTGCATGCGCAGGAAACCCGCTTTCTGGGTCGTCGAGGGGCCGCCATCGACATAGAGCAGGTCGTGATGGCGTCCGTCAGAGTGCAGGATGTTGGACAGCACGCCACGATCGGCCGGCGTGCCTTGCCCCTGCCCGGCCTGCAACACGACTGCCCCGGCGCCGTCGCCGAACAGCACGCAGGTGGTGCGATCGTTCCAGTCGAGAATGCGCGAGAAGGTTTCGGCGCCGATCACCAAAGCGGTCTGCGCCATCGAATTCTTCATCATGCTGTCGGCCACCGACAGCCCATAGACGAAGCCCGAGCACACTGCCTGCACGTCGAACGCAGCACCGCGGGTCATGCCGAGGCCGGCCTGCACCTTGGTGGCGGTGGCGGGAAAGGTCTCGTCCGGCGTTGCCGTACCCAGCACGATCAGATCGATATCCGACGCCTTCATGCCGGCGTGATCGAGCGCGCGTTGCGCCGCCTGCAGAGCCAGATCGGACGTCAGTTCGCCATCGGCGGCGAGATAGCGCTGCGTGATGCCGGTGCGCTGCTGGATCCATTCGTCGCTGGTGTCTACCCGGCGCGCCAGCTCGGCGTTGCTGACCGGATTGCCTGGCAGGTAAGCGCCGCAGCCGACGATATGGCTGCGGATCATGTGCTGGCGGCCTGCACCGCCGCCGCCGCGGCCGCGCCCTGCTCCTGCGCGTAGCCCAGGGCCTCGCGCAGGCGCTTGAAGTCTTCCGTTACCAACTCGTTGAAATTGTACCGCACCATGTCGACGGCGACACCCACGGCGTGCGCGAAGCCCAGCGCGTCGGTGCCGCCATGGCTTTTGACGCAGACGCCATTGAGGCCAAGGAACACGCCGCCATTGTAGCGGCGTGGATCGACGCGCTTGCGCAATTTGCGCCAGGCGCCGCTGGCCAGCAGATAGCCCATCTTGGCGAAGCTGGAAGTGCGGAAGGCGTCGCGCACGAAGCCGGTATAAAGCTTGGCCGTACCCTCGATGGTCTTGAGCGCGATGTTGCCGGTAAAACCATCGGTCACCACCACGTCAACGGTGCCGGCGCCGATATCGTTGCCTTCGACGAAACCGTGGTAATTGACCGGCAGGTTCTCGCGCTTGAGCATGGCGTGCGCGTCGCGCAGCTCGTCATGCCCCTTCAGATCTTCCTGGCCGACATTGAGCAAGCCGACCGACGGATTGGTCAGGCCCAGCACGGTGCGGGCGAAGACCTCGCCCATGACGGCGAACTCAACCAGATTGTTGGCATCGACCTCGATATTGGCGCCGAGATCCAGCATCACGGTTTCGCCGCGCGTCGTCGGCAGGAACGAGGCGATGGCCGGCCGGTCGATGCCGGGCAAAGTGCGCAGCACGAATTTCGCCATCGCCATCAGCGCGCCGGTATTGCCGGCCGAAACGACGCAATGCGCCGCACCGCTTTCAACCGCGGCGATCGCCTGCCACATGCTGGAATCGCGTCGCTTGCGCAGGGCGGTGGATGGCTTGTCCTCGCCACTGACCACGCTGGTCGTGTGATGGATGGTCGTCACCTTGCGCAGCGCGCGATGGCGCGCCAGCAGCGGCTTCAGCCGCTCCTCGTCGCCATAGAGCAGGAACTCGGTTTGCGGATAACGCTCGAGCGCGATATGGGCCCCGTTGACGACCATGGCCGGCGCGTTGTCGCCACCCATGCCATCGAGCGCTATGACGATCTTCTTGTTCACGCGGGGGCGCTGCTCATTGGCCGCCGTAAGGGCGGCTCTGCCGTCAGGCGTTCGCCGTGGTCGGCTTCACTTCGCGACCGTCGTAATGGCCGCAGGCGCCGCACACGTGATGCGGCTGCTTCAACTCGCCGCAGCTCTTGCACTCGACGTAAGCCGACGGCGTCAGCGCATGGTGCGACCGGCGCATGTTGCGACGCGACTTGGACGTCTTTTTCTTTGGAACTGCCATGGGAATCTCCGTTAGGCCCCCCTTGGGGGCCGCCTGTAATACTCAAATTGCCCAGTACGGGCAAGGGCTTTCCCCCGACCACCAAAACCAGCCTAACCCTTTGTTTTCAAAGCTTCCAGAGCTGCAAATGGGTTTGGTTTGCCGGCTTGAGCGTCGATGCCAAGCCGGTCCAGGTGCTGCCGCAGATCGGCTCCTTCCTTGCGCGGATAGGGATCGATGGCCAAAGCCAGGTGTTCGGCGACCAGTCCGCCGACGTCCAAACCGTTCTCAGGCATGGGCTCAGGCTGCTCCTGATCGGCCACTATGACCATTTCACCTGACGCCGCTTCGATCACCTCGCCGGTGGCGCCGAATTCCAGGGCAAAATCCTCGTCGATCTTCTGGACCACAGGCTCAAGCGTGACGACGCAGTTCTGGGTCGCCTCTGCCTTGAGATGCCCCTCCACACGCAATCCGGTCCCACCTTGCAGCGGGTAGATCGTCCCTTCTGCAGCCAGGTTTTTGCGCGCCACCAGATCGAAGCGGCGGCGCAGCTCCTCCCGCTCGGCCGCAGTTGCCTGCAGATCGAACGCCACCGGTTCGGCGGTCAATTCCTTCAACGGAACAACGAATTGCAAAGTGCTGGTCATGATCTTCGCTCCATCCATCGGCGGGTATGCCGAGGTACTCGAGGAAACGGCCAGAGGGCGGCGCTTGCTTCGCCCTAAATGGTAGCCGGATCGGGAAATCCCAACCGGCCCGCAAGAATAGAATGAGTCGATTGGCCGCGAAACCCGGCCAGTACGCTCATACAATAGATGGCGAGGCGATCGGCGCCTTCACTCGCCGCCGGATTGTCGCCATGGACATTGCGCCTGATGGCCAGCGCCAATGGCTCGCCCTCGCCGGCCAGAGCGGCGCGGTAGGCGGTGGTGCGGCCATTGAACGCCTCCGCCATGGCCTTGATGCGGCGGCCAACACCCAGATCCTGGACGCCTATTTCACGCAAGGTGAGATCGAGATGGCGAAACATCTCGTCGAACAGCGCCTGATTGATCGCAGGCCCGTTCGCTTCCGCCTGCAGCCGCTCCATCACCAGGAAGGCGTGCAGGATCAGCAGATCGAAGCGGCCTTCGAGCGTATCCGGCACGCCATACCGCGGCCCATAGAATTCGGGGTGGCGCGCCTGCGGCGCCAAGGCGCTATAGAGGCGGGCGGCGAGCGGCCGGTGCGGGTCGCGGCGCAGCAGGGATTTCAAAAGCGATAAGGGCATATGCTGTGGTCGGGCGGCTTCTTGGCGCAATTGACAGATGATTGTGCAGGCGGCACTTTGACCGCCGACGGGCTCGCCGGATCATACCGGTCGCTGTCCGAAAGGCAAAACAGAGGGAAACGATGACGTTGCGTGTTGTGCTGCTGGCGACCGCTGTCTTTGTCATGCTTGGCGCCTGCGATCCTAGAGTCGACCAGCGCGGCCATGTCGCCACGCCGGGCAGCCTCGAAAAGCTGCAGCCTGGCCAACAGACCCGGAACGATGTGCTGACCTTGCTCGGCAGTCCTTCGACCACGGCGACGTTCGACGACGAGACCTGGTACTACATCAGGCAGCGCGTCGAAACGACCGCCTTCCTCGCGCCCGATATCACCGCTCAGTCGGTATTGGCGCTGAAATTCGACAAGGCGGGCGTGCTGAAAGACCTGAACAGCTACACGCTGAAGGACGGCCGCGCCATCGAGATGGTCGATCGCAAGACGCCGACCGCCGGCAAGGAATTGACCATCATCGAGCAGATCTTCGGCAACGTCGGCCGCTTCGGCGGCGGCGGCGGCGGCTACACGGCGCCCTCGCAGCTCGGGCGCTAGCCTCGAAACCTTCCAAACAAAAACCCCGGAGCGTTGCTCCGGGGTTTTTCTTTTATCGTTGTCGTTGCGGGTTAGTGGCCGGCGAGAACCGCCAGCAACAGCAGCGCCACGATGTTGGTGATTTTGATCATCGGGTTGACGGCCGGACCCGAGGTGTCCTTGTACGGATCGCCGACGGTGTCGCCCGTGACCGACGCCTTGTGCGCATCGGAACCCTTCATGTGACGCACGCCGGCCTCGTCGACGAAGCCGTCTTCGAACGACTTCTTGGCGTTGTCCCAGGCGCCGCCGCCCGCCGTCATCGAAATGGCGACGAACAGGCCGGTGACAATCACGCCCAGCAGCATGGCGCCCAAGGCGGCGAAGCCGTCGGCACGACCGGCGATCCAGCTCACCACGAAGAACAGCACGATCGGCGACAGCACCGGCAGCAGCGACGGAATGATCATTTCCTTGATCGCAGCCTTGGTCAGCATGTCGACGGCCTTGCCGTAATCGGGCTTGGCCGTCCCCGCCATGATGCCGGGGATTTCCTTGAACTGACGGCGCACTTCGACGACGACCGAACCGGCAGCGCGGCCGACCGCGGTCATCGAGATGCCGCCAAAGAGATACGGCAGCAAACCGCCCAGCAGCAGGCCAACCACGACGTACGGGTTCTTCAGCGAGAAATCGACCGCCGTCACACCCAGCAGCTTGCCCTGCGCGATGAAGTAGTCGAGATCCGACGTGTAGGCCGCGAACAGCACCAGCGCACCGAGACCGGCGGAACCAATGGCGTAGCCCTTGGTGACGGCCTTGGTGGTGTTGCCGACCGCATCGAGCGCGTCGGTGTTCTTGCGCACTTCCTTCGGCAGGCCGGCCATTTCGGCAATGCCACCGGCATTGTCGGTGACCGGACCGTAGGCATCGAGCGCCACGATCACGCCGGCCAGCGCCAGCATGGCGGTGGTGGCGATGGCGATGCCGAACAGGCCGGCCAGCAGGTAGCAGCCGATGATGCCGGCGCAGATGACCAGCGCCGGCAGGGCCGTCGCTTCCATCGAGATCGCCAGGCCCTGGATCACGTTGGTGCCGTGACCCGTGACCGAAGCCTGCGCCACCGAACGGACCGGGCGATAACCGATGCCGGTGTAGTACTCGGTGACCCACACGATCAGACCGGTGACGGCCAGACCAACCAGCGAGCAGTAGAACAGCGACATGCCGCTGAAGGTCTTGCCGGCAACCGTCATCGCGGTGCCGTTGCCGACGATCCACTCGGTGACGCCGTAAAAGGCCGGGATCGACAGCACGCCGGCCACGATCAAGCCCTTGTACATCGCCATCATGATGTTCTGGCTGGCGCCCAGCTTGACGAAGAACATGCCGATGATCGAAGTGATGATGCAGGCGCCGCCGATGGCCAGCGGATACATCATCAGATTGGTGGCCAGAGCGCCGGTGAAGAAGATCGAGGCCAGCACCATGGTGGCGACCGCGGTCACGGCATAGGTCTCGAACAGATCGGCAGCCATGCCGGCGCAGTCGCCGACGTTGTCGCCGACGTTGTCGGCGATCACGGCCGGGTTGCGCGGGTCATCTTCGGGAATTCCCGCCTCTACCTTGCCCACCAGATCGGCGCCGACATCGGCGCCCTTGGTGAAGATGCCGCCGCCTAAACGGGCGAAGATGGAGATCAGCGAGGCGCCGAAGCCCAGCGACACCAGGCCGTCGATCAGGATGCGCGAGTCGACCTTGGCCGAGAGGAGGATGCCGTAATAGACGGCGACGCCCAGCAACGCCAGGCCCGCCACCAGCATGCCGGTGATGGCGCCGGCCTTGAACGAGATATCGAGGCCCGCGGCCAGGCTTTTCTGCGCCGCGACGGCCGTGCGCACATTGGCGCGCACCGACACGTTCATGCCGATGAAACCGGCGGCGCCCGACAGCACGGCGCCGATCAGGAAGCCGATCGCCGACCAGATACCCAGAAGCAGGAACAGGATCACCAGCACCACGACGCCGACCATGGCGATGGTGATGTACTGGCGCCTCAGGTAGGCGCCGGCGCCTTCCTGAATGGCCTTGGCGATCTCTTGCATGCGCGGCGTGCCGGCGTCGGCCGACAGCACCGCACGCGCGGTGAAGATGCCATACAGCACGGCGAGCACGCCGCAGCCGATGACAAACCAGAGTGGCATGGACATCTGTTCTATCCTGTTGTTTTCAACTCGTTGGTCGGCGCGAGAGCGCCGCGTTAGGCGGTTTGGCCGAAACCCGACCCAGGCGGGTCAAGCTCCCCCCGGCAATAGGCGGGCGGAAAATGCCAGATTGGTTACGGCATGGCAACACTTGAGGATAACCATCCTGATTCGAGCCGATAGACGGTTTTCGACGGCCGAAACGGGGTTTTAGGCGATCGCCGTGCGGCTGCGCAGGCGCAAGGAGAGCACCGCCAGCAGGGCCAGGCCGATCAAAGGCAGGGAAATGACGTTCAACACGGACCAGCCAAAGACTTCGTGCAGGATACCGGCCGACAGGCTGGCCAGCCCGGTCGTGCCGAACACCAGGAAATCGTTCACCGCCTGGGTCTTGGCCCGTTCCGACGGGGTGTAGGTGGTGGTCACCAGGGTCGTGCCGCCGGTGAAAAGGAAATTCCACCCCACGCCCAGCAGCACCAGCGCCAGCCAGAAATGCTCCAGCGTGATGCCATGCAGGTTGATGGCCACGGACGCGAACAGCAGCGCCACGCCGACCAGCATGACATTCAGCACGCCGAAGCGCGTGATCAGCCAGCCGCAGAAGAAAGAGGGAATGAACATGCCCAGCACATGCGCGGAAATCACCAGCGCCGTGTCGGAGAAGGCATAGTTGCAGGCGGTCATGGCAAAGGGCGTCGCCGTCATCAGAAACGACATCACGGCGTAGGACAGGATGGCGCCGCCTGCGGCGACAACGAATATTGGCTGAGTGACGATCTCCAGCAGCGGACGTTGCGGGCCTGCGATATCGGCCTGGCTGGGCTGCGGCACATGCAGGAACACCAGCACGCCCACCGACAAAGCCAGCAGACCGATCATGGCGATATAAGTGCCGGCGAACAGCACCGGGGCCAGCCAGTCGCGCGAGACGTTCGCCAGATTGGGACCGATGATCGCCGCCAGCACGCCGCCTGCCAACACCCAGGAGATCGCCTTGGCGCGATAGGAGTCGGGCGCCACTTCGGCGGCGGCGAAGCGGTAGTACTGCGCATGGCCGAGAAACCCACCGACGAAGAACAGACCGATGCAAAGCAGCTGAAACGATGCCTGATACATTGCGACAGTCGCCAGCACCGCGCCGAACATGCCGACGCAGGCGCCGACCATGAAGCCGCGCTGGCGGCCGATGCGGCGCATCAGGAACGAGGCCGGAAAGGTCGACAGCATGACGCCAAGATGCTGCAAGGCGATCGGCAGCGTCGAAAGCCACTTGGTATCGGCGATGGAATAGGCGGCGATCGGCGTCGCCACGATGGACATCGAGGTGCAGGACAGCGCCAAGGCCTGGCACAGGGCCAGAAGGGCGATCTTCTTGCGATGCGGATAGGCCGAGAAGGAGGTTAGAAACGACATGTGGCGCGGGACTTTAGCGGTCTAGCCTGCGCCAGCAAGCGGCAGCGGCGCAGTGCTGCCCGCTTGCAGGCGCATGACGCCCTAGAGCAAATCAGGGTTTGACGGAATCGCTTGCGATCCCGCCAAACCCTGATTTGCTCTTAACATAAAGGAATAGAGCGGATTCACATGATTGGGTGGAAGCGCTTGCGCTTCCACCCAATCATGATCCGCTCTAGAAGTGACGGAAGCCCCCGGCCACGTCGATGGCCAGCGGCTGGCCAAAACGCAGCACCGACACCTTGCTGCCCGCCACGATCCGTCCCAGCCGCGTCAGCGGAAAGCCAAGCTGGCGCGCCAGGCCCTCGAGGCCTTCGCGACGGTCGTTGGTGGCCGTGAACAGGATTTCGTAATCGTCGCCTGCCGTCATTAGAACCGGCAGCAGAGCGGGATCGGCGCCGACCAGACGGCGCGCGGCGGGCGACAACGGGATGGCAGTGGCTTCGATCGCCGCACCGACACCGGAGGCGGTGCAGACATGGCCCAGATCGGCGACCAGCCCGTCCGACACATCGATGCTGACGCGCGCCACGTCGCGCAGGATCGGCGCCAGCGCCAGCCGCGGGCGCGGCAGCCGATAGCGCTCCACCAGATAGGGGCGCTCGTCCGGCTCGAGCGGCGGCACGTCGCCGCGCAAGGCGCGCAGCCCGAGAGCGGCATCGCCGATCGTGCCAGTGACCCAGATATCGTCGCCCGCTTTGGCGCCGTCGCGGCCCATTGCCGTGCCCTTCGGCACCAGACCGAAGGCGGTGATGGCAATCGTCAGGGGACCGGGTGTGGCGACGGTATCGCCGCCGCACAGATGCAGATTGAACTCGCGCTGATCGGCATCGAGGCCGGCGCAGAAATTAGCGACCCAGGTTTCCGTCCAATCGCGCGGCAAGGCCAGCGCCATCTGGTAAGCGTAAGGCGAGCCGCCGCCGGCGGCGATATCGGAAAGATTGACCCGCAGCGCCTTGCGCGCCACCAGATCGGCCGGATCGTCGGCCAGAAAATGCACGCCGGCGACGATAGCATCGGTCTTGACGATCAGCTCGTAACCAGCAGGCGGCGCCAACACGGCAATGTCGTTCTTCAAATTGCCGGCGCCAGGGAAACCGCGCGTCAGAGGCGCGAAATATTTCGCAATGAGTTCGAATTCGCCGGGCCGGTGCTCAGCCATAAAGGCTCAGCGCGACCGGGCGCCGGCCGAGAACTCTTCCGGCCGCACTTCACGGGCGATGCGATCGAGCACCGAATTGACGAACCCAGGCTCGCCATCGGCATAGAAAGCATGCGCAATATCGACGTATTCGTTGATCGCCACCTTGGCCGGCACATCGGCGCGGTCCAGCAGCTCGAACACGCCCGCCTGCAGGATAGCGTACACGACCTTCTCGATGCGCTCGAGGCTCCAGTTCTTGGCCAGGAAAGAGCTCAGCAGCGCGTCAATCTCCTTGCGCCGCGCGCTGGAGCCGGACACCAGCGAGGAGAAGAATTCGCGATCCGGCTCGATCGGCGTGCCGGCCTCGTCGGGAGTGGCGAAGCGATGGTCATTGAATTCACCGACCACTTCCTTCGGGCTGCCGCCACCCTGGCCGATGGAATAGAGCGCCTGTACGGCGGCCATGCGGGCAGCGCTGCGGCGGCGGCCGGCAGCGGCATCGATCTGTTCCGGGCTCATCGCGGAAACAGTCCGAAGCGCTGACGCAGGCCGATTATGCCCAAGCACGCGCGGGCCACATCCCCGCCCTTGTTCTGGTCCGAAATCCGCGCCCGCACCCAGGCCTGCTCCTCGTTCTCGACGGTGAGAATGCCGTAGCCGATGGCGGCGCCGTATTCGATCGCCAGATCCTGCAAGCCCCGCGCGCTCTCGCCGCAGACATAGTCGTAATGCGTGGTGTCGCCGCGAATGACGCAGCCCAGCGCGATATAGCCGTCGAACGGCCGCTTCAGCGTCCCCCGCTCGGTCGCCTGCAGAGCGATGCGAATGGCGGCGGGAAGCTCGAAGGCACCGGCGACCGAAAAGCGCTCGTAGGTGGCGCCGACCGATTCCAGCTCAGCAATGGCGCCACGCGCCATCTCGTCCGCCAGCTCGGTATAGAATCGAGCTTCGGCGATCATGACATGCGGCGGCCGCGCGAATTTCGGCAGCTCGAGCGCGGTGGAGGACGGACCGGCCATGGTCAGTCAGCGCGACGCAGCGCGGGAATGGCCCGCTGGCCGACCACCGTCAGGCCGAAGCCTTCGAGGCCGACGATGTTCTTCTTGCAGGATCTGCGCCCCGACGCCGTAATCGCGCAACTCGTTGGGTTGCGGCGGCGGCACCGGCTGGCCGTCGCGGCGCTGGCGCTCGGCCAGCACGACTTCAAGCGATTCGCGGATCAGAACGATGACGCCCCTGCCCTCCTGCGCGATCAGTCGCATGCATTGCTCGATCTCGCCGCCGCGGCCGGGGCGAATTTCGCCCAGCACGTCGGAGAAGATGCTGATGGCGTGCATGCGCACCAATACCGGGTTGTCGCCAGCGACGTCGCCCTTGACCAGCGCCACGTGCTGCTGGCGGCTCGACTTGTTGGTGTAGACGATGGCGCGGAAATCGCCGCCGAAATGGCTGTTGAGATTGACCTCGGCCGCGCGCTTGACGATGGAGTCGTATTTGCGCCGATAGGCGATGAGATCGGCGATGGTGCCGATCTTCAGGCCGTGCAGCTGGGCGAAGCGGATCAGATCGTCGCGCCGCGCCATCGAGCCGTCATCGTTCATGATCTCGCAGATCACCCCGGCCGGCTGCAGCCCGGCCAGCCGCGCGATGTCGACTGCCGCCTCGGTATGGCCGGTGCGCTCCAGCACGCCGCCATCGCGGGCCATCAACGGGAACACATGGCCCGGCGTGACGATGTCCTGCGGGCCGCAGGAGGGATCGATCGCCACCGACACGGTGCGGGCGCGGTCGGCGGCCGAAATGCCGGTGGTCACCCCTTCGCGCGCCTCGATCGAGACGGTGAAGGCGGTCTGCATGCGGGTGCCGTTCTTGTTGGCCATCAGCGGCAGGCCCAGCTCCTCGATGCGTTCGCGGGTCATGGCGAGGCAGATCAGGCCGCGGGCGTGGCGGGCCATGAAATTGATCGTCTCGGGCGTCGCCATCTGGGCCGGGATGACGATGTCGCCCTCGTTCTCCCGGTCTTCATCGTCGACCAGGATGAACATGCGCCCGCGCCGCGCCTCCTCGATGATCTCCTCGGCCGGCGTCAGCAGCTCCTGAAACGTCACCCGCCACGGTTCGGCAGTGCTCATAACTCATCCCTTCCCAACAGGCGGGCAACGTACCGCGCCAGCATATCGACCTCAAGATTGACCGCTTGGCCCGGCTGCAGCCCGCCAAAGGTGGTTTCCTGCTGCGTATGGGCAATGATGTTGATGCCGAAGCTGTTTCCCGCCGCCTCATTGACGGTCAGGGAAACGCCGTCGATCGCCACCGAGCCCTTGGAGGCGACGTATTTCGCCACGGTTTCCGGCGCCTCGATGGTGAAGCGTAGGCTGCCGCCTTCCGGCCGGCGCGCGGCGATGCGGCCGACGCCATCGACATGGCCGTAAACCAGATGCCCGCCCAGCTCGTCGCCCAGCCGCAGCGAGCGCTCCAGATTGAGGCGCGTGCCGGCCTGCCAGTCGCCCAGGGTGGTCTTGGACAGCGTCTCCTGGGATGCCTCGACGGCGAACCAGAACCCCCGGACGCGCCCGTCACGGCCCTTGTCGGTGACGGTCAGGCAGCAGCCGTTGCAGGCGATCGACGCGCCGAGATCCACCGTGCCCGTATCGTAGCGCGTCTCGACCAGGAACAGCCGGTCGCCGGCGGCGCCGCGGTCGACGCGCTCTGCGATGCGGCCAATGTCGGTGATGATGCCGGTGAACATGGCAGCAAACTAGGCGCTGCGCCGGTAGGTTTCCAGCACGTCCGGACCGAGCGGCTGCAGCCCAGTCCTGACGAAGGCGCGGGCCTCGACCATGGACGCCAGCGCCAGCGCGCCAATGCCGGGCACGCCGTCGCCGCCGATGGCGAAAGGCGCGCGATACCAGGCGATACGATCGACCAGATCGGCCGCCACCAGCGAAGCCGCCAGCCGCCCGCCGCCTTCGACCAGCACTCTCGTCAGGCCCAGATCGCCGAGCGCTTTCATTGCCAATCCGACGTCAATTCCCTCAGCCGATGCTGGAACCTCGACGATTTCAACGCCAGCGTCTTTCATTGCTTTCGCGCCAACAGGGTTTGCGGTTAGCGCAATCGTGCGCGGGTTCTTTGCCGTGATGGCAAGCTTCGCCGTCGCGGGCAGCCGGGCCTTGGCATCGAAAACGATACGGACCGGTGAGCGCCCGCCAAGTCCCGGCAGCCGGCAGTTCAGCAGCGGGTCGTCGGCCAATGCCGTGCCGATGCCTATGGCGATGGCATCGTTGGTGGCGCGCAGGAAATGGCCGTGTTCGCGCGCCGCCGGCCCGGTTATCCAGCGACTCTCATTGCTGGCCAACGCAATGCGTCCATCCAATGAGGTAGCGAGTTTCAGTGTCACCAGTGGTCGGCCGTGATGGATGCGAGTGAAAAATCCAGCCGCCACCTCCTCCGCTTCCGCCGCGCATATCCCCATGACGACGTCGATGCCGGCCTGTTCCAGCCGTGCGATGCCCAGACCGGCGACGCGGCTGTCGGGATCGCCGGTGGCAATCACGGCGCGCTTGATCCCGGCCGCGATCAACGCATCGGCGCAGGGCGGCGTGCGGCCATGATGGCTGCACGGTTCCAGGCTGACATAGGCAGTTGCCCCTTGCAGCGATTCCCTGGCGCGGGAAATGGCATGGGTTTCGGCGTGCGGGCGGCCACCCGGCTGCGTCCAGCCATTGGCGAGCAGGCGATTTTCCCGCACCAGCACGCAGCCAACGGATGGATTGGGCCAGGTGCGGCCGAGATTGCGCCGCGCCAGAACCAGCGCCGCCTGCATCCACTGCCGATCGTCAGCCATGCATTGCCACGGGCACGACAGCCCGCCTTATTCCTCGACGGTGTCGCCGCCCAGCTTGCCGAGGAAATCCTCGAAATCCTTGGCTTCGCGGAAATTGCGATAGACCGAGGCGAAGCGGACATAGGCCACCGGATCGAGCGCCGAAAGCGCGTCCATCACCAACTCGCCGATATGGGTTGAGGGGATTTCGCTTTCGCCGGAACTTTCCAGCCGCCGCACGATGCCGTTGACCATGCGCTCGATGCGCTCGGGATCCACGGGCCGCTTGCGGCAGGCGGTGATGATGGAGCGTGCCAGCTTGTCGCGATCGAACGGAACGCGCTGGTTGTTCTTCTTCACCACCGTCAGTTCGCGCAATTGCACGCGCTCGAACGTGGTGAAGCGCGAGCCGCAGGCCGGACAGAAGCGCCGCCGCCTGATGGCGGAATTGTCCTCGGTCGGACGCGAGTCCTTCACCTGTGTGTCTTCGTTGCCGCAAAACGGACAGCGCATTCTTTAGTCCCCCCAAAACGCGCGGCGGTCAGTGACCGCCGTAAATCGGAAAGCGCGCGCACAAGGCCACAACCTTGTCCGCCACCGCTTTCTCGTTCCCCGAATTGTCGTTGCTCCTGTCGACCAGCCCGTCGAGCACGTCGGCGATCAGGCCGCCGACCTGGCGGAACTCGGCGGCGCCGAAGCCGCGCGTCGTTCCCGCCGGACTGCCCAGCCGCACGCCGGACGTCACCATGGGCTTCTCCGGATCGAACGGCACGCCGTTCTTGTTGGTGGTGATGCGGGCGCGCTCGAGACTCTCGACGCAGATATTGCCGGTGAGCTTCTTCGAGCGCAGATCAACCAGCATCAGATGGTTGTCGGTGCCGCCCGAGACCAGATCGTAGCCGCGCTCCTTGAGCGAGCCCGCCATCGCCTTGGCGTTCTCGACCACGGCTGCGGCATAGGCCCGGAACTCCGGCGTCAGCGCCTCGCCGAAGGCCACGGCCTTGGCGGCAATGACGTGCATCAAGGGCCCGCCTTGCAGGCCGGGGAACACCGCGGAATTGATCTTCTTGGCCAGCGCCTCGTCATTGGTCAGCACCATGCCGCCGCGCGGGCCGCGCAAGGTCTTGTGCGTGGTGGTGGTGGCGATATGGGCATGCGGGAATGGGCTGGGATGCACGCCGCCCGCCACCAGGCCGGCGAAATGCGCCATATCGACCATGAAGATGGCGCCGATCGAATCGGCGATCTGGCGGAAGCGGGCGAAATCCCAGAAGCGCGGATAGGCCGAGCCGCCGGCGATGATCAGCTTGGGCTTGTGCTGGGCGGCGATCTTCGCCACCTCGTCCATGTCGATGCGCTGGTCGTCCTTGCGCACCGTATAGGGCACGACGTTGAACCACTTGCCCGACTGATTGGCCGGCGAACCGTGCGTCAGATGCCCGCCCGCAGCCAGATCGAGGCCCATGAAGGTGTCGCCCGGCTTCAGGCAGGCCATGAACACGGCCTGATTGGCCTGGGCGCCGGAATGCGGCTGCACGTTGGCGAAGGCGCAGTTGAAGATCTTCTTGGCGCGCTCGATCGCCAGCGTTTCGGCGACGTCGACGAACTCGCAGCCATTGTAGTAGCGCTTGCCGGGATAGCCCTCGGCGTATTTGTTGGTCATCACCGAGCCTTGCGCTTCCAGCACGGCGCGGCTGACGATGTTCTCGGACGCGATCAGCTCGATCTGGTTCTGCTGCCGGTCCAGCTCGTGCCGGATGGCGTCGAAAATCTCGCGGTCGGCCTGTTTCAGGCTGCGCTCGAAGAAACCGGCATGGGTGACGACCGGTTTGCTGGCGCTGCTGCTCGACATAGTCCTCTGCTCCTCCGCGCCCGTCAGGCGCCCAGCTTGGCGACGCGGCCCTGATGCCGCCCGCCTTCGAATTCGGTGTCCAGGAAAGCGCGCAAGGTGTCGCGCGCCACTTCCAATCCGGTCAGACGCGCGCCCAGCGCCAGCACGTTGGCGTCGTTGTGCTGGCGGGCCAGGCGGGCGGATGTCGCGTCATGGCACAAGGCGGCCCGCACTTTCGGCTCGCGATTGGCGGCAATGGAAATGCCGATGCCGGTCCCGCAGATGATCACGCCGCGCCGCACCTTTCCCTCGGCCACCGCCTGGGCCAGGCGACGGCCGAAATCCGGATAATCGACCGACGCGGTGGAATCGGTGCCCAGATCGAGCACCCCGTATCCCCAGTCGGTCAATTGGCGCTTGAGGACGTCCTTGTACTCGAAGCCGGCGTGATCCGACGCGATCGCGATGATTTCACCCGCCATTTCAAGCCCTTGTGTCCCCCATGCGCCTGAGACCAATGGCTTACCATATCTCGGCTTTGCTCGCTACAGGCCTACAAGAAATGGCGGTCCCGAAGACGCCGAAAACGTCCCCCCATACCCTAAAAGCGAAAAGGCCCGGTCGAAACCGGGCCTTTCCTAACAGAAACCCCTGTGTTGGGATCAGTTCACGTAGTCGTAGGCGCCGGCCTTCCAGACATAGACCTGGTAGGCCGGAGTGGTGGTGTCGCCCTTGGCGTCGAACGAGATCTGGTTCAGCACCGTGTCGAACTTGCCCGCCTTCATCGCCTTGGAAACGTCCGCCGTTTTCACCGACTTGGCGGTGGTGGCGGCTTGCGCCCAGACCTGGATGGCGGCGTAGGTATAGAGGGTGTAGCCCTCGGGGTCGTAGCCCGCCGCCTTGAACTTGTCGACGATCGGCTTGGCACCCGGGTTCTTGCGCGGATCGGCGTCGAAGGTCATCAAGGTGCCGGCGCCCGCGTCACCCGCGATGGCCCAGAACTGCTTGTCGACCAGCGCGTCGCCACCCATCAGCGGTGCAGCAAGGCCCTGCTCCTTGGCCTGGCGCACGATCAGGCCCGCCTCGGGATGGTAGCCGCCGAGATAGATCAGCTCGACGCCAGCCTGCTTCATCTTGGAGATCAGCGCCGAGTAGTCCTTCTCGCCGGCGGTGATCGCCTCGTACATCGTCTCCTTCACGCCCTTGGCGTTCATCGCCTTCTTGGTCTCATCCGCCAGGCCCTGACCGTACGGGGTCTTGTCGTGCAGGATGGCGACCTTCTTGCCCTTGAACTTGTCGGCGATATAGGCGCCGGCCACCAGACCCTGCTGGTCGTCACGGCCGCAGACGCGATAGGTGTTCTTGTAGCCGCGATCGGTGAACTTCGGGTTGGTCGAAGCCGGCGAGATCTGCAGGATGTTCTCTTCGTTGTAGACGTCGGAAGCCGGGATCGAGGAGCCCGAGCAGAAATGGCCGATCACGACCGCGACCTTGTCCTGCACCGAGCGGTTGGCGACGGACACGGCCTGCTTGGCATCGCACTGATCGTCGCCGATAACCAATTCGATCTTCTGGCCGTTGACGCCGCCCTTGGCGTTGAGATCGGCGACCGCCATTTCGGCGCCGCGTTTCATCTGCTCGCCGAAACTGGCGAGCTGGCCGGTGATGGGTCCGTTCAGCGAAATCTTGACCTGCGCCGAAGCGACACCGGCAAAAAGTCCGACCGCCGTAAGGGCAGCAAGACCAATAGTAAGTTTGCGCATTTAGGCATCTCCCTGTTGATGCGTGTGAAACGACTCTAGTGGCTTGCCGGAGGCGCGGCAAGATTGTCGGTTGCGGATGGTTTTTCGCGCCAGCGAAAGACGTCCGCCCGTTCGTATAACCATGGATACTGACGCACCATCAGGTCAGCCAGGGTCAGCCGGTAGCCCAGCGACGCCAGGGCCAGCACCGCCACGTAACCGGCGAGAAACGGCACCAGGGCCAAAAGCTGGCCCGAGAACAGGGCGTATTCCAGGAAGCGGCCGGCCGCGGCCAGCAGCGCGGAATAGAACAGCACCTGCCAATAGGGCCGCCAGTTGCCGGCAAGGGCCTGGCCCATCATGAAGCCGCAGCCGCCGGCCAGCACGACCATCACGCCAATGAAGACCGGAATGTCGGCGCCGAGGATTTCGTTCATCGCCCGTGGCCTCCCTCGAGATAGGCAGACCGGATCTGCTCGTTGGCCAGCAGATCCTGCCCGGTGCCGGTCATGGCGATCTGGCCGTTGACCAGAACGTAGCCACGATGCGCCAGACGCAACGCATGGAAGGCGTTCTGCTCGACCAGCAGCACGGTGACGCCGTCGCGCTTGTTGATCTCCTCGATGATGGCGAAGATCTGCTTGACCACCAGCGGCGCCAGGCCGAGCGAGGGCTCGTCCAGCAGCAGCACGCGCGGCCGGCTCATCAGCGCGCGGGCGATCGCCAGCATCTGCTGCTCGCCGCCCGACAGCGTGCCGCCGCGCTGGTCGCGCCGTTCCTTCAGGCGCGGGAACAGGCCGAACACGCGCTCCAAATCGCTGCTGAAATGCGCCGGGTCGGCCGCCACCGCGCCCAGCCGCAGATTTTCCACCACGCTCATGCGCGGGAAAATACGCCGTCCTTCCGGCGCATGCGCCAGACCCCGCCGCACCAGCAGATGCGTTGGTATGCCGACGATGTCGTCGCCGTCGAACAGGATGCGGCCATAGCGCGGCTTGGGATTGCCGCAGATCGTCATCAGCAGGGTCGACTTGCCCGCACCATTGGCGCCGATCAGCGCCACGATCTCGCCGGTGCCGACTTTCAGATCGACGCCTTTCAGCGCGTGCACCGCGCCGTAGAAGGTCTGGACGCCCTCGATGACCAGCATCAGGACGCTCCCCCGCTCTTGTATCCGGCGCCGTCTTCCTCATCGCCGAGATAGGCGCGAATGACGGCCGGATCGTTGCGCACCTTCTGCGGCGAGCCATCGGAGATCTTGCGCCCGTAATCCAGCACCACGATGTGGTCGGAGATCTGCATCACCACGCCCATGTCGTGCTCGATCAGCAGCAGGCCGCAATCGTGGCTGTCGCGGATGAAGATCAGCAATTCGTTGAGCTCATGCGATTCGCGTGGATTGAGGCCGGCGGCCGGCTCGTCCAGGCACAGCAGCACCGGGTCGGTGCACATGGCGCGCGCGATCTCGAGACGCCGCTGGCCGCCATAGGGCAGGCTGGCAGCCGGCATGTCGGCAACGCCGGTCAGATCGATGCGATCGAGCCAGTATCTGGCTTTCTCCACAGCGTCACGCTCGGCACGGCGATAGGCTGGCCAGCCGAACAGCCCTAGCGCCGTATAGCCCGACGCCAGCATCAGCCGGTTGTGCTGGGCGACGATGAGATTTTCCAGCACCGTCATCTTGGCGAACAGGCGGATGTTCTGGAAGGTGCGCGCGACGCGGGCGTGATGGGCGATGTGATGGCCCTGCATGCGCTCCAGCAGATACTGGCGGCTGTCGCGCCGCAGCGCCAGGCGCCCGACGCTGGGCTTGTAGAAGCCGGCGATGCAGTTGAACACCGTGGTCTTGCCGGCGCCGTTGGGGCCTATGATGGCAGTGATCTGCCGGGGCGCGGCAGAGAACGACACGTCGTCGACGGCGACCAGGCCGCCGAAGCGCATCGTCAGGTGCTCGACCTGCAACAGCGGCGCGTTCAAGACGCGCCCTTGGGCTTGAGCTTGATGGTCGGCTCGCGATGCGCCAGCAACCCTTGCGGCCGCCATACCATGATCAGCACCATTGCCATGCCGAACGCCAGCATGCGGAACAGCGCGAACTCGCGCGCTATCTCCGGCAGCAGAGTCAACAGCGTCGCCGCCAGCACGATGCCGGCCTGGCTGCCCATGCCGCCCAGCACCACGATGGCCAGGATCACAGCCGATTCGATGAAAGTGAAACTCTCCGGGCTGATGAAGCCCTGTCGCGTGGCGAAGAAGCAGCCGGCGAAACCGCCGAACATGGCGCCGATGGCGAAGGCGGTAAGCTTAGTGTTGGTGGGATTGATACCCAGCGCCTTGCAGGCGATCTCGTCCTCGCGTAGCGCCTCCCAGGCGCGGCCCACCGGCAGGCGGCGGATCCGGGCGGTGAACAGCGAGGTGATCAGCGCCAGCAGCAGGATCAGGTAGTAGAGAAAGATGATGCGATGGATCGAGGAATATTCGATGCCCAGCAGATCATGAAACGCGGTCTTGCCAGCCGGCGGATCGGCGCTGAAGGGGAAGCCGAAAAACGACGGACGCTGGATGCCGGAGATACCGGCCGGCCCGCCTGTCACTTTCTGCCAGTTCAGCAGGATAATACGGACGATCTCGCCGAAGCCCAGAGTTACGATCGCCAGATAGTCGCCGCGCAGGCGCAAAACGGGAAAACCCAGCAACACGCCGAAAAAGGCTGCGAACAGGCCGGCCAGCGGCAGCGCTTCCCAGAAGCCGAAACCGAAATGCATCTGCAGCAGCGCGTAGCTGTAGGCGCCAACGGCATAGAAAGCGACGTAGCCGAGATCGAGCAGGCCCGCCAGGCCGACCACGATGTTCAAGCCCCAGCCCAGCATGACGTAGATCAGCACCACCGTCGCCAGATCGACCACGGTGCGGTCGGCGAATGGCAGGAAAGGCAGCACGATAGCGAAGCCGATCATCAGCGGCAGCAGCCAGCGATCGGCCAATTTGCCGATCTGCGCCATGCGATCAGGCTTGCCGGGATCATGCGCGGCTTCCCTGGCGCTATCCATCTGCCGCTCGCGCCACAGATCGACCAGCGCCATGAACACCAGCCGGCCGACGAACACCGCCAGCGCGGCATAAGCGACGTAGTCGAAGCGGGTGCTGATGCCGAGCGGACCGCCGGTATCGATGGTGGCGAAACCCAGCAAGGGCAGTGCCAGAACGGCAGCGACAAGGGCTGCGAGCGCGGCATCCTTGACCCGGGCGACCGCGTTCATGCTCAGACCTTCTCCACGTCGGGCGAGCCCAGCAGGCCGGTGGGGCGGAAGATCAGCACGATCACCAGGATGGCGAACACCGCCACGTCCTTGTACTCGATGCTGAAATAGGCCGACCAGAACGCCTCGATCAGGCCAATCAGCAGGCCGCCCAGCATGGCGCCCGGCAGGCTGCCGATGCCGCCCAGCACGGCGGCGGTGAAGGCCTTAAGCCCGGCCAGGAAGCCGATGTAGAAATCGACCACGCCGTAGTACAGCGTCACCATAACGCCGGCGACGGCGGCGAGAATGGCGCCGAGCACGAAGGTCAGCGAAATGGTGCGATCGGTATGCACGCCCAGCAGCGATGCCATCACCCGGTCCTGCTCGCAGGCGCGCTGGGCACGCCCTAAAGGCGTGGCCGCGATCAGCCAAGTGAAGCCGGCCATCAGCGCCACGGTCATCAGCACGATGATGACCTGCAGATAGGACGCGTTCACGGTGAAGGTCTCGCCGCGCATCACCTCGAAACCGCCACGCACCATTGGCTGCAGCGGCTTAATCTTGGCACCCTGGGCGGCGGAGATCAGCGGCGCCAGCCGGAAGGAACCGCGCAGCGGTCGATAGGCGATGCGTTCCACCGTCCAGCCGTAAAGCGCCGTCAGGCACATCGACACCAGCAGCACGATGATCAGCACCAGCGGAATCCAAGTGATGCCCAGCATACCGAGCAGGGCGAAGCAGATGACCGCGATGAAAGCGCCGATCATGTAGATTTCGCCGTGGGCGAAATTGATCATGCCGATGATGCCGTACACCATCGTGTAGCCGATGGCGATCAGGCCGTAGATCGCGCCCAGCGTGACCCCGTTGATCAGCTGCTGGAGAAAATACTCCATACGCCCCCTGCCCGGACGTTGAGGTCCGTTTCGCGCTCGCCCTGCCTGTGCTGCATGGCCGCGGTTACCGCCACAGCCTATTTTTCCTAATAAGATCAAAGCTGTTCGGCTCCGGCAAGGGCAAAAACCAGCACCCACTTCAGGCCGTTGTCCTTTGCCGTTGCGCCGATTCGCGTTAAACCACAGCTGCGCCGGCGCGCCGGCATGATTGAACGCGTTTGTTGCCGGGAGATTGCCTCGTGACCCCACCGAAAGCCGCCACCGTTTCGTCCACTGCCAGCGCCGGCCACGCCGCGCGCGGCTTCGACTGGGAAGATCCGTTCCTGCTCGATGATCAGTTGAGCGAAGAGGAGCGCGCCATCCGCGACACCGCGCGCGACTATTGCCAGGACAAATTGATGAGCCGCGTGCTGGCGGCCAACCGGCACGAGAAGTTCGACCGTGAGATCATGAACGAGTTTGGCGCGTTGGGCCTGCTCGGCGCCACTTTGCCTGCCAAATACGGCTGCTCGGAAGTGAACTATGTCTCCTACGGGCTGATCGCGCGCGAGGTCGAGAGGGTCGACAGCGGCTATCGCTCTGCCATGAGCGTGCAGTCCTCGCTGGTCATGTACCCGATCTACGAGTTCGGCACCGAAGAGCAGCGCATGAAGTACCTGCCCAAGCTGGCGACCGGCGAATGGGTCGGCTGCTTCGGCCTGACCGAGCCCGACCACGGCTCCGATCCCGGCGGCATGAAGACGCGCGCCACCACGGCGCCGGGCGGCTTCCGCGTTTCGGGCGCCAAGATGTGGATCACCAACTCGCCGATCGCCGATGTGCTGGTGGTTTGGGCCAAGCTCGATGGCGGCGCCATTCGCGGCTTCATCCTGGAACGCGGCATGGAGGGCCTGACGACGCCCAAGATCGAAGGCAAGTTCTCCCTGCGCGCCTCGGTCACCGGCGAGATCGTCATGGACAACGTGTTCGTGCCGGAAGCCAACATGTTGCCCAACGTCTCGGGCCTGCGCGGCCCCTTCTCCTGCCTCAACAGCGCGCGCTTCGGCATCGCCTGGGGCTCGATGGGCGCGGCAGAGTTCTGCTGGATGCAGGCGCGGCAATACACCATGGACCGCAAGCAGTTTGGCCGTCCCTTGGCGGCTAATCAGCTCATTCAGAAGAAGCTGGCCGACATGCAAACGGAGATCGCGCTGGGCCTGCAGGCCTGCCTGCGGGTGGGCCGCCTGCGCGACGAGCATCGCGCCCAGCCGGAAATGATCTCGCTGATCAAGCGCAATAATTGCGGCAAGGCGCTCGACATCGCCCGCGTTGCGCGCGACATGCATGGCGGCAACGGCATCTCCGACGAATATCACGTCATCCGTCATGTGATGAATTTGGAAGCGGTCAACACTTACGAAGGTACGCACGACGTGCATGCGCTGATCCTGGGCCGGGCGATGACCGGGCTGCAGGCGTTCAGCGCCGAGTAAGCAACGCGAATCAAGCGAGTTGCGGATGCTAGGCTGGAAGAAAGAGCAAAGCGCCGTCGACGAGCCGCTGATAACGGCAGTCGTCAACAACTACAACTACGCGCGCTAT
>JAQSWP010000307.1 GCA_029266575.1 Alphaproteobacteria bacterium | reverse complement strand
ATCAATCTCGGTCAGGGATTCCCCGACGATCCCGGGCCGGAGGACGTGCGCAAGGCGGCGGCCGAGTACGTGATGACCGGCCACAACCAGTATCCGCCGATGATGGGCATCCCCGAACTGCGCCAGGCGGTGGCCAGGCACAACAAGCGCTTCTACGGGCTCGACATCGACTGGCAGAGCGAGGTGATGGTCACCTCCGGCGCCACCGAAGCTTTGGCCGACTGCCTGTTCGGACTGATCGAGCCTGGCGATGAGGTGGTGCTGATCGAACCGCTCTACGATTCCTATCTGCCGATCGTGCGCCGCGCCGGCGGCATCCCGAAGCTGGTGCGCATCGAGCCGCCGCACTGGCAATTGCCGCGCGAAGCTCTGGCCAAGGCGTTTTCCGACAAGACCAAGCTGATCCTGTTCAACACGCCGATGAATCCCTGCTCCAAGGTGTTCACGCGCGAGGAATTGCAGTTCATCGCCGATCTCTGCCTCAAGCACGACGCCTATGCGGTGTGCGACGAGGTCTACGAGCATCTGGTGTTCGACGGCGGCCGGCACATTCCGCTGATGAGCCTGCCCGGCATGCGCGAGCGCTGCGCCCGCATCGGCTCGGCCGGCAAGACGTTTTCAGTCACGGGCTGGAAGATCGGCTACATCACTGCGGCGCCGGCGCTGATGAAGCCGATCGCCAAGACGCACCAGTTCATGACCTTCACCACCCCGCCCAACCTGCAATTCGCCGCCGCCGTCGGCCTGAACAAGGACGACACCTATTTCAACCGCCTGGCCTCGGACATGCAGGCCAAGCGCGACCGGTTGTCCAAGGGCCTGGCCGAGATCGGCTTTGGCGTGTTGAAGGCGGACGGCACCTATTTCGTCACCACGGACTTCCGGCCGCTGGGCTTCAACGGCAACGACGAGGATTTCTGCCGCCACATCACCACCGAAGCCAAGGTCACGGCGGTGCCGGTGTCGGCCTTCTACCAGCAGGGCGGGCCGGAATATTTCGCCCGCTTCTGCTTCTGCAAGAACGATTCGACCCTCGACGGCGCCCTGGAGCGGCTGGCCAGACATTTTCGGCGCTGAGCCGGGAACCTTCCCGCAGCATTGCCGTTGGCGCGACAACCGGCATGAGCAGGAGGGCGCCATGGCCAAGTTTTCGCGCGACATTCTGGGTATTGGCGCGCTGCTGGTGCTGATCGCCGGCGGGCTTATCGTTATGGGATTGTGAGCATTGACTCGGATGGAGCCGGTGCCCCGGCGCGACGACCATGACTGGCTGCGGATTTTGCTGGCGATCCTGCTGCCGCCTCTGGGCGTGTTCCTGCAGGTCGGTTTGGGCGGCCATTTCTGGCTCAATCTGCTACTGACGCTGCTGGGCTACGTGCCGGGCATCATCCATGCCGTCTGGGTCATTCTGCGCAAATAGGGGCTATACGGCGGGCGCTTGACCCAAAAGGCGGAAAGTTCTACCAAACCGCCCTCTGTGGCGGGCGTAGCTCAGTTGGTAGAGCGCCAGGTTGTGGTCTTGGATGTCGCGGGTTCGAGTCCCGTCGCTCGCCCCATTTCCCTTGATCGTCGGAAACGAAAACGCCGCCTTGCGGCAAAGCAAGGCGGCGTTCGTTTCGTCAGTCCTTCGGCAACTCGGGCTTTTTCGCCCGCGAGCCGGTGACGATGTTTTCCTTCGCGATCGGGTCGCTGGCAGGAAACGTGTTCTTCAGATCCTGATCCAGTTTCTTTTCTTTCTTCTCCTCGGACTCGGGCAGCTTGGCCTTGTCGTCCTTGGGCTTTTCCTTGCGCATTTCCGAATTGAAAGCCATTCGCTGGTCCTCCGCTTTGGGTAACTGGTTAACGTTCGGGTTTCGTTTCAGTGCCCCGGCGAACAATCCTGGTTTCGCGTCGTTGCCTTGTGGGAGCCGGAGGAATCGATGGCGAAATCCACCAAAGTCGTGGCGAAAAAGCAGCAGCGCATCCAGCAGCAGGTGGCGAAAGCCGACCAGCGGCAGAAAGCGAAGAAGAAGTCGAAATCGGGCGAGCAGGAGGCGATGCAGGCCGGCGCCCGCGAATATCCGGCGCCGCCGTTTCCCAGGCAGCACCAGCCCAAGCCCGGCGACGAACGCAAGCTCGAGCCACCGCCGATGTACGATGCACCTTTCTATCTGGGCTCAGGCAAGCTTGAGGGCATGGCGGCGCTGATCACCGGCGGCGATTCCGGCATTGGCCGCGCCGTGGCGGTGCTGTTCGCGCGCGAAGGCTGCGACGTCGCCATTGCCCATCTGGCGGAAGATCGCGATGCCGAGATCACCGCTGAAGCGGTGGAAGCCGAAGGCCGCCGCTGCCTGATCCTGAAAGGCGACGTGAAGGAACGCGATTTCTGCCGCCAGGCGGTGGCGGATACGGCAGCGGAGTTTGGCCGGCTCGACGTGCTGGTCAACAACGCCGCCTTCCAGGTGCATGTGCCGCGCCTGGAAGACCTGACGCCGGAACATTTCGACGAGACGCTGAAGACCAACCTCTACG